>NZ_BKGB01000024.1:0-51979 GCF_008980925.1 Acinetobacter sp. TUM15071 | reverse complement strand
ATATGTAATAAATGAAATAAAAGTAGCTATTGCAGCCCCATACCCCCCAATAGCTGGAATAAGTAATAAATTCAACAAAACACCTAACAGCATACTAATAAAAGATATTTTAGCAACCCAACTAGTTTTATCATAAGCATTAATTAAAGGTGTTAAAATTTGGTATCCTATTCTAGAGATAAATGCAGAAATGACGATTAAACTGATAACAATCAGCTGATTACTTATAAATCCAAATTCCACTTTAAAGTAAAAAGAAATATATGCTATACACAATACAATCAAACTAAAAATACATACGCTTACTGAGCACAATAGCAGCCTGCCGAAAAATCCACCAATTAATTTAATTCTATTTTTAATAACAAATGGTGTCCACAAAAGCATTAAACTATCAAGAAAAAGCCCCAAGGAAGAGCCAATCAAATAAGCTTTGCCATACAAACCAACCTCTTCAACCCCTATATAATGCTGTAATATATATTTATCCGAAACATTATTAACTAAAGACATTATTTGTACAAAAAACAAAGGTGCTGTATAGATGATTATTGTTTTAGTAGAAAAATAAGCACTACTTTCTTCCTCAATATTTTTATTAATTAGACTCTCTGACTTAAAAACACATAAGAAAAATGATAAAAGACAAGAAAGCAACAAAGCTAGCAAAAAAATTGAAACAATATCAAAATCCATATATATATACATAATAGCCACAATAATCAAAAAAAATGGTCTCGTGAGCTCTGCTAGCATGTAAATAGATAAATTATTATTAGCTCTTGAAAGCATAGAAACTATCAACAGCAATCCATTTATGTACCCAATAATAGGTAATAAAGAAAACCAAAAAAAATTACTATTTTTTAGAAAAACAAATAAAAATATAGAAATAAAAAGCGATAAAAAAAAGAGAAAGGTGATAATAGGCTTAATACGGCTAAAAATCCTTAACGTGTTTTTCTCATAAAAATACCTAACAACGCCACTAGAAAGGTTAAAACTCAGAAAGGTTATTGCTACAACGAGACTAGATTGAATTAAAGAAATATAACCAAATACTTCATTTGTTGCATGCATAGCTATAATATATGTTGATAAAAGAGTTAGACTCTTAGATAACATCTGGACAGATGCATATCGAAAAACCTTATATCTTTCATTAATGAAACTTTTCAATTTTCTTTAATCCATAATAGTGATTATGATCCCGTTGCTTAATTACAATTGCAGGATTCCCACCAGCAACTGCCAAATCAGGAATATCTTTACTTACTACTGATCCAGCTTGAATAATGCAGCCTTCACCAATTTTTACACCTGGCAAAATAATTACATTCATACCAACCCAAACATTATCACCAATTACGACCTCCTTCTTTATTACCGTATTATCATAAGGTAAGGCACTACCTTTCCAATTATGATTCTGAGTCAAGATAACCAACCCTTTTGCCGAGTGAAAGTTATCTCCTATAATAATCCCGCCTTGACCTTGCAGTTCAGCACCATTTAAGTGATTATTATTACCAAACTCTATAGATCCTATTAATCTAACTCTCCCATTAATTTTTGGTTTATTTGTTTTCTTTAAAATATTTCTATAAATTATATAATAAAATAAACATACAAACTTCTTTAACACCAGCATAGTTTAACCACCTTTAAAATTGAACTTAATGTAATTATATATTATTGCCGAGAAAATGATATCGTAGAATGACAACCCCCAAAGAAAACCATATTGAGATAAAGAAAAAAACAATATAGGAAGAACAATCAATAGCCCACGACCAAATAATATTAAAAATGCAATAAAAAAGAATAGTGTTATCAACAAGCCATTTGATGCGAGAAACTCTAAATAACTATTATGAGCATGCCAAATAGACCCTGAAGTATTCCACCAGAGTTTCGTACCAAAATTACCAAATAAAAGATTCTCGCTCCAAAAATTATAAAAGTAAGAAAATATTTGGTCCCTTCCTGAGAGATCTACAGTTCCTTTCCCTCTTGTTAATTGTTCATAAATTGACTCCCATTTATAAATTACTCCTCCAAATATTGGTATAGATATAAAGAAAAGCCCCCTAAGTGACATTCCAAATAGTATAAATGCAGATATAATGATAGAAATAATTGCAGTTCTATTAAATGTAACAATTAGACCCAATAAAATAAATATTAAAAATAGTATTAGCTCTTTATTAATTTTTTTATTTAATTTAATTTGCATCATAGTTATTATTGCGAGATATACAACTTTAGCTGCCAAGTTGCTTGAATTTGCACTAAAACCAAAAACACGCTTCTGATATAAAATATCAGTATCGGCCAACTCAGAAATAGGAGTTTTATTCATAAAGAAAGTTGGGACACCATGATAATACTCAAAACAACCAACAATAATTTCTATTAATATTAAATATTGTATTAACCTTAAGTCTTTTAAATTTAAAAACTTACCAATTATAAATGCAACTGGCAGCAATATAATGTAGGGAATATTCCCCAAAATACTATTTTCCTGAACATTAGAAATTATAGCACCGTAAAAAATATTTAAATAAGTAACAACTATTGCAACAAAAAACATTGCGATATATGCATAAACCTCTTTTTTGTAAAAAAAAATATCGCTCTTGTGAATAATAGTTTCTCTAATAAAAATAAATGGCACCAATAAAACCAATATCGCTATTGGAAAAAAAACAGTTGTTGAAAGGAATAAAATTAATGCCACCATATTTAACTACCTTACAATTCGACCACACTAATATTATTCATTAAAAAATATGTATACATAAAATCCATTTCATTTTTTATCATATATTTATTTTTTATAGCTGTTGCTTTTATCCCTAAAAACAAAACGGGTAAAGTAATCAATGCCGTGGAATAGCAAGAATAAATTTCTTTAGGAATAGAACCTTTATTTTCCAAAAAGTAAATTTCTATTGGAACTGTTGGTTTAACCACTTTAATATTAGGTATATTATTAATTAAATCTAAATTTTCAACCCTATGAGGTATATAGTAAAGAAATTCATTACTTTCACACTTATTTGCAATTTCACGAACACAGCGCATATAATCTTCCAACGAGAAACCTTTCATAGCCGATACAGGCTGACCAATAAAATATTTCCCCTCATTAATATTTTTTTTATTTTTTTCTTTAATTTTTTCGAAATTATGTTTTATCACTTTTTGACCACTCAAGGGGTCAATATTAAAAAAAGTAAACCAATTACAAACTTTTTTTTCTTTCTTTGACATCTCGAATTGCGCTCTTAATGTAGCAGCACCATCATCAAGATATACAAGCTCTCGCCTCCTAATAAAATAACTTATAAAATTTAATGCTGAAGAATAAACACTTCCAAAATATACTCTCTCATAATATTTAAAATATAAACAAAATAATAAAAATAAATTTCTCAACAAACCCACATATATATTATCGGCATGTAAAACAAATATTTTATAATCTAATCCTAGTTGATTAGCACAGTTAATTAGATGCTTATCATTCAGCCCTCTTCCTGTTTGCCGTATAAGTAATTGATAAGGTACATTTCTATTAACATGTATTGCTTCATATGCACAAAGCAATTGTAACGGTGACTCAACTATGTATAAATTCATTTTATTCTATCCTTAAAAATAGCCTCTGCAATTTTAAAATCTAAAGCTGTATCAATATCAACGGCTGTTTTTAAAGGTGTCTCAAACCCATACACACTTTCATCAAAAAATATTTTAGCTTGTTCTAACAAAGATAGAGTTTCATAAATATAGATTGAACCATTCAAACGGAAAAACTTAGGCAGGTCCTGACTTCTTTTCCCCTGTACCTCTGGACGAATAAAATTAGACATACAGCCATTTTCTGGCAATGTATTTGTCCACATTGGACTGTGCTCAGTTTCAGAAACTGAAACTATCCCTTTAGCGCTTTTCGCAACAAAAAACTCTAATGCGGCGTCTAATTCCGAAACCAAACGCAATGGAGATGTAGGTTGAAGTAAAACAATAAGTTCATTTATCTTATTTATCTGCAAGAAACCAATAGCATGCTTTATAACATCGAAGCTTGATGCATGATCATGTGACAAATATTCTGGACGCACGAATGGCACTTCTGCACCATAGAACTCAGAAACCTCTTTAATCTCTTCGTCATCAGTAGATACAATCACCCGATCGATATACTTAGATGCTTTGGCTGTCTCTATAGACCATGCAATTAGGGGTTTATTACCTAATAATTTTACATTTTTACGTGGCAATCGTTTACTGCCACCACGAGCAGGAATCAAAGCTGTAACCCGATATTGCTCAATCATTAGAACTTACCAAAATCTAAATTAACAATATCTTTTTGCGCGCGGTTATAGTCTTCCATATGACCGATGTCGAGCCAATATTCATGTAAAGGATAGCTTAAAACTTTATTTTTCTTTTCCATTTGCTGTTCTAAGATAGTTGGCATACCAATAAACTGTGCATTAACTTGGGCCAACAATTCAGGTGAAATGACATAAATACCTGTATTAATATCAAAGAAATAACTTGGTTTTTCAGTCATACTTTGTATTACGTTATCTTCGGAGTTTACTACGCCATAAGGAATTTGATATTGGAACTCTCGCACACACATTGTTGCAATAGCTTCACGCTTCTCATGAAAGTCCAATAATTTTTCAAAATTCATATTTGTTAATACATCACCATTAATCACAATGAATGGCAATTTAATCTCTGATGCTGGCAATAAACTTAATGCACCGCCAGTTCCAAGCGGATCATTTTCATGTACATATTGAATCTGTACGTCAAACTTCTCGCCATTACCAAAATGCTCATTAATCACTTCTGGTAAATAGTGGGTAGAAATATAAAATTTGTAAAAGCCTTGATTTTTAAAGCTAGAGATAATGGCTTCTAGTAAGGGCTTACCACCAACAGGTAACATTGGTTTTGGGCATGTATCGGTGAGTGGGCGTAAACGCGTACCAAAACCACCAGCCATAATAAAAACGGGATTTTCTTTACGTTTTTTACGAATCAAATCATCAAGCGTAATAATATTAACTAGCTGATTATTCTTAATTACTGGTAATGCCAAATAACTTTTTTCACGCATGATCTCAAAAATCTGACGGTTATTTAAGCTACCTTCTTCAATACGATAAGGATTAGTATGCATGATTGTTTCTACAGCTGCGTGTAAATCCTGTCCTTTTAAAAGACCTCTACGAATATCACCGTCTGTAATACTTCCGATCAATTGATTATGATCATCAACGACTAAAACAATTCTTAAAGCATATAAATCAAGTAGCTCTAATGCTTTCAAAATTGAATCATTTTTATGCAAAATTATATTATTAACATCTCTAGTCACGATTTAATTCCTTAGCAGGTGATCCAATATATACCTTATTCGGTTCGGTATGTTTCACAACCACAGTACCCGCACCTATAACGGAGTTTTCACCTAAATATTTCAATTGCTCTGGGCTTTTTCCTGGCAAAATAGCAGCATTTGTTCCAATGTAAGTGCCTTGCTTCAAATGAATACAACCAGATACATTAACACCAGGCATGACAGAAACATAGTTTTCTAGAATGCAGTCGTGCCCAATTGTGCTGTTAAAACTTACTATAATAAAATGACCAAAACGACATGAATTTGTAATTCGTGCTCCAGCCGCAATTACCACACCTTTACTATGTTCTAGCAATTCTCGAATCCCATAGCCAAGTGATGATTGAGAATGAATCAAATTGGGATAAGGTAAATCGGGATAAGCTTCATATATTCTTTTACGAATCTTTGGATCAGCAATACCTATCGCATATACCGTATCCGTTAACGTCGATATTGCTGATTCAGGCAAAATGGGGAAACCAAGTAAGGTGTCACCATCTTTGGCATTTCTTTCTAAAAAAAATATATGGCGGTAGCCTTGATCTATTGCTAAATCTACTAGCTCTTTTGCAAAGCCACCTGAACCAAAAATCGCCAGTTTTTTCATTTAAATTTCAATAAAATCGTTCTTTTTAAAACTACGTTTTGCTTTTGTACCAACAACATCCCAATACTTATTTGGTTCTAAACAAACGCGACCTGCTCGTTTTGTTGTGACATTGTCAGAGGTTAAAAGCTCCCCTTCCGCAATATCTGTTTTAGCCACAATACTACGACGTACTAGGTAATAGTTATCGCTCTCTTGCTCTAGCATAAATTTAATACCATCGCCTAAAGCTGCATGTGTTTTATGCAAAATTTCGACATAATGCTTAAATTCATCTGGTTCCATTGATGCTGCATGGTCTGGGCCAGTCATCGTTTTATCTAATGTAATATGCTTCTCGAAAATGCGAGCACCAAGACTTACACCGATAACTGCTGCATATTCATCAAGCGTATGGTCAGAAAATCCTGTTGCCAAATCAAATACATTTTTTAAAGTTGAAATGGATTTAAGATTACTTTCTTCAAATAATGCTGGATATTGAGTCACACAGTGTAAAATAGAAACCTGTTGCTTCAACTGTTTACGTACTGAAATTTTAGAATAAGCTTCTCTAAATAACTGCTGAGATGGTCGAACATCTGTTCCCTTATCGATAACAAATGCAAATACTGATAAGGCCTGTTCAATATCACCTAAGCTAGCTGTTCCTGTAGATAAAATGACATGCTTTTTTGAACAAGCAATTTCATAAAGAAACGGTAAATTTGAAATATCTGCAGATGATACTTTTAAGTAAGGAACATCAATTTCATTTACTAAAAACTGCAAACTATCTGAATCAAAAGGTGTCGAAATAAACGTAATTTTGTGTTCATCACAGAATTTTTTTATTTCTCCTGTTTGCTCATAAGTCAACTCTAAACTTTTCACAAGCTCTAACTGACTCTGACTAGAGCCTGTATTTTCCTTTTGGTACGCCGCCATTTCAGTCTGGTCAGACAGAAGACTATCCGCTTTAAAGGTCTGGAATTTAACTGCATTTGCACCACAATCTTTGGCTTTTAAAACAAGCTCTTTTGCCAATTCGACAGAGCCATTATGATTTACACCAATTTCGGCAATAACATAAACTTCGTCTTGATTAAAGATCATAAAATGGCGCCTTCTTTTTAAAATCAATCTTTTTAATGAGTTCAATTATTTTTTGAGAAGTATTTCCCTGCCCTAAAGGTGGAACAACTTGACTCAATTGGTCATCTGGAAAATCTATCGCTTTTTGCAATGCGTCTAAAATTTCATTTTCATCTAATCTAACATCTAAAATAGATTCGCAACGTAGACGCCCCTTTTGACGATCACCAATATTGACTGTTGGAACCTGTAAAGCTGGAGCTTCTGATAATCCGCTTGATGAGTTACCTACCATTGCTAAAGCATTTTTCAAAACACTTAAATAGTTCTGAATACCAAAGCTTTTCACAAGTAAGACACGATCAGGAAACTGTGCTTTTAAACCTAGCATTGCCTTCACAATATTGGTATTGCCATTATCCGCATTTGGATAACTAAAGATAAAGTTGACATCTTTAATCTGCTTAAGCGCATCAAATAAGGGTGTGACATTTTCTTCTAGCAAATTGGTTTCAGGATGGTACGTGATTAGGAAATATGGCTTTGAAAAATCAAAATCATATAACTCACTCAGTTCTGCAATATTTTTAAATACTGTACGTTGGATATGATCTAAACCAAGCGCACCAACATTGAACACCTTTTCTGGCTGCTCGCCCAACTGAATAATTCGTTTTTTGTATTCTTCCGCTGCTGCAAAATGAATATTGGACATTTTAGTAATGGCGTGACGAATTGACTCATCGTATGCACCTTCAGTAATTTCACCTCCATGCAAATGTGCAACAGGCACATGCATGATTAAAGCAGCTTGCGTTACTGCCAAAGCTTCAAAACGATCACCTAAAACAACTAACAAATCGGGTTGCATACGTTTAAGCGCATCTGCAAATCCAAGCAGACCAACGCCCATCGATTTCACGACTGCGGACGAGGTATCAGCAGACAAGAGCATTTCTATTGATTCAGTAATCTCAAAACCATCTTGTACAATCGTTTTCCACGTTTCACCATGTTCAGGAGAATAATGCATAGCCGTTGCCAGAATTTGTAATTCCAGTTCAGGGTCTTGCTGAATATCTCGCATCAACCAGTACAGCAAACCATATTCAGCTCGAGTTCCTGTAAAAACAGCTATTTTTTTCATCTAAATTACTCCAGAGGAACCGAACTTGGAATATTTACAACGCGCTCTTCCAACCATAAAGAGTTTGTTAGATCACCTTGTAACGCATTTTGATACATTGGCAATCTAGTCATCAGTGTCCAGATTGGACGAGTCATGATTTGGTTTGAATTAGTTTCAGCCAATATTAAATCTCGTTGGTTTTTATCCTGACAAAGAATGGCATTTAACCAATAGTTCGATTGACAATCTTCAGGTTCCACAACAAATGAAACATCACTATCTTTAAAGAAGTTTTGATATTGCTGGGCTAAATCACGCTTTTTAGCAAGGAAGCCTTCTAGACCTTCCATCTGCGCGCAACCCAAAGCAGCGTTCAGATTTGGTAAGCGGTAGTTAAATCCATTCTCATCATGATAGAACTCGTACGGATGAGGCAGCTTGGCGGTTGTCGTAATATGCTTCGCTCTTACACCAAGCTCTTCGTCTTGACATAACACCATGCCACCACCACCCGTGGTAATGACTTTATTACCATTAAAGCTAAGCGCCGATACTAACCCAAATGTACCTGTATGCTTACCTTTATAGTAAGACCCTAAGCTTTCAGCAGCGTCTTCAACTAAGGCAATATTCCATTTTGTTACGACCTGCTGGAGTTCATTCAGTTCTACCGGATGGCCAAAGGTATGCATAGGAACAATTGCAGAAATACGCTTATTCGTAGTTTTATGCTTGCAGATACCTTGATCATCAATAAAAGCATTGTCTTGTAAATAGGTATCCAATGCCTTCGGACATAAGCCTAGGGTTTTTAATGAAACATCAATAAATAATGGTTCAGCACCAATATAAGATAAAGCATTACATGTTGCGACAAAAGTCAAAGCCTGTGTAATAACAATATCTTCACGCTTTACGCCAGCCAACAATAGAGCAATATGTAGTGCCGCTGTTCCATTAACAGTCGCAATGGCTTTAACACAACCTGTAAACTGTTGAACCTTAGCTTCAAAATCATTTACATAAGCACCAACACTAGAGACAAAAGTGCTATCAATTGTATCTAGTACATATTTCTTTTCATTACCAAGAAAACGAGGTTCATGTAATGGAATAAAATTCTTGGTACGATAAATGTCTCGTACAAATTGATTAAATTTAGAAGTATCCATTACATTTTCCCATCTAAATATAAACCTGTTTCTTTGTGTCCAAAATTAGGCATCATATAGTTAAATAGATCAACTATTTCTTCTTTATTCCATTGCTTGTTTAATAGCATCGCATGAATTTTTTCTTCAAATACATGCAATTTATCTTCTTCAACATTTAGCTCGTTTTTAATAACACCTAAATTATTAAAACGTTGCATATCTAGAGTTTCATTATCGGTGAAGAATTCTTCGAAATCTTTCTCACCAGTAGTTGTACTTCCAGCAAATAAACAAGGCCATTTCCCTTGTTTTGGCAAAGTCTGAATTAAGCTACGCGCTTCATCTTCAGACTCACACAAATACGGCTCATATCCAAGGTTAGTAAGATATTTGACTGCGATATCAGCAAAAGTAATAAGGTGTAAATGCTCACTAAGTTTAGGGAAGAAAATATCTCTATTCTCACCTAGTAAACAAGACATCAGGCACAACTCACCTGATTCTTTTGGCGTAACAAAATAACGGCGAATATCATTTGGTGCAGCAATTGGTTGATTTTTCTGAATACGTTGATTAAAACCATGTAGTAAAGAACCATCTGAAAATGCAACATTCGCAAAACGAGCCGTGGAAATATCAATATGCTGACTTTGGCGCATAAGGAACATTTCCATAATACGCTTTGAGCCACCCATCATATTTACAGGGTTAGCAGCTTTATCTGTCGAAACGCAGAAATACTTTTTCACGCCTTTTTCAATAGACTGTTCAATCGTTTTTTCAGTATTTAAAATATTGACATGAATCATTCGCATTAATGTAAACGGATCTTTTTCACTACGCACATGCTTTAAAGCGGAAAGATTTAAAACATAGTCAAAATCACCATCATTCTGAATATATGCATCATACTCAGCAGAGCCAATATCTAATGCAAATGTTTGGAAATCACCATCAATGTAGCCAAACGAGCTACGAATATCACGAACAACTTCTGTTAAATTATTTTCTGAAATATCAACAACATGTAGTTTTTTAGGATTACGTTTAAAAATTTCTTTAACAACTGCTTGACCAATAGATCCCGCCCCACCTAAAACTAAAAACTTTGACGAGGAAACAATTTCGATTAACGTATTATTCCAATGTTGAATATCATCAACAAAAAGCTCTTGTGTTCTGCCAATTAACTCTAAGTAATTACTCATATTATTTTCTCGACCTCAACCCCAAATACCTTTTGTATCAACAATTAAGGTTTCCAACGGTTTGTTTAACTTGAATTCTTTATGGTCAACTAAAACAACATGAATATCCGCAATATCTCGTTCTTTTAAATCAACCAATTGAATGTTACTTGGTAAGTTTTGAGGTAGTTTTTCAATATTAGGTTCAATCGCCAAAATATTTAAACCTTGCTCTGCCAATTTCTTAGTAATTTCTAGCGCAGGGCTCTCACGTAGATCATCGATATCTGGTTTAAAAGCTAAACCATAGCAAGCGATCGTGACATCTTGAATCGTCTTATTTGGATTTGCTTGTAAGAAATCCGCAATTTTAATTTTAACCTGATCAATAACCCATTCAGGTTTGGCATCATTCACTTCACGTGCAGTACGAATCAAGCGTGCTTGTTCTGGTGTCTTTGCCACAATAAACCAAGGATCAACCGCAATACAGTGACCGCCGACCCCTGGTCCTGGCTGTAAAATATTGACGCGCGGATGACGGTTCGCTAGTGAAATCAACTCCCATACATTGATATCTAACTTGTCACAAATAACTGAAAGCTCATTTGCAAAAGCAATATTGACGTCACGGAATGAGTTCTCTGTCAATTTACACATTTCTGCAGTACGAGCATTGGTTTCAATACATGCACCTTTTACAAAGATTTTGTATAAATCACATGCTGCTTTTGAACAACGTGGTGTCATTCCGCCAATAATACGGTCATTACTGATCAATTCTTGTAAAACTTTACCTGGCAACACACGTTCTGGGCAGTGCGCGACTAAAATATCAGCCTCTTCTCCCTTTTGTTGCGGGAAGCTTAAATCTGGACGCGCTTCACTTAACCAAGCCGACATTTGTTCAGTCGCTTCCACAGGTGATGTCGACTCCAAAATAACCAAATTACCTGGCTTTAAAAAAGGTGCTAAAGCCTTAGCAGCAGATTCAATATATTTTAGATCTGGCTGATAATCATCTTTAAAAGGTGTCGGAACTGCAACAATATAAGCATCTGCTTCAGTCGACGCCAATTGAGCAGACAATTTACCCTGAGCAACGACGTCACGGACCAAAGCATCTAAATCAGGTTCAACAATATGAACTTTACCTTGATTAATCATATCTACCGCATGTTGATTCACATCAACACCAGTAACTTTTACCCCATGCGCAGCAAATGTCGCAGCTGTTGGTAAACCAATATAACCTAACCCTATAACGCAGATATGCTTGAATGAATTGCTCATACTCTATACTTTTAAATCAAAATAAATGGAAATTTCGGCTTAGTTCGCTTTAAGAAAATCAATAATTTGCTGACATGAATCACCATCTCCGTACGGATTATGGGCTTCAGCCATCTCAGCATAAATATTTGGATTTTCAAGTAACTCTATGACTGAACGCTCAATAGTTTCTGTATCTGTACCAACTAAACGTACCGTTCCTGCACGAACCGCTTCAGGTCTTTCAGTGGTATCTCGCATAACCAGAACTGGCTTACCCAATGATGGTGCTTCTTCTTGAATACCACCAGAATCGGTCAGAATCAGACAACTACGATTCATCAAATACACAAAAGGCAAATAATCTTGTGGGGCGATCAAGTGAATATTGGCGATACCAGCTAACAGCTCGTTAACAGGTTGTTGTACATTCGGATTTAAATGCACAGGATAAACAATTTGTATGTCGGTGTATTTTTTAGCCAGATTGGCCAATGCTTTACAGATATTTAAAAAGCCTTGGCCAAAATTCTCACGACGATGTCCTGTGACTAAGATCAGTTTTTTATCTGCATCAAGAAATGAAAACTCTTGCTGAAATTGAGTGACCAAAGCCTGGTCTTGTTCAACCTTCTGTTTGACTTGCAGCAAAGCATCAATCACCGTGTTTCCTGTCACGATAATATTTGCAGGATTCACATTTTCTTTAATTAAATTTTCATACGATGATTGGGTCGGTGCAAAATGATAATTAGCAAGTACGCCCGTTAATTTTCGATTGGCTTCTTCTGGCCAAGGGGAATACAAATCACCTGTTCGTAAACCCGCTTCGACATGACCTACTTTTATTTTGTGATAATACGCTGCCAATGAAGCAGCAAAGGTCGTAGCGGTATCACCATGCACCAAAACCACATCGGGCGTCCATGCATCAAAAACCTGTTCTAGCCCTTTAAGTACCCCAGAGGTCACATCTGAAAGTGTTTGCCCTGGTTTCATCAAATTCAAATCAAAGTCTGGTGTTAATTCAAATAAACTCAACACCTGATCCAACATTTGACGATGTTGACCTGTCACACAGACTTTAGTTTCAAAGTCTTCATTAAACTGTTGTAACTTTAAGGCCAAAGGGGCCATTTTTATCGCTTCTGGTCGAGTACCAAATACTAATAAAACTTTTTTCACCCAATTCACCCTTTTTATGTATGACGTTCTATCTATTTATGAGTTTAAATCAAATTAACCCATAAAATATTTCATTCTATTTGCCAATTTTGTCGTGTCATATAGTGCGAAAGAATGATCGCCGCAAGATGAACTTAAATCAATAAATTCAATCAAACACAACCTAAAATGGCAACAAATAACAAGTAATCTTGATCTCTTATTTAAAGCAATCCAACATTGTTTTTGCCACTAAAACTCTTTACCACTTCAATGTGTCAAAGCAAAACTCTTTAACTTTTCTAATACATTGTAGTGACTCAGATTTTATGCATCAATGTCACAAATGCTCCATCTTCCAATCCTTTCGAATACCCTCATCGCTTTAATGGGAACTATGCTATCCCTTTATTACTGCGAAACGGGCGTACTATAGCAGATTTTTAATTTAGCCCCCATTTGAATTGTATGATTGTTTTTAACAACCCAATTCTAAGCATTCCAAATGCTAACTTCTATATTATTCAGATAAACTAAACATACAAACCGAAATGATTCTTTTATGCTTTTTTGATCTTTTTCAGCTAGAATTAGCCCAATTCTAAGTCCAAAGATATGTTGTTGTGTAACAACAGATATAACTATTCAAGGGTCGAGTGTGAAGCATTATCAACTTTTTTCCATTATTGCGATTAGTCTTAGTGCTACAGCTTGTGCTGTTACTTCTGGCTTACAAACATACGATATTCCGAGTGAAGGCGTTTACACCACAGACCAAGGAACTGATGTTAATGTTATAAAAATTACGCAGGAAAATTTACCCGCGATTCAGCCCGCTCAAATCGATTATCGAAATAATTACACCGCACTTTTTAAACAACAGCAACAAGCCTACCGTCTGAGCTCTGGGGATGTGCTCTCTATTCAACTTTGGGCGTATCCCGAAATTACTCCGCCAGTCAACAACCTCACCAATGACCAATCAATTCAAGCCAATGGCTATCCAATTGATTATAATGGTTTTGTTCAAGTTCCTTTGGTTGGCCGCTATAAAGCTGCAGGCAAAACACTCGCACAACTCAACACTGACCTACGTAGTCAATTTGCGCGTTATCTAAAAAACCCTGATGTGATTGTGCGAGTACTGTCTTATCAAGGTCAACGCTATTCGGTTCAAGGTAGTGTCATTAAGGGCGGTCAATTCTTTCTGAATGACCAACCAATTAGTATCTATACAGCTCTAGGAATGGCTGGAGGTATCACAGATAAAGGTGATAATACCTTTATCCAACTCATTCGCAATGGTATTACTTATGACCTTAATACCATTGCACTAGAAAAATCTGGCTATTCACTACATAAACTATTGGTACAACCCAATGATACGATTTATGTCAGTTCAAGAGAAAATCAAAAAATTTATGTGATGGGGGAGTCTGGTAAAAACCAAGCCTTGCCAATGCGCGACCAAGGCATGACCTTAAGTGATGCTTTAGGTGAAAGTTTAGGTCTCAACCCACTTTCGGCCAGTGCTAGTCGTATTTATGTACTCCGCACCAACCCGAATGATCGTCACACTGAACTCTATCATTTGAATTTAGTAAGTTTGGGTGATTTTGGTCTCGCCAATCAGTTTAGACTACGTAGTAATGATATTGTCTATGTGGATGCCACTGGTCTGACGCGCTGGCAACGTGTTGTCAACCAGATTATCCCATTCTCAAGCGCCTTATATAATATAGATCGTTTGGGACAATAATTAATATGGAGATTAAAAGCATTTTGGTTGTTTGTGTAGGCAATATTTGCCGTAGCCCGATGGCCGAGTATATGCTTAAACAGCAACATCCTAACCTGCAGATTGAATCTGCAGGTATTTCCGGATTGATTGGGCATCCAGCCGATGGCAAAGCCCAATTATGTATGCAACGTTTAAATATTGATATGGGTGCACATATCGCCAAAAAGCTGAATGCAGAGCAGCTAAAACAGGCAGATCTGATTTTAGTGATGAGCCATAATCAGCAAAAGCATATCGAGCAAATGTGGCCGTTTGCGAAAGGGAAAGTGTTTCGCTTGGGACACTGGCAAAATAAAAATGTACCTGACCCGTATCAACACGATCAAGCATTTTTTGATAATACCTGTCAGTTGATTCAGCAGTGCGTTACGGACTGGAAAAATTATATTTAACTTTTTAGATTAAGATTATGAGCCAAAATACCAATACTGAAGATACAATTGACCTGAAAGAGCTATTCTTTGCTCTGATCGCACAATGGAAGCTCATTGCACTGTGTATTATTCTAAGCTTGGTGCTTGCTTTGCTTTACTTACGTGCAACACCAGATACCTATTCAGTCGATGCCTTAGTCCAAGTAGAAGACAGTAAAGGTGCATCTGCAGCTTTACTGGGTGATCTCTCACAAATGATTGAGCAAAAATCTCCTGCTCAATCTGAAATCGAAATTCTAAAGTCACGTCTGGTACTGGGTTCGGTCATAGAAGCCCTCCATCTTAATCTTGATATTTCAAGTCCAGAAGATACTTTTTCGCATCGTTTATTTAACAAATCCGATTATGCGACTGAATATGGCCCCAAAGCAGTTACTTTTCATGATGAACAGAAATCCTTTGATATCCGTCAATTTGAAGTGCCCAACTACTATTTGGATAAAAAACTGAACTTAAGTTTTAAAGGTCAAAATTTTAGTTTAACCGATCCTAAAACTGATGAAGTCATCTTAACTGCACCACTCAATCAACTCAATCAACTTAGTACCAGCTATGGTGTTTGGAAGATTGCAATCTTTAGCAAAGATACTTTTGATACACATTATTTTATACAAAAGAGTTCACTACCCGCCGCCACGCAAGCGATTAATGCCAACTATTCTGTAGCAGAAAAAGGTAAACTCACTGGAATTTTAGGCTTAAATTATCAAGGTCAGGACAAAGAGCACATTACCAAAGTACTAAATGCGATTTTAGCCGCTTATAGTGCACAAAATGTCGAGCGTCGCTCTGCTGAAACCGCACAAACCTTAAAATTCCTGGATGAACAATTACCGGATCTGAAAAAACAACTGGATGATGCAGAACGGGTATTTAACAAATTCCGTCAACAATATAATACCGTTGATGTCACCAAAGAATCGGAACTGTATTTAACCCAAAGTATTACCCTTGAAACCAAAAAGATTGAATTACAACAACAACAAGCCGATCTTGCAGCCAAGTATACGGCTCAACATCCCGCTATACGTGAAATCAATGCGCAGATCTCTGCAATTGATAAACAAATTGCTGAATTAAATAGTACATTGAAACGTTTACCAGATATTCAGCGTCAATACCTACAACTGTATCGTGAAGTTGAAGTTAAAACCCAACTTTATACGGCATTACTCAACTCATATCAGCAATTACGTATTGCTAAAGCGGGTGAAATTGGTAATGTACGGATCGTGGATACTGCAGTAGAGCCTGTAGAACCGATTAAACCTAAAAAGCTACAGATCCTGATACTCTCAATCTTCCTCGGTGCTTTCTTAGGAACCTTAATTGCTCTATTGCGTAATATGTTACGTACAGGTGTGAAAGATTCAGCACAAATTGAAAACGAGTTCGATTTACCCGTGTATGCGACTGTACCGCGTTCCCCTGTTCAAGAAACCCGTATGAGTATCTTGAAGAAAAAGAAATCGATCCCTCTTTTAGCAGTCAAGCATAATGACGATATTGCAGTAGAAAGCTTACGTAGTATCCGAACCGCAATTCACTTTGCTTTAGCGAATGCTAAAAACAATATCATCATGATTGCTGGGCCATCACCCGAAGTCGGAAAATCTTTTATTTCCACCAACTTGGCTACCATTTTTGCTCAAAGTAATAAAAAGGTATTGCTAATTGATGCCGATATGCGCCGTGGCTATATGCATAAATACTTTAATCTTGATGTTAAACCAGGTTTAGCTGAATATTTAAGTAATTTGGCTGACTTAAGCCAAGTGATCCGTCAAACCGATGTAGCTGGACTTAGTGTGATTGCACGTGGTAAAAATCCAACCAATCCATCTGAGATGCTTAGTTCAGAACAGTTTAAAGCCTTGATGGAGCAGTTGAGCCAGCAATATGACCATATCATTATTGATACCCCACCGATTTTGGCTGTGACCGATGGTATTATTATTTCGCAATATGCGGGTGTGAATTTATTAGTTGCGCGTTATGCTAAATCACAAATGAAAGAGCTTGAACTGAGTTTGAATCGTTTCGAACAAGCCAATGTAAAAGTCAATGGCTTTATCTTGAACGATATCCAACGCTCAAGTGCGGGTTATGGTTATGGATATAACTATTCATATGCTTATAAAGCGAATAAAGATGACTAAGCAACCTTTAAATTGATTCTTAAAAAACCAGATCAGATGATCTGGTTTTTTATGCTTAAACACATAAATCTTATAAAAAACTCACGCATTTTTGCGGTTTATTATTCAATGCTTAAGCTCAAGCATGCTAAGATCAATGGCATATTTTTTATTAAAATCTCGCTTTGGGACATCTCATGAGTAAAGCTTTACCTTTCGTTGTAGCGGCTGTTTTAGGCGGTGCAGCGCTCGTTCCTATTTACTACGCTACCAAAAACCCAACAACTGAGCTTGGTGCCAAAGCTGACAAAAATGCAGCGCCTGTTGCAAAAATCAGTTATGCATTAGGTTATGAAGTGGCAAAACAAACACCACCAGAATTAGAAACCAGTGCATTTATTACTGGTTTCCGTGATGCTCATGCGCAAAAACCTGCTGCCTATACGGAAGAAGAGTTACAAGCCGCTTATGTTGAGTTCCAAAAAGAGCAACAACAAAAACAAATCGCTGAAACCAAAAAAACTGAAGCAACCAACAACAGCTTTTTAGCAGAAAACGCGAAAAAAGAAGGTGTGAAAACCACAGCTTCAGGCTTGCAATATAAGATCACCAAAGAAGGCACGGGTAAGCAGCCCGTCGCAACATCTGTTGTGAAAGTTCATTACAAAGGCCAACTTGCTGATGGTAAAGTGTTTGACAGTTCGTATGACCGCGGAGAGCCAATTGAGTTCCCACTGAATCAAGTGATTCCTGGTTGGACTGAAGGCTTACAGCTTATGAAAGAAGGCGGAAAAGCGACTTTTTATATTCCAGCAAACTTAGGTTATGGTGAACAAGGTGTACCTGGTTCGATCCCACCAAATAGCACATTAATTTTTGACGTAGAATTAATCGCTGTAAAATAATGATCTAAGGAGAGCCTGTGCTCTCCTTTATTTTTTGGAAGAAATAATGAAAAGATTAGGTCTCATTTTAATTGCTTCAACCATCGGAACGGTTCAAGCAGCTCCCATTTCCACAAAAAGTCCACAAAAAGATCAACTCGGATATAGCTACGGTTATCTGATGGGTAGAGGGAATGCCGAAACACTAAAAGATTTAAATATCGAGACCTTTGTACAGGGTTTACAAGAAGCGGTGCAAGGTAAAGCTGCATCATTGACCGATGAAGAAATGGCGACTGTACTTAATCAATATAAAAAGCGCCTAGAAGCCAAACAACTGGTCGAGTTTCAAGAACAAGCACAAAAAAATGATCAAGCAGGCAAAGCCTTTTTAGCTGAAAATGCGAAGAAAGCTGATATCGTTACTACGAAGTCAGGCCTACAATACCAAGTGCTAGAACAAGGTAAAGGCAAGTCTCCGAAAGCAAGCTCTACAGTTAAAGTCAATTATGAAGGTCGTCTGCTTGATGGCACCGTATTTGATAGTTCAATTGCACGTAACCATCCGCTTGAATTTAAACTGAGTCAAGTGATTGCGGGTTGGACTGAAGGGGTTCAAACCATGAAAGAAGGTGGTAAATCACGTTTCTTTATTCCAGCAAATCTTGCCTATGGTGATGTCGGTTCGGGCGATGCAATAGGACCAAACAGTACTTTAATTTTCGATATTGAATTACTTGAAGTGAAATAATAAAAACCCTCCAGTTGGAGGGTTTAATTTTTTAATTGAATCTAATTTAAGCCTTCAAATGTCTTGGGCGGAAGCCCATAACCAACAATCCCACCACATAAGCCACCACACCAAGTACACATAAACCCGTCACTTCAGCAATACGTAGCCATTGTGAAATATCTCCTTGGTACCAGGTTAAGCCATACCAAAGTGCTGCAATCATGGTGATATTGGCAACCGCATATTGCAATGCCAGTTTTTTCCAATGTGCGCCAAAACGATAGATATTACGTTTATGCAAATAGAAATACAGCATACCTGCATTGACTAAAGCTGAACCCGAAGATGCTAATGCGAGTGCCATATGCTCTGCATGCCAATCGATTAACTTAAAGAAACCAATAAAGACTACATTTAGAATCGCATTGGCTGCGACGGCCATTAAACCAACACGAACAGGTGTTTTGGTATCTTGTTGTGCATAGAAGCCTGGTGCAAATACTTTAATCAACATAAATGAGATGACCCCTGCACTCATACATTGCAGGGCCAATGCTGTCATTCGTGTATCTTCCACGGTAAATTCACCACGTTGGAACAGCGCTTGAATAATCGGTGTGGACAACATAAATAACGCAATACTTGCAGGAATACCGACCAGCATAATAATCTTGGCAGCCCAATCAATCATGCCTCTAAATTTAGCTTGATCTTGCTCTGCATGACGTGCAGAAAGCGAAGGTAAAATCACCGTACCAATCGCCACACCAATCAATCCCAATGGCAACTCAGTCATTCGCTCGGCACTGTATAGCCATGATACTGAGCCATCTTGCATAAATGATGCCCAGATTGTATTGAGCAATAAGTTAATTTGCGTCACTGATACGCCAAACAAAGCGGGCAGCATCAGTTTTAAAATACGATCCACCCCTTCATGTTTGAAGTCTACTTTAGGTGGAATCAGTAAGTTCTTTTTCCACAATTCAGGAATCTGAATCGCCAGTTGTAAAACACCCGCGGCGACCACAGCCCAACCCAAAGCCATAATTGGCTCCGCCATATACGGCGTCAGCCACCATGCCCCTGCAATCATTGCCACATTGAGCAATACTGGAGAAAAAGCAGGTGAAGCAAATGAACCATAGCTGTTTAAGATACTGCTGGCAAAAGCCGTCAACGACATAAACATCAGATATGGAATAGTTAGGCGGAACATATCCACGGCGAGATCGAATTTCTCTGGGTCGTTATGGAAACCAGGTGCATACAAATAAATAATTGCAGGTGCAGCCACCATCGCCACAAAGGTCAATAACGACATGGCCGTAAGCAGACAGCCAAACACTCGACTAATGAGAATCTGGACTTCGGCATGCGCACGGCTGGTTTTATATTCTGTTAAAACAGGAATAAAGGCCTGAGAAAAAGCCCCTTCCGCAAATAAGCGCCTGAAAAAATTGGGAATACGAAAGGCAACGACAAAGGTATCGAAGTCCTTACCCGCACCAAACACATTGAGTAGCACCACATCACGTACCAAACCCAACACCCGGGATAACATCGTCATTGCACTGACAATTACAGTCGATCGCCACAATGCCATCGCATTCACCTACGGCTTATATTTTAAAAAGCGTTATTGTAATGAAAGTCCGAATAGATTTCGTTGTGAAATTATAAATCCAACGATGTTTTTTGGGCGAATTTTTGCTGGGACAATAGGTTCCGAAACAATTGCCAATCAAAATATAAGCCAGGATCGGTTTTCCGTTTTGGCGCAATGTCAGAATGGCCTGCAATATGATTTTGAATTTTTGGATATGCTTGGCGTAAAGTATTCACAACCTCAACCAATGCTTGATATTGCTCAGGTTCGAAAGGTAGATCATCACTTCCCTCAAGCTCGATTCCTATCGAATAATCATTACATTCCTTCAAAGCCAAATAGCTAGAACGACCTGCGTGCCACGAACGGTCATTAAAATTCACAAACTGAATCACTTCGCCTGTACGTAAAATCAATAGATGCGCTGAAACTTTCATCCCTTCAATGGTTTGGAAATAAGGATGTACAGACCAATCCAGCTGATTCTGAAAGAATTGTTGGATATAGCCACCACCAAACTGTGAAGGTGGCAAACTGATATTGTGGATAACGATCAGTTGAATATCGGTTCCGGCAGGCCGTGCATTAAAATTAGGCGAGGCAATCTGGGTCGCCCCCACCAATACACCCTCTTGTACTTGAGCAAATCTAGCGTGTTGCATTGTGACTCGAATCAGCAATTTAATCTGTATAGGCGCCATTCTGCCATGCTTTCTCCAGAATAATCGAGATGAAATACTTATTTTTTACAGGGAGGGTGTTAATATATGACACACGTTTTTTAGTCAAACATACACTGGAACTGGTATGAGTATTCCTCAATCTTTGCTTGAACAATCTATTCAAATCAATATTCAACAAGCATTACAAGAAGATATTGGGGACGGCGATATTACCGCCATGCTTACACCAGTCGATGAGCAAGCCACTGCGACCATCATTAGCCGTGAAGAGATGGTCTTGGCTGGTCAGCCTTGGGTGAATGCCTTGATTCAAGCCTATGACAACAGCGTGCAAGTGACCTGGTTAAAGCAAGAAGGTGACGTTGTTGCGGCAAATGAAGCGTTCCTAAAACTCGCTGGTTCAGCGCGCAGCTTACTCACAGTAGAACGTCCAGCTTTAAACTTTATCCAAACCATGTCTGCGGTTGCGACTAAAACTGCAAATTACGTTAAACAGCTCGATGGTTTACATACCAAACTGCTGGATACCCGTAAAACCTTGCCAGGCCTGCGTATTGCACAAAAATATGCGGTAGCCATCGGTGGCGGACAAAATCACCGCTTAGGTTTATTTGATGCATTCCTGATTAAAGAAAATCATATTATGGCTGCGGGCGGCATTGCCCAAGCCATCACCAAAGCCCACGAAATCGCACCGGGCAAACCGGTCGAAGTCGAAGTGGAAACTTGGGAGGAGTTAAATCAGGCCCTGGAAGCAGGGGCTGATATCGTAATGCTGGATAACTTTAGCCAGCAACAGATGATTGATGCAGTCAAACATGTGGCAGGTCGTTGTAAATTAGAAGCCTCTGGTAATATCACCATTGAGAATTTACGTGAAGTGGCAAGCACTGGTGTGGACTATATTTCCATGGGCGTATTGACCAAAGACGTACGCGCAGTTGATTTATCCATGCGTTTTAACGCTTAAGCCTGATCAAGATCTTTTTCTTGTTTCAAAGGCTTTTGTTCTACTAAAACCTCTGTTTTATTCAATTGTGTCGTTTCAACTTGCCACGCTGATTTGGCTTCGGTCGAATCAGTTGGACGGGGGTCAGCCGCCATTAATACAAATGTTACTGCTGTGAGTAAGACCAAAAATACTTGTAGCATCATTATTTCCCCTTAAACTTGTTTCTTTCAATTTGGCTCAATTTATCAAATTAAAATGAGTCAAATCAGTGGGCTGTGTTATAGGCATGTAAATGCTCAGTGAGCTATTTGTTGACGATGATGTGTTTGTGTCTACTTTCATTTCGATCTATGTAAGCTTAAAATGCTAAGCAGCTCAATTTATTAAAATAATAAGTATGGATACCGTATTCGAAGCCATATTTCATATGCTGTTTAAGCTGTTCCGTTTTCTAATCATTGACCTGATTTTTGAGATTATTTTTGAAGGTGTAATTCGTAGCCTTGGCTATGGCGTTGTACGTTGCTATCGGCTTGGACAACGAGTAGATTTTGACAGTACCGAAGTATTTGTCGTCGGTTTGATCACGCTGCTCACATTGATATTTCTGTGTATCTACTGGTTTCTACTACGATAATCTTCAACCTATAAAAAGCAGCCTAAGATTTACTTAGACTGCTTTAGGCTCATATCAAACAACCTTAATTTCCTGAAAAGCCCATATACGGATCAGAAATTGAGTCTTCATTGATTTCAATACGTCCAGCAAAGCGACGGTTATAGCTCGGATCATTTTCAATGGTGACGGTAAAATCGTACCAACCACCAAACTCAGTCATGTCCCAACTCAGTTCTTTTTCAGTCGCAGCCGTTTCAATTTTCCAACTCTTATTTGGTAAATAGGCATTGGCTTTGACCACCAGTTTTGCTGTTTGTGTAGCGTCATTGCGGACTTTTAAGAAAATCTTTGCATCACACTCCTCCATACAAACACGAACTTCTGGAAGTGATTGAATTTGTGCGGTTTGAGTTAGATTACCCGAAAAGCTGCGATGGAAACCATTTGGCCCCAATACCCACAAATCATATTGATTTTCCTTAGTCTGCCAAACATCATCCAGTTGCTTACCTGCTTCCACCATATAACGGCGTGGAACTGCTTCTAAATTCAATTTGTCATAGACATGAAATACGGCCGCGTGTGTGCCCGTATTTGAGAACATCAATTTCACGGTTTTAGCCACAGCATCGACTTTTGCACTGCTATGCAAGACATAAGGCAGTGCACGCGATGGACGAATCCCCATCTCCTGAACTGGATCGGTCTGACTGAGCGGACGGCTGACCTGAGATAAACGTTCCTGTGCTTTACGAATCGCATCAGCTTCTGCTTTGCTCTTCTTACCGGATAAATCTGGCACAGGCAGTAAGTTTGGCGTTTTAAAATTAAATGCCGAGGTCAAGTCACCACACACTGCACGACGATATGGACTGATATTCGGCTCTTTCACATCAAAACATTGCTCCAAGAATCGAATCACGGAAGAGTGATCAAACACTTGGGAATTGACCCAACCACCACGACTCCATGGTGAAATGATATACATCGGCACACGGATGCCTGGCCCATAGACCCCAACGCCATTACTCACTTTAGGGTCAGTGAAATTTGGCTGTCCATTCGACGCTTTAGCATGCGTTGCATACTCATAGGACATTTGTTCTTTGCTGAGCGTCGATTTGCCATATACCGTGCCTGATGTATCCATTGAAGGTGCACTTGGTGAAGGCACATGGTCAAAGAAACCATCATTTTCGTCAAAATTGATCAAGAAAACGGTTTGGCTCCACAGCTCAGGACGCTCAGTCAGCGCATTGAGAACTTCTTGGATATACCATGCTCCCTGCACTGGGCTTGATGGCCCTGGATGTTCACTATAGGTTGCGGGTGCAACCAACCAACTGACTTGCGGTAATTGCCCTTTAGCAATGTCTTCTTTAAATGTCCCTAAGAAACCACCATCGGGCATGGTATTGGCAATGCCTTTATACAAAGGTTGACTGGCATCAATTGCTGGATCATAGGCTGGGCAAATGGTGCTGTTATTGACTGGTTTGCCTGATAACTCATTGGCACGACGATACTTTTTAAATCCTGCTAATGGATTATCTGTAAAGTTATCAGGCATGTTTTGATAAACTTTCCAGCTTACACCAGCTTGCTGTAACCGCTCAGGATAGGTGGTCCAATCATAACCTGTGGTCGATGGACCAATGGCGTCTAGATCATTGACTACACTAGCAACATTGGCACCTGTTGGACCATTGGTGCCCGTCCAGATAAACATACGGTTTGAGTTGGTTCCCGTATGCATCGCGCAGTGGTAAGCATCACACAGGGTAAAGGCGTTGGCTAAAGCAAACTGGAATTCAACTTCTTGTTGCTTGTAATAGCCCATCGATTGCGGTTGCTTGTATTGTACCCAACTGCCCATACGACCATGATCCCAAGCATATTGTCCATCGGTCCATGAGTGCGGTGTACCGCTGACACGCTGTGCATTGCCGCGGCTGCTGTCTAAGTGATATGGATAGACCTTATTCTTGTTGGCATCATACTGTTCCCAGACTTTACGACCTTGGCTTAAAGGAATGGTAAAGCGGTCACCAAAACCTCGCACACCTTTTAGCGTGCCAAAATAATTATCAAAAGAACGATTTTCTTGGGTCAAAATCACCACATGTTTAACGTCTTTGATGGTGCCTGTTTCTACCTTGGCATCAATCGCAAGTGCCTTTTGAATACTCATTGGGAAACTGGTGAGAGCTGCTGTTCCAAACAAGGCTTTGGTTGAGTTTAATAAAAAATCACGACGATTCATTGATTTATTTCCTTATTGTTATTGTTTATGGCGCGCAGTGAATTTTGCATGTGGATGTTGGCGGCTTTGGATTTGGCGTTGGGTTATTATTATCGCCATCGCTGTCGTTACAGGCACTGAGTAACAAGCAACTGCTGCTGAGCAACGCTAAAAGGAAATTTCGCATTTGACTATCCGTTAAATATCAGTGCAGATAGTCAATACAATCTAAATGACAATTCGATGATGATTTGATCGCAATTCGATGACAAAAAATGGATAAAAAAAAGGCGGTCTAAAAAAACCAGACCGCCCGCACTATCAACTGGAGCTTACCAACCGAGTGCCTGCTGTTGCTTCTGAATCAATTCCGCGATTCCTTTTTCTGCAAGCTCTAACATGGCATTGCACTGCTGGCGCGTAAACGGTTTGTCTTCTGCCGTTCCTTGAATTTCAATAAATTCGCCAGCCTGTGTCATCACCACGTTTAAATCGGTTTGGCAATTTGAATCTTCTTCGTAGCATAAATCGAGTAAAACTTCGTCTTGATACATCCCGACAGAAATTGCTGCGACTAAGCTTTTTAATGGATCCTGCTTAATTTTCTTGTTGCTGAGCAATACGTTCATCGCATCAACCAAAGCCACTGCTGCGCCTGTAATTGCTGCTGTACGTGTTCCGCCATCCGCTTGAATCACATCACAGTCAATCGTAATGGTGTTCTCACCTAATTTCTTCAAATCCACCATGGCACGTAAGCTACGACCAATTAAACGTTGGATTTCTTGCGTACGACCTGTTTGCTTACCGCGTGCCGCTTCACGATCACTGCGAGTATGCGTTGAGCGCGGTAACATGCCATATTCAGCCGTCACCCAACCTTGTCCCTGACCTTTCAAGAAACGAGGTACTGAGTTCTCAATGCTTGCGGTACACAACACTTTAGTATGACCAAACTCAACCAAAACTGAGCCTTCTGCGTAACGAGTAAAGTTACGGGTAATTTTGACCTCACGTAATTGGTCTAATGTTCTTTGGTCAATACGCATAACGATTCCTTAAAACTATGGCACAAATATCATTGCGCCATAGTATATCTCAATTACACGTGCTTCCAGTTTTACTTATTCGTTACAATTCACAGAATTAGTCATCGCTTAAGCAAACTTAAACTTCGATTTGAAATTCGTCCAAGTTTGAGCCACTTGTGCAGCCATATCATTCGGCAAAGAACATCTTGCTAAACGAACCCAAACCGTCCAGAACTGCTTCATAAAGTTAGCTTCGTTGTAGTTCACGCCATATTCAGCACATAAAGCTCTGATTTGTGGTGCAACTTGCTCATAACGATTGGCAGGCATATCTGGGAATAAATGATGCTCAATTTGATGGCTCAAATTACCACTCATAAAGTGCATCCATTTACCGCCGGTAAAGTTACTCGAACCACGGATCTGACGCAGATACCACTGCGCTTTGGTCTCATTCTCAGTATTATCTGCTTCAAAGGTTTCCGCATCTTCAGTAAAGTGACCATTAAAAATCACGGCTGATGACCATAAATTACGTATGATGTTTGCAACTGCATTTCCAGCCAATACTGGAATAAAATTAATCGTTGCAATTGCAGGGAAAAACACATAGTCCTTTAATACCTGACGCGTCGCTTTTTTACGGAAATCAGATGCATCCGCCCAAACCTGTTTCCAAGTTTTGGTTTTATAGACCAATGCATCTTCCAAATGCAGGTTTTGTACCCCGACATACCATTGGAAAAAGAACATCAACTGTAAGGCCAACGGAATATTGGCTAAATGACGCACTTCCCATTTTTGATCTTCTGTTACTCGTAAAATGCCATAACCGACATCATGGTCTTTACCGACAATATTGGTATAAGTGTGATGCATATAATTATGGGTATAGCGCCAGTCATTGCCTGAACAGGTATTGTCCCAATCGTAGTCTTCGCCACGCAAGCTTGGGTCATTCACCCAATCAAACTGACCGTGCATCACATTATGTCCAAGCTCCATGTTCTCTACGATTTTAGACACACCCAGCATGGCTGTCCCCAGCAACCATACGGGTGGGATCCAGCCACCGAACATCAACATGCCGCGTGATGCGATTTCGGTATAACGTACAAAATTACGTACTTTATAGATATATTTTGAATCCTGCTCACCGAGATTTTGCATCACATCTAGACGTATTTGCTCGACACGGCGACCAAACTCTTCAACTTGTTCAGGGGTTAAATGCGCTGACTTTGATACGGTTTTAAATTCTAATGCCATATTCATTGTACTAATCCTCAAATATCTTTGTTTTTATAGGTCAATCGTGAGTGGGCTTAAGGCCTGGCTCACACATAACTTGATAGGACGATTCGGTTGATCATCAATTTCGCCTGTGATCACGTTCTGCGTCACACCACTGACTTTGGTACAGCTACAGCGGTTACAGACACCCATACGACAACCATGTTGTGGACGTAAACCTGCTTGTTCTGCACTACTTAATAGATTGGTCGTTGCAATAAAATTCTGTTGCGCACGACGGAAACTAATCGGTTGAGCTGTACTTGAATGCTCAATCTGGATCGGTTGGAAAAACTCTTGATGAAAGTTTCCAGCCGCATCCTGTTGCGTATAAATGTCTTGCGCTTGGCGCATCATGCTGTGGTGACCACAGGCATAAGCTTGCATCTCTTTAAAATTTGGGACTAATTTCTCTAACAATGCTGCATCTAAATGCTGTTTTTGCTCTGCGGTATTAAAGAAATGATAGTGCAACTGTGGATATTGCTCAGCCAAAGCCAAGATGTCCTGATGCAACACTTCTGCACGGTTAAAATAAACCACATGAATCTGTTCAAGCTGCTGTTGTAGTGCTTGTTGCAATAAAGAATAAATCGCAGTAATCCCTGAACCTGAAGCAATCAGTAATGCAGGTTGCTGACCTTGATGTAAGACGAAGTCACCTTGTGCCTGTGAGATCTCGAAACGATCGCCTACACGCAATTGTTGTGCTGCTTTCGAGACCACACCTTGGACTTTAATCCCAAGACGAATTTCGCCCTGTGGCGTGACATCAATAATTGAGTAACTACGTTGTTGATATACCCCATTGATCATCAAGGTAATCAAAACACTATGACCTGCTTGGACTTGGCTAAAATCAAAATTATGATTTGGCTTTATCGTCAATAACACCATATCCGAGCTGAGTGGCTGTACGGCGGTCACTTCTGCAAGAATGCGTTTCCAAGCAAAGGTTGGCTTTATTTTTTGCAAAATAAAATCAACGAAATCTTCTCGAATCCAATGTGGCTGATAACTTAACTCTGCGTTCATACGTTCCTCGTTTTGTATCTGGCTATTTATTTTGAGTGAACAAATGTTCGTGTAGTGAACATATGTACACTATATTTATTTGTGTTCACTGAGTCAACACTTGTTCACTAATTTTTTGAATATTTTTTATACTTTTTAATAAGCCATTTAAAATAAGGAAAAAATTTAAAATTTGCGCAGGCTTTGAACTCATATCTAGCAAGCGTTGATCAGTGAAAGATCAAAAACATTGGCATTTAGCAATGGACAAGGACTAAAAAGTTTCTGTTTTTTTTGCTAGACTCTGCTGTACGGTTTCAACGAGTCTTATTCATGTCGATTAGAGATGAACGAAAACAACAGAGTCGGCAGGCTCTACTAGATGCGGCACTTCATCTCAGCACTGCTGGGCGCTCATTTAGTAGTATTAGTTTGCGTGAAGTTGCTCGCGAGGTTGGTTTAGTTCCAACAGCGTTTTATCGTCATTTCCAAGATATGGACACACTGGGCCAAGAACTGGTTGATCAAGTCTCTTTACATCTAAAAAGCTTGATCCATCAATTAGGGCAAAGTTATTTGAAACACAGTGGCAGTGCCAAAACCCGTACCAGTATTGAACTTTTTGTACAGGCCGTGAATCATAGCCCACAACAATGGCAGTTTATGATTGCAGAACGTTGGGGTGGCTCAGAAACAGTCCGCATTGCGATCGCACGAGAAATTGAGTTTCTAATTGAAGACCTCGCCATTGATCTGTGCAAACTCGAAACCTTCAAACACATTAAAGAAGCCAAAGACTTGCAAGTCTTATCTACGATTTTGATTAATATGTCGTTTACATGGGCAATGACGTGGATCAATTTACCCAAACAATTCACGATTGATCATCTGCTCGAACAACAAAACTTATTTATCGACAATGCAGCGACTCAAGTCCGTTTACTCTTCAGTGGCATTTCTAACTGGGAACCACAAAACGCTTGACCTGATCCAAACCAAAGTTTGATATATAAAAGCATTGCTTAGCGTTATGATGCATTAGACACTAATGCAAACGCAGTCCAGAACACTATGAGGAGCTTATAAGCATCATGAATCCTGATCGTCATACTCAGTTCTTAATTCGTAAAGAAAAAATTTTGCAGGTTGCGGAAAAGCTATTATTAGAAAACAACCAAGAAATGACCTTAGATGAACTGGTTGCGGAACTGGATATTGCCAAAGGTACGCTATACAAACATTTCCGTAGCAAGAATGAACTGTTGCTGGAACTGATTATTCAAAATGAAAAAGAAATCTTAAAAATTTCAGATAAATACAATACCGATGTCAAAGAATACGCACCGCGTTATATGCTTTATCACTTAACTTCACCTAGTCGTACCATTCTGCTGCATCAGCTAGAAGAACATCTGACGATGACTGAGTCGAAGTTAAAACATTTGTTTGATGAACTGTACGCGATTCGTCAGCAGCGTATTGTTTCATTGAAAGATATGACTGAAAAATATTTAAAATCACAGAATTACGATATGTCGATTCGTGATTACCTGTCTTATATCTGGTCTTTGACCTACGGTGCAGCATTATTATTAAACTCAAGCTATTACCAACGCTCGATTGGTTCGCGTGAGAAGTTGATTAATCTCTATGTCAATCAGGCTTTGTCTCTACCAACACAGAAAGTTCAGATTGATTTAAAAGATCTACAGATTGACCAAAATTAAATAAAAAAAAAGGACTGTCACTACAGTCCTTTTTTATTGCAGATCGACGTAAATTATTTTTCTTTACGCTCTTTTTCTAGCAAGTAATCAACCACTTGAGTCACTTTACCATCTTCACCTTGAACCACATATTTACCATTCACGACCACGGCAGGAACACCCGTCAACTGGTATTGCTGCGCCAATTTATTCGACTCAGCAATTTTTGCCGTAATTGGGAATGAGTTAAACATGCTGTTAAATTTCTGCTCAGGTACGCCATAACGCGCAAAGAATTTTGCTTGAGAGGCTTGGTCAAAGATTTGCTGACCACCTTCATGAATGGCATGGAATAGCGGAATATGAGTTTTCTTACGCACACCGAGTGCTTCTGAAACGTAATAACCACGCGCACCTTGTTCCCATACTTTATTCATTGCCGCAGGCGTACGCAGGAAATAGACATCTTTTGGAATTTGTTTTAACCACGTTTGCATATGTGGCTCAAGCTTGAAACAGTGCGGGCAACCGTACCAGAAGAACTCACGCACTTCGAGTTGACCAGCAGGAGCTGATGTCTTACCCGGATTGGCAATCACGGTATAGTCTTTACCCGCCACAAAATCTGCTGCCATCGCATTCATTGAGAATGCCAACGCAACTGCACTCAAACCACCTAATACTAACTTTTTCATTGGCTTTGCTTTTCCTCTAAGCATTTTTCGTAAGTTTATATGCTAAATATAAAACAAACACGAGCAATTCGTTTTGCTTCTGTGAAGTTTTTTATTGGATTTATCGCTTTTTTTGCCAGAATCGCTACACTAGGCTAAATTCAGACTCAAAACATTCTCTGAAACTAGATACTCGACAACGTCATCTGCAACCTGCGGGCTATCTACAATATATTGTTTTTGCAATAGATTGGATAAATGCAAGAAGTGAACAGGTTTTGCAGATGACAATGGTTTTGCCTACTTTTCCCGAAAGAAAAGTAGGTCGAACCGAAGGTCTATCCTGAAGAGAGATGAGAACTCAGCAAGACACTGCTGAGTTTAATATTCTAAGGATTCGATCAACAAAACATCTCCATAAAATATTGATAGAGGTACTTCCATGTCGCAATTGAATGTTGACCCACAAGAAATCGCAAAATTTGAAGCATTGGCTGCCAAATGGTGGGATCAACATTCTGAATTCCGCCCGCTGCATCAAATCAATCCTTTACGTTTAAACTGGGTGGATGAGCGTGTCGGTGGTTTGGCTGGCAAAAAAGTACTGGATGTCGGCTGTGGTGGTGGCATCTTGGCTGAAAGCATGGCACGTCGCGGAGCAGATGTCCTTGGCATCGATATGGGCGAAGCACCCCTTGCTGTAGGTCGTTTACATGCACAACAAGACAATGTACAAAACATTGAATATCGTCAAATCCCCGTTGAACAATTGGCACTCGAGCAAGCAGGTCAATACGATGTAGTGACCTGTATGGAAATGATGGAACACGTGCCTGATCCTGCTTCAATCGTGAAAGCCTGCCAAACCTTGGTGAAACCAGGCGGTCATGTGTTCTTCTCGACCATTAACCGTAATCCTAAATCGTATTTATTTGCGATTATTGGCGCGGAATATGTGCTGCGTTTATTGCCGAAAGGCACGCATGATTATCATAAATTCATCCGTCCTTCAGAAATGGCGCATGATATTCGCAATGCAGGTTTAACGCTGAAAGAAATGACAGGCTTGCACTACAACCCAATTACCAAACACTATTGGTTAGCACCCAATGTTGACGTGAATTACATGGTGCATACCACCAATACAGGTGCTGAATGAAAGCGGTTTTATTTGATCTAGATGGCACATTAATTGACACTGCCGCAGACTTCATTCGCATCATTCAACAAATGTGTCGTGATGAACAACGCCCAGTAGTTGATGCGGATACCATTCGTACTCAAGTATCGGAAGGTGCGCGTGCCATGGTGAAGTTGGTTTATCCTGAATTAGAGGTCACAGACCCTGTATTTCTAGCGCATCGCCAACGCTTTTTAGATGTATATGGTGACAATATTGTGGTCGATACCGACCTGTTTGTCGGCATGTACCCATTACTTGAAGAACTGGAAGCACATCAAATTCCGTGGGGCATTGTCACCAACAAACCTCGTGGTCTAAGTGAGTCTCTATTGGCAAAATTGGATCTGACTGAACGTTGTGCAGTCTTGGTTTGCCCAGAAGATGTCAGCAAAACCAAACCTGATCCAGAACCGATGTATTTGGCTGCAAAGCAACTCGAGCTTGATGCGAAAGAGATTATCTATGTCGGTGATCATCCACGCGATATTGACGCAGGTCGTCATGCCGATATGTATACCATTTTGGCTGCTTACGGTTATTTGCCAGTCGAATCACGCGATGATCTTGCAGCTTGGCAAGCCGATGCCATTATTCAAACCATTCCTGAACTGCATCAGCTGATCAAACAGAAAATCACTGTATTGTCAGAAAATCAGGGTATGATGAATTAAATTTTTAAGATAAGAATAGGAGGCATAACAATGAAATACTCAGAATATCAACCTCGTCCAGATTTATTGAAAGATCGTATTATCCTGATCACAGGCGCTGGTGATGGGATTGGTCGTGCTGCTGCGATGAGTTATGCCCTGCACGGTGCAACCGTTGTATTACATGGTCGCACCTTGAATAAACTTGAAGTCATTTATGATGAAATTGAAGGCTTAGGCGCACCACAACCTGCAATTTTGCCACTACAACTGTCGACCGCATCAACACATGATTACGAGCTGCTTGTCAGTACGCTGGAGCAACAGTTTGGTCGTTTGGATGGTATCTTGCATAACGCAGGCATGTTGGGTGATCGGGTTGAACTGGCACATTATCCTGTCGATGTTTGGGATGATGTACTCGCAGTAAATTTGCGTGCACCGTTTGCCCTCACTCAAGCCTTGTTGCCTTTGCTAGAGAAATCTGAACATGCCTCAGTGGTATTTACCAGTTCAAGCGTAGGCCGTGAAGCACGTGCGCTTTGGGGTGCCTATTCAGTGTCTAAAGTTGCAACTGAGGCCATGAGCAAAATCTTTGCGGCAGAAAATACCTATCCAAACATTCGTTTTAACTGTATCAATCCAGGGGGTACTCGTACAGCGATGCGTGCCAAAGCCTATCCAGAGGAAGATCCAAAAGTACTTCCAACACCTGACAGCATTATGCCTGCCTATCTTTATCTGATGGGTGATGACAGTTTAGATATGAATGGTCAAAGTATTGATGCTCAAGCTTAATTCAACCCTTACAATAATTCTAAATAACATTGAACACTGACCTTAAAGCTGATTTTTTGAGAGAAATGTGTGGTGGATCTTCATTTTTTTAATGGAAAAATGAATCGATCTTCACAGTTTCTCTGCATTTTTAAGGTACAGTTTTCACATGAGAGACATCCGAAGTCAATAAGGTGCATCATGAAAAAATTTTTCATTATCTTGGTTTTAGGTTCGACAGTCCTGTTTAGTAGTATGGGGAGTTTTGCGGGCCCGCATGATCGTGACGATGATTCGCGCGGTGGCGGCTGGCAAGGTGGTCGTAACTTTGATCGCCCAGATGGTGAGAATCGTCAACGCGAACGTCGTATGCGTGAAGAACGTGGTGTAGAGCGCCTAAAACAACATCGTTGGCAGGAAGGCTACGTCATGCCACAACATTATCGTGGTAACGGCTATAAAGTCGACTATAAAGACAGTAATCTGCCTCGCCCAGGTCGTAACGAACAGTGGTACAAAATCAATAATGACTACATTTTAGTCAACTCAGATGACAACAGTATTATCCGAATCATGGGCTTCTAAGCCCTTTTTCATGGTTCGTCAGAATTAAAGTTGAATAGATGCTTTAGGAATAGATTTATCTTTTGATTTTTTTCGTTAGAATCAGAGCAAGTGCTGCATATCTGAGATCAACATGGCGAAGCAAATGACTGAAAATTCACATAGTACAACAAAAGATTATGTGCATTGGTTTCGCCACTCCGCACCTTATATCAATGCTCACCGTGATAAAACTTTCGTTTTGATGTTCTCTGGTGAAGCAGTCCAACACGAAAATTTTCAACATATTATCCACGATATTGCCCTATTACATTCTTTAGGGATTCGTTTAATTTTGGTCTACGGCGCACGTCCGCAAATTAATCAAAATCTACTCGAACGCAATATCGAAACACCCTTCCATCAAAGCCGTCGCATTACTACACGTGAATCCTTACGTGGTGTCATGAATGCGGTGGGTTCTATTCGTCTCGAAATTGAGGCCCTTCTCTCCATGGGTTTGGCCAATTCACCAATGTATGGTGCTCGCATTGATGTCGTTTCTGGCAATTTTGTCACCGCCAAACCGTATGGGATTCGCGATGGCATCGACTTCCAACTGACAGGTGAAGTCCGCTCCATTGATACCGATGCTATTCAACGTCATTTAGACAATCACAATATCGTTTTGCTTGGACCAACAGGTTATTCAACCACAGGTGAAGTATTTAATTTACTGGCCGAAGACGTGGCCACTAAAACAGCGACGGCTTTAAAAGCAGATAAACTGATCTTCTTGGGCGAAAAACAAGGCTTGATGAATGAACAGCAACAGTTATTACGTGAATTAAGTCCACGTCAGCTTGAACCCTATATTCAACAAAACCAACAACAATATCCAGAATTTGCTTTACACCTCAAACAAGCGCAACAAGCCTCTTTATCTGGCGTACATCGCGTACATTTGATTTCATATGCTTATGACGGCGCATTGATTGAAGAACTATTCACTCGCGATGGTATTGGTACCTTGATCACCGATGCCCACTATGAAGAAGTGCGTATTGCCAATATTCACGATGTCGGTGGCTTGATTAATCTACTGCGTCCGCTCGAACAGGAAGGGATTCTGGTTTATCGCTCTCGCGAACGTCTTGAAAGTGAAATTGAACATTTTGCAGTGATTGAACGTGACGGTATGATTTTAGCTTGTGCAGCACTGTACCCAATTCCAGCTGGATCAGATGAAATTCGTTCTGCTGAAATTGCCTGCGTCGCAGTGGATTCAAGCTATCGAAAATCCAATCGTGGTAGCCAAATTTTGCAATTCTTGGAAAGCAGAGCCAAACAGCAAGGGATTCAGCGACTATTTGTGCTGACCACTAGAACTGCTCACTGGTTCCTAGAGCAAGGCTTTAGTCCTGCCAGCGTAGATGATTTACCCAATGCGCGCCAAGCACTGTATAACTATCAACGTAATTCTCTCGTCTTTAAAAAAGCATTGTAGTCATCGCAACGCAGACTGAAGGAGATATTTTTATTTTTGATAAAGATATCTCTACTTCATCATTATCTCTGCTTAAGTGAGTATGAAGAATAAATTCACCAACCGATAAAATAAAAAATAATCCAATTAAAAACAATATTTTATTCAAAAAAAGCTCTTCAACACTTATTCAATCCATAGATAAGATTATGCAATTTTCTATTTTGCACTTTTCAGCATAAGCAAAGCCCGATTACTTATTTTTTATGCAATAAAAAAAGTTTTAGTTTAGTTGCTCATCTTATTTAAATCTTTTGATTTGTCGGGGAGCACAACCAACATGACCATTTCAATCCATCGTTCATGGGCAACATATAGCATCATCGCAGCAAGTCTTGCCAGCCTGATGGGTGTTGCGGGTTGTGCAAAAAAACCAGAGCAGCAAGAGACAACAAAACAAGAAACCACAACATTAAATATCGGCTTTCAAAAGTATGGCATCCTGCCGATTCTCAAAGCAAAAGGTGAATTAGAAAAAAATCTTGCTGCTCAAGGTGTCAATGTTAAGTGGGTTGAATTCCCTGCAGGCCCACAACTGTTAGAGGGTTTAAATGTCGGCAGTGTGGTCTTTGGTGAGGCTGGAGAAGCACCACCAATTTTTGCTCAAGCAGCCAATCCCAACTTAGTGTATGTCGCCAACCAACCGCCTGCACCGACGGCAGAAGCGTTAATTGTACAAAAAGATTCACCGATTCAATCGATCCAAGATCTGAAAGGTAAACGTGTTGCGTTGAATAAAGGCTCAAATGTCCATTACCTCTTACTCAAACTATTAGAAGCAAACAATCTCAGCTTAAACGATATTCAACCTGTTTACCTGCCACCGTCAGATGCACGTGCGGCATTTGAAAAAGGTGCTGTAGATGCTTGGGTGATTTGGGATCCTTTCTTCGCCGCAGCTGAACACCAAATACATGCCCGTGTGATTGCCACTGGTGAACACTTAGTCAGTAATCATCAATTCTATTTGGCCGACCGCCAATTTGCTGAAAGCCACCCTCAGGTTTTAACGACCTTAGTCACCACACTCAATCAAACCACGGATTGGGTCAAAGCAAATCCAGATGATGCAGCAAAATTGCTGGAAAAGCCGACTGGGCTTGAGTTTGATGTCTTAAAAAGTTCCATTTCACGTATGGGCTTCGGGGTTCAACCGATCTCTGAAAAAGTCGCAAAAGAGCAGCAATATGTCGCTGATGCCTTCTTTGCACAGAAACTGATTCCGAAGCAGCTTGTGATCCAAGATGCCGTATTAAAGAACGACGTTAAATAATTGAGGATCACCATGAAGTTGCTAGCTAAAGTTTCTGTTTTGGGATTACTGATCTCTACATTTTCACTGGGTGGTTGCCAGAAGCCAGAACAGAGTACGGAGAAGGCAACTTCAGCAACTGAAAAGACGGCTGTCAAAACCCTATCCATTGGCTTCCAGAAATCCTCCCTCAATTTGTTAGTTGCCAAACAACAAAAGTTATTTGAGCAAGAATTTCCGAAGGCCAAAATTGAATGGCGAGAATTTCCAGCAGGTCCACAAATGCTTGAAGCACTTGCCGTTGGTGCAGTCGATTTTGGTTATGTCGGCAATACCCCACCCATCTTTGCGCAAGCCGCAGCTAAACCATTGAGCTATGTGGCTTATGAAGTGGTTGCACCAACAGGCCAAGCTATATTGGTACATGCCAACGATAAAATCAGCAGCCTGCAAGACTTAAAAGGCAAACGTGTCGCAGTTCAAAAGGGCTCAAGTGCACACGAACTTTTGGCAAAAACCTTGCAGAAAGCGGGTCTATCGTGGCAAGACATTCAACCGATTTGGTTACCTCCTGCCGATGCACGCGCAGCCTTTGACAAGCAGGCTGTTGATGCTTGGGCAATTTGGGAACCCTACTTAGGTACAGCAGAACTGCAAGGCCATAGCAAAACCTTGGTCGATGGCTCTGCTTTTCCAACCACTTATTCTTTTTATATTGGTAATCCTGATTTTATTCAAAAGCATCCTGATTCTGCGCCAAAGCTGATTAAGAGCATCAACATCGCGGATCAGTGGATTGTGCAGCATCAAGATCAGGCACTACAGATTTACGCACAAAGTACGGGGCTGAGCCTTCCTGTGGCGCAACGTGTTTTAGACAAACGACCAAAACCATCACCTGTGCACATCCTCACAACTGAGGTCATAAAGAGTCAGCAACAAATCGCCGATTTATTTAAACAAGAGCAACTCATTCCTGTGCAAATTGATATTCAGCACAGTGTCTGGTCTGCCCAATAAACATTGATTTCATTTTCATAAGGAACATCGACATGAATATTTTCTGGTTTATCCCCACTCATGGTGACAGTCGTTATTTAGGCACCAGCAAGGGTGCTCGTCAGGTCGATCATGCTTATATGAAACAGATTGCAGTTGCCGTGGATAATCTGGGTTATGCAGGCGTACTCATTCCAACAGGACGCTCTTGTGAAGATCCTTGGATTACGGCAGCCAGTTTAATTGATGCAACCACCCAGCTTAAGTTTTTAGTCGCACTTCGTCCTGGGCTGACCACACCAGCACTTGCTGCACGCATGGCAGCCACTTTTGATCGTCTCTCCAATGGCCGTATCCTGCTCAACCTTGTCACAGGTGGTGATGAACAGGAACTCAAAGGTGATGGACTCTATGAAGATCACAGTACCCGTTATCAAACTGCATCTGAATATGTCAAAATCTGGCGCGAAATTCTCACTCGCTCACATACGGGTGAACCGTTTAGCTTTCACGGCGAGCGTCTCAGTGTGGATGATGCCAAACTACTCTATCCACCCGTACAAAAACCTTATCCACCGCTTTGGTTCGGTGGCTCATCAGAAGCGGCAACCGAGCTTGCTGCTGAGCAAGTTGATACCTATTTAACTTGGGGTGAACCTCCTGCTGCTGTGAAAGAAAAAATTGAATATTTACGTGCCAAAGCCGCAGTCAAAGGCCGTACCCTGAATTATGGCATTCGCTTACACGTGATTGTGCGCGAAACCAATGAACAGGCTTGGGCCGCTGCAGATGAACTGATTCAATACCTAGATGATGCAACGATTGCCGCAGCACAGAAAAAATTTGCGCAAATGGATTCAGTAGGTCAGCAACGTATGGCTGCATTACATGGTGGTCGTAAAGATCAACTTGAAGTATCACCGAACCTATGGGCGGGCATCGGCTTAGTCCGTGGTGGTGCAGGTACCGCGCTAGTGGGTGACCCAGAAACCGTTGCTGCACGAATTCAAGAATATGCAGACTTGGGTATTGATACCTTTATTTTCTCAGGTTACCCACATTTGGAAGAGTCAATTCGCTTTGCCGAACTGGTGTTCCCTTTACTGCCACTCAAAACCCGTGAAAAACTGGCGCAACCGCATTTAACTGGGCCTTTCGGAGAAATCATTGCCAATAACTATGTCCCTGAGACCAAGGAACCAAAAACCTTGATCAAGGAGGACGCATGAGTGCAAAACCTTTTTTGAATGATGTTTCACGTGGAACACAAAAAATAGGCAAAGGTCTCCTGCCTTGGCTGTTTCCGATTTTATTGATTTTAATTTGGCAAGCAGCTTCTAGCTCAGGTTTGTTGCAAAGTCGGGTCTTACCTGCCCCAACTGCTGTCGTGAGTGCCTTCTGGCACTTACTGATCAGTGGTGAACTTTGGCAACATGTCAAAGTGAGTGCTGGTCGTGCCTTACTTGGCTTATTGATTGGTGGTGGCTTAGGGTTGGTTTTGGGGCTATTGAATGGTTCGTCCCGTATCGCATCGACTTTACTGGATACCACCTTGCAAATGATCCGTAATATCCCCGCGCTGGCCCTGATTCCACTGGTGATTTTATGGTTTGGGATTGATGAAACTGCCAAGCTATTTTTAGTGGCCGTCGGTGTGTTTTTCCCAATGTACATCAACACTTATCACGGTATCCGCTCGGTTGACCCTCAACTGATAGAAATGGGAAAAAGTTACGGACTCAATCGTTGGCAACTTTATAAAGACATTATTTTACCCGGTGCGATGCCCTCAATTTTAGTTGGGCTACGTTTCTCTTTAGGTCTGGTTTGGGTGCTGTTAATCGTCGCAGAAACTATTTCTGCGCAAGCAGGAATTGGATATATGACCATGAATGCACGAGAGTTTTTACAAACAGATATCGTCTTGGTCGGGATTTTACTGTATGCCCTGCTCGGAAAATTAGCAGATGTATTGGCTCAAGTGTTGGAACGTTATCTACTGCGCTGGCATGCAGGATATCAAAAATAATAAGGACATAAAGATGAGTAACTTAAATTTAAATTTCTACGATAACAACCTGATTCAGCCCGTTACTGAACCAGAAACCATAACCTCGCCAGACAATGGTGCTCATATTCTGATTGAGCAACTGTATAAATTTTATGGCGAGGTCAAAGTCCTTGAAGACCTTGATCTGAATATTCAAGCGGGTGAGTTTGTTGCCATCGTTGGCCGTAGCGGCTGTGGTAAAAGCACCCTGCTGCGTTTGATTGCCCAACTCGAAAAAGCCAGTTATGGCGAAATCAAGTTCCAATCCGCTCGCAATTTCCGTGAAGGCATTATCAACCACGATATTCGTGTAATGTTCCAAGATCCACGCCTGTTACCATGGAAAAGCATAATACAAAACGTACAATTGGGTTTGCCTAAAAATCAGCATCAGCTTGCAGAAGCATTGCTAGAAAAAGTCGGGCTAAAAGACAAGGCGACGCAATGGCCAGCTCAGCTCTCAGGTGGGCAACGCCAACGCGCTGCGCTTGCACGAGCGCTTTCCCATACACCCCGTATTTTGCTGCTAGATGAACCACTCGGCGCCTTAGATGCACTGACTCGCTTGGAAATGCAGAACCTGATTGAACGCCTTTGGAAAGAACAAGGGTTTACCGCCATCTTAGTTACGCATGATGTCAGTGAAGCGGTTCAACTTGCCGATCGGATTATTCTTTTAGATCAAGGGCATATCGCCCATAGTTTTCAGGTCAATCTACCACGACCACGTAAAAAAAGTATTGCATTCGCTCAACTCGAGCAACAAGTCCTCGATGCGGTTTTAGCCACCTAAAGCCGCATTCATTTGCACTAAAATGTGACCAAAATAATAAAAAATTAGCGCTCTTTTTCCCTGATCAGAAAAAAATTATTTACAAAATATGTATGCATTTTTTTAGATTTCAATAATTATCAAATACATCGTTAGCATTGGCCTAAAAAGTATATTTTTTTCGATAAAAAAATTGCGCAATTGTGCACAAATCCGACAATTTATCTTACAATGTCAATGACATTTTTTGAATCAAGCTCGCAGATGGAACAGAAGAAAAGTACACAAAAGCGCAATCAACTGCTGAATGCTGCCCTAGATGTTTTTTCCGTCTATGGGTTTAGTGGTGCCAGCCTCGATGAGATTGCACAGCTCGCAAATATGCATAAATCGAATATTTTCTATTACTATGAAAATAAAGAATCGCTTTATGTCGAAGTGCTCACCACTGTATTGCAAAAGTGGCTTGCACCCTTACAAACCTTAGAGTCTGAGCTTGAGCCAACTGAAGCACTTACTCACTATTTGATTCAAAAAATTGAAAGCTCACGTGATCAACCGAAAGCGTCACGTTTATTTGCTCTCGAAATTATTCAAGGTGCGCCGCATATTTTGCCAATCTTAAAAGGCCCTTTGAAAAAGCTATTTAAGCGTAAAACCAAGGTGATTCAAACTTGGCAAGAACAAGGAAAATTGTCGGCAGAGGTCGATCCAGAACTATTGATTCTCAACATTTGGGCGATCACGCAAAATTATGCTGATTTTTCGACGCAAATGGAAATGGTCACAGGTAAAACCTTACGTAACCGTAGCATGTATCAACGTACCATCGAACATACTATCCATGTGATGCTATACGGCGTGTTACCTCGTTAAGTTTTCTTATAAAAGCCTGAGTTTTAGCGATTGGCGTACACTTAAAAAGCGACTTTGTGAGTCGCTTTTTTCGATTAAATGCGTGAGAATTTTATTAAGTTGATCTAAACAAAATAATGGAACAATGACCAATAAACCTATATGAAACATGAAGAATCACGAAAAAACCGTTCTAGTGCGCAGAACACAAAACGGTATTCGCTAAGATATTGATACTAAATTTAAAAATCTCAAGCATCTTGTATAAGGTATATTATGTTAATTTTAGATAAATTTTATAATGTATAGTAATTCCACTTGATAATAGGAGATTTAAAAATAATGAGTTTTTTCACAGAATTACAAATTAGACATACTGACTTTGATGAGTTGGACCTTTCGTCAGAAAAGCAAAAAATTTTGGAAATATTGAAAAATGATGGAATTCATGAAGAGGTCTATAGCAATTTAGCCACAGCATTTGCTAATGGTAAAGATAGTCTTAATGTTGATCCTATTTATTGTTTTGAGCTAATAGAAAAAATAATAAAGCTATTTCCTAGTTCTAATTTTGAATGTCGTGGACTTGGTGAAGAGTATTTTTATACATGGATCATTTGTGTTGAAAATGGTCAAATTATTTTTAAGTATGAGCCATGGGAAAGTGAAAACCCTTTCATTTAATATAATTGCCACCACTCGAATTAAATAAAAAATAATTATTTTATTTCAACAATCTACCAACACACAAAAGTCTACCCATACATACTACAACGTTAGATATTTACATTTAAAAATGTGCTTGATACAGCGCCAATAATTTTTGTGCACCAAGCAACAAGTTCTCCTCCCAGTCCAGATGCGCAGTATCATTGGCACCATCTGTAATATATTTGACTGAAATCAAACGCACACCTAACTTTTGGCACACTTTAGCCAAGGCATAGGCTTCCATATCGACGAGGTTACAACTGACTTTAGGAATCCCTGTTTCAAAAGAATCACCCGTTCCACAGATCCCTTTAGGTAAAAGCTCAAAATGTGGCTGAGTATGGATCTCTGCTGGAATTTCATCATCCATCGGGGTGACCCCAACTGCAAAACCTAAAGGAGACACGTCCATATCACGTTGTACGAAAGTAATCACCTCAACCAAACTGTGTGCATCAAAGTGCGAACTGCCTGCACTCCCTAAATTTATGAGGGTTTTACAGCCCGTCTTTTGAATCACCTCAAATGCCTTGAATGCCGCATTAATTTTGCCGATGCCACTGTAATGAACGTCAATACCTGCTTGCTCAAATAAACCTTTAGATTCATTCGGCAAAGCCATAATCAGAGCAATATCAGCATTCATAAAAAAGACTCGTTCAAATCAAAATAGAGACACAAAAAAGGTGTGCTTCGGCACACCTTGATATTATTGCATCTTCTGCTGTAAGGCGACCAAACAGGGAGAGAAAAATAATTGACCGCTATACGCCCCTGCCAGTGTTTTCTTCATTACCAATGCCCATAGACCAACCAATAACACACTTAAAACCACAGCCGCATACTGTAAGAAATCGATATGTAATTGATGCGCTAAATTAAAGATTGCCAAGATAAAGACACCGAATGGGAAAGTCAGTCCCCACCAACCTAAGTTAAATGGAATACCAGTACGCATATGGCGCAGTGTGGTCAAGATCGCAATCCCAAACCACCATAAACCAAAACCTAATAACACCAAACTGGCCACAATGCCCAAGGCTGGAAGTAATGTCGCTAAGCCTTCAAAGCCCATCGCCTGCATAATCCGTGGCGCTTGCTCACCCAGTAATAATAACGCTAATGCACCTGTTCCAATCGGCCCTAAACATAACCAGCTAGAAATTGCGACTTCTTTCTCTGGCAATTGATGCAAGGCCAAACGCAACATCAAAATGGTTAAGATCGCAAAAGCAGGTAGTACAGAAATACCCCACAACACATAGCCTGTGATCAAGATGGTTAATGCATGTTGATCACAGGCTATGTGTTGTAATAGCAGCCCCGCAGAGCTGGCAGCGACTTCACAGGCCACAATTGGGAGTAACCATACCGCAGTCATACGATGTAATTGATGATCTTGGCAGCTAAACATACAAAATGGCACCACCCACGCAATCACTACTGCAAGAACCACATCGATATACCAAAGGTAAGTGGCAATCTGAACGGCAATATCGCCATATAAATGGGTACCGAAACTGAGAAAACCATTGGCAATCGTCGCTAAACCCATCGGAATCGCACCGAGGAATAAGCTCATGTTGGGGTGAGTAAAAATCTGCTTGGCTTCAGTTGGAAATAAAATCCAGCGTAAGATATACAGCACGCTAAAGGTGCTAAATAATAAAATATTAAATTGCCATAATTTGGTCGCAAGCATAAATAAGACAGATGAAGCGAAAGGCAGCTGTGCTAAAATCATCGCCACCACACCCGTTCCCATGGTTGCAGTAAACCAGTTCGGGGTAAAATGGCGAATCACATCGGTGCTCTGCTCTAGCTGATAAAACGGCTTTTTCATCTCTATCTCGATATCAAGCGACTATGAAGCTATTTTAATAGAACCCCTAAATAAGAAAAATTGATTTATTTTTATTTAATGAATCAATTTAATTGATATAAAACTTCTAAATATTGAAAATTTCCTGTGTAAAAACACAACAACAAGACGAAACGCTGAGAATATGGCAATATATAGCCTTTGCAAAATCACTGTATTTAACGCCCATGAAGTTGCTTCGTCTCAACGCATTATCGCCAGATTTTCAGTTACCCCCAACTGCGGTAACGATTGGCAATTTTGATGGTGTCCATCTCGGCCATCAAGCGATGATTGCTCAACTCAAAACGTTGGCTGAAGCGCAAGGCTTAAAAACATTGGTGATGATTTTTGAGCCACAACCACTTGAATTTTTTAAAGGTTATGATGCACCGCCACGAATCAGCTCGCTCAGAGAAAAAGTAGAATATTTAACTGAGCTCGGTGTGGACTACATTGCAGTTGCGAAATTTGACCAATATTTTAGAAGTTTAAATGCCACTGAATTTGCCGACCTACTCAAATTAAAACTCAATGCACAAAGCTTGGTGCTAGGCGATGATTTTCATTTTGGCAAAGACCGCCAAGGCAACAGTGAATTCTTACGTGACTACGGTTTTGATGTCACCAATTTAAATACTGTGGCTTTAAATAATGAACGTGTCAGTTCAACCCGTATTCGTCAGGTCCTTCAACAGGGTGATCTGGCATTAGCGGCAAAACTATTGGGCCGTCCTTATAGCATCACAGGCCGAGTGCAATATGGCGATCAGATTGGTCGTACCCTTGATTTTCCAACGATTAATGTGCGTTTAAACCGTCATAAACCCTGTTTAAACGGGATTTATGCGGTGGATGTGGTCTGTGAAAATGCTTCACTTACAGCGAAAGTACAACATGCAAATCCAGCCCTAAACGGGATTGCAGGCTATCAAGCTGACAGTTTGTTTGGTGCAGGTCATGTGGGGACACGCCCCGCCATCAAACAAGACCAGCCAGAATGGCGATTAGAGGTACATTTCCCTGATGTTTCTGCTAATCTGTATGGCTTATTGATGCGGGTAACCTTTCTTCACTATTTGCATGGTGAACTGAATTACCCTTCGCTTGAAGCCCTCAAAGCCGGAATTGATGATGATGTGCAAAAGTTACGAGACTATCGTACTAACACAGCTGAATTTCCTTTTTAAATTTAATTAGTAGGGTTTGTTTACACTTCATAATGCTTGCGATAGAGGAGTTTTTTAGACGATACAAGGCATGACTTGCGAAATTTAGTCATTCTAAATGAGCCAAGTTATAACGCAGTAGCGGCAAAAAATATCCCTGTCCTGAAGGGTTATAGCTAAAACTGCCCCAAACATCGTTATGAAACTTGACAAGGGGATCGCCATTGCCTACGTTTCATGCCTTGTTTGTGTGGTTTTAGCCAATAACGCAAGGCATGGCTGAAGTGTTAACAGACCCTAAAGTAATACATGTCAGTTTACAAACTGATCAAACTGGAAGAAAACTTGCATGAGCGATAAGCAAACTCCTGAAAATGCAGTGGATTATAAAGCCACACTCAATTTGCCAGCGACTGAATTTGCCATGAAGGCAAACTTGGCTGTGCGTGAAGCCAAATGGTTAGAAGAGTGGTATGCCGACAACATTTATCAGCAGATTCGTGAAGCGCGTATTGGCAAGAAAAAATATGTACTGCATGACGGCCCTCCATATGCCAATGGTCAAATCCATTTAGGCCATGCAGTCAATAAAGTGTTAAAAGACATCATTATTAAAAGCCGCGTTTTAGATGGCTTCGATGCACCGTATGTGCCGGGTTGGGACTGTCACGGCCTACCAATTGAGCTTAAAGTCGAAGAAAAAGTCGGTAAAGTGGGCGTTAAAGTTGATGCCTCAACTTTCCGTAAGGCTTGCCGTGAATATGCGTATACGCAAGTCGAACTACAGAAGAAAGACTTTGTGCGTATGGGCGTGTTTGGTGATTGGGACAATCCATACCTCACCATGAACTTCAAGCAAGAAGCTGACATCGTGCGTGCCTTGGGTGCGATTGCCAAAGCAGGTCATATCGAACCAGGTTTAAAACCTGTGAACTGGTGTATGGACTGTGGTTCGTCATTGGCTGAAGCCGAAGTTGAATACGAAGATAAAAAATCAGATGCCATTGATGTTGGCTTCACGGTTGTTGATCTTAAAGAGCTCAGCGCACGTTTGAATGTTGATGTTCAAGATGCCACGGATATCGTCATTTGGACCACCACACCATGGACCTTGCCTGCCAACCAAGCAGTCGCGCTACATGCTGATATCGACTATCAATTGGTTCAAGTGACCACTGACCGCGGTACGCAAAACTTTATTTTGGCGAAAGACTTGGTTGAGTCAGCGATCGAACGTTACAAACTGGAAAACCCAGTTGTACTCGCTGATTTCAAAGGTGCTGCAATTGAGAACCTTCTTTTACAACATCCGCTGTTGGCAGATCGTCAAGTCCCTGTCATTTTAGGCGAGCACGTGATTGCAACTAGCGGTACAGGTGCCGTTCATACTGCACCAGGCCATGGTGTAGACGATTATAAAGTCGGTTTGTTGTATCAATTAAAAGTTGAAAACCCAGTGGGTGGTAATGGTGTTTATTTACCAACATCACCTATTTTTGCAGGGGAACATATCTATAAAGCCAACCCTCAAATCATTGAAGCATTGGGTACAGTCGGTCGTCTATGGGCCCATCAGCCAATTAAACATAGCTATCCGCACTGCTGGCGCCATAAAACTCCAATTATCTTCCGTGCGACACCACAATGGTTCATCAGCATGGATGCCAATGGCCTGCGCCAAAATGCATTAAATGCAATTGAAAATGATATCGAATTTGTGCCTGATTGGGGACAAAGCCGTATTCAGTCGATGATTGAAGGTCGTCCAGATTGGTGTATCTCACGTCAACGTACTTGGGGTGTGCCAATCCCATTTTTCGTGCACAAAGATACCAATGCATTGCACCCACGTACGCCTGAATTGATCGAAGAAGTGGCTAAACTGATCGAACAAGAAGGTATCGATGGTTGGTATAACCGTGAAGCGAGTGAGTTCATCGGTGCTGATGCAGAACAATATAATGCGGTACGCGATACCTTAGACGTTTGGTTTGACTCAGGAACTACACACTACGCTGTGCTGCGTGAACGTGATGATCTACAAGATCCAGCAGACTTATATCTTGAGGGTTCAGATCAACACCGTGGCTGGTTCCAATCGTCGTTGTTAACCTCGATCGCGATCAATGAACGCGCACCATATAAAGGTCTACTCACCCACGGTTTTGTGGTTGATGAGAAAGGTCGTAAGATGTCTAAATCATTAGGCAACATCATTACCCCACAAGACATTATCAAAGATATGGGCGCTGATGGCTTACGTTTCTGGATCGCATCTGCTGACTACCGTTACGAAATGACAGCTGGTAAAGAAATCTTTAGCCGCGCGTCAGATGGTTATCGTCGTATTCGTAATACCTTACGTTTCTTGTTGGCAAACTTGAATGGCTTCAAACCATCAACAGATGCGTTACCAGTCGACCAGTTGATTGCATTGGACCAGTACATCTTGCAACGCGCTGCTGAGGTTCAAAAAACCATTCAGCAAGCCTATGAAGAGATGAACTTCCATATCGTCACTAATGCACTAACAAGCTTCTGTATTAATGACTTGGGTGGTTTCTACCTCGACATCATCAAAGATCGTCAGTACACCACCAAAGCGGATTCACAGGCACGTCGTTCGGCACAAACTGCGCTATATCATATCGTACAGGCCTTTGTTCGCTGGATGTCGCCAATCTTGAGCTTCACGGCACAAGAAGCTTGGCCACTCATTCCTGAACAAACGGGTAAATATGTGTTTACCGCTGAATGGTATGACATCCCAACTGCATCAACAGCAAACTTACTGTCTGAAGCAGATTGGCAAACATTGATTAGCGTAAAATCAGCAGTAAATAAACAGATTGAAGCAGCACGTAACGCTAAACTCATCGGTAGTAATCTATCTGCTAAAGTTGAACTTTGGGCAGATGAAGCATTACAAACATTGTTAAACCAATTGGCTGATGAATTACGTTTTGTCTTGATTACCTCTCAAGTCATCGTTCACCCTTATGCTGAACAAGGCGAAAGTACAGACCTCCAAGGTCTGCGTGTGCAAGTTTCGGCGGCAGATGGTGAAAAGTGTGTACGTTGCTGGCATGTATTGCCTGATGTAAATACACACGTTGGTCATACTGGTTTATGCGCTCGTTGTATTATCAATGTCACTGGCAGTGGCGAAGTGAGAAAATATGCATAATTCTGTGCAAACTAGCCCAGCAAAAAAAGGCTTATTCCAATTTTATCCGCATAACCTGCTTTGGCTTGGACTTTCAGTCCTTGCCATTGTGCTGGACCAATGGACCAAATGGATTGCCAGTTCACATTTAAATTATGCAGATCCTGTTCCTGTACTGCCCTTTTTAAATTGGACGCTGTTGCATAACTATGGTGCAGCATTCAGCTTTTTGTCGGATGCAGGTGGCTGGCAACGCTACTTCTTTACCTCATTAGCAGGTTTTGTTTCGGTGATTTTTGTTTTCTGGCTGATGCGCATGCCTAAGAAAATGATTGTATTACCGATGGCAATTGCATTGATTCTTGGTGGAGCAATTGGCAATCTGATTGACCGTGTCAGCTTAGGCTATGTGGTCGACTTTATTCATGTTTATTATCAAAACAGCCATTTCCCAGCCTTCAACCTTGCAGATAGCTCAATTACCCTAGGCACGATTTTGCTGCTGATTGATACTTTCTTCTTAGAGAAGAAACGCAACCAAAATGCGGATGCATAAGATGAACGAAATTATCCAACCAAACGAAGAAATCCGTATTCAAGAAGGCTCAAAAGTCGACTTACATTTTTCTGTATCGGTTGAAAATGGTGTTGAAATCGACAATACCCGTGGTCGTGAAGAGCCTGTCAGCCTTGTGATTGGTGATGGCAACCTGTTACCAGGGTTTGAAAAGGCTTTATTTGGTTTACGTGCAGGCGACCGTCGTACTGTACATTTACCACCTGAAGATGCTTTTGGACCTTGGAATGCCGAAAATATCCAAATCTTTGATACGGTTAAATTTGAACAACGCCCAATCGTGGGTCATATGATTGAGTTTGAAGACAAGGCCAAAGCTACACTGTTTGGCGTTGTAAAATCAGTCAATGATGACACCACAGAAATCGATTTTAATCATCCACTGGCAGGCAAAAATATTACTTTTGAAGTGGAAATCTTCAAAGTCACCCCAGCAGGCCAGCAAGGCATCAAATTGATGTAACAAAAAAGCTCTCAAATGAGAGCTTTTTTTATCGCCTAAAAAAAGTATAAGATCATTTAAAGGCATTCATTTTTAAAATCAAAGCAATAACACAGGAATTTAAACATGCTGATTTATATTATTGTTGGTAGTGTTCGGGAAGGTCGTACAGCGATCAAAGTCGCAAATTGGGTACAACAAGCGACAACTGAACTCGCATTAAAAGATATTCAAACCGAAGTTGTTGATCTTAAGGAATGGGACTTACCGCTATTTGCAGGTTCTCATCCACCTGCGACAGGCATCTATGATCAGCCGAAACAACAGCAATGGGCGGATAAAATTGCGCAGGCACAGGCGTTTATCTTCATTAGCCCTGAATATAACCATGGCTATAGTCCAGCACTGAAGAATGCCTTGGATTATGTGGGTAAAGAATGGCAAGGCAAACCTGCAGCCTTTATCGGCTATGGTTCAACCAATGGCTCACGTTCAATCAGTCAAATTCGCCAAGTAACCTCAAGCTTAGGTCTAGTTGATCCAAATGCTGTGATTGAAATTCGCGACATCTTTAAACGTAATAAAGACGACAACTTTGAAGCTAATGAGTTTGAAGTGAAAGGATTAGCAGCGCTGATTAGCAAACTACAGAAGTATCATATCGCTTAGTTGTACGCCTAAGCGTACATTGATCAGGTCAATTTACGTCTGTTCCACTTTCGACTTAGTCGCTAATATATGAATCATAGAGAGACAGGAAGTCTCATTGAGAATAATAAAACACACAGGACGTGGTCGTTAATAGGATATCAACGACATAAACTGAATATGAAGAAGCCCCGTCAGGATGATGGGGCTTCTTTTTATCTATTCTTTCTCTAACAACTGCTGGATTCTCTTTTGATAATTATTTAAAAAATCCTTTGTTACCCGAAAATGCTCTGTTTCTTCATAAGATATTTCTTTAATCCCTGAATCCGAAAACTGATAAATTTTGGCATTTGGATAAGCCAATAAAATGGGAGAATGGGTGGCAATAATAAATTGAGATTGCTCCCGACATAAGCGATCCAAAACCGATAAAGTTGTCATCAACATTGTTGGAGACAAGGCTGCTTCTGGCTCATCCAATAGATATAAACCTTTCCCTTTTAATTTAATTGTTAATAGTTTTAAGAAAGCCTCTCCATGCGAGCGCAAATGTATATCGCCCCCATACTCCACCAAATAGTTTACTTGTTTCATATAGGTTGCAACGTTATAGAAGCTCTCGGCACGCAAAAAGTAGTAATCTTGAGGCTTCTTATAGCTTTTTATTGTTCGAATCGCCTGATGCAAATCAGAAGCCGTTGTTGCCGTATTTAATTGCACATTCCGTGTTCCACCTTCTTCTGAAAAACCCAAAGCAAGTGCTAAAGCTTCAAGAATAGTCGATTTCCCTGAACCATTCTCACCAACAAAAAAAGTGACTTCTGGATGGAACTCGATACTTTCTAAATCATTAACAGCAGGAACGACATAAGGATAACTGGCCCAATCCAAGGACTCAGGAGATTTAAACTTCACAGCTCGAATATAAGGTCTTTCTTGCATAAAACATTGGCAAAACGATTTGTTATAGCATGCTAGATTTTAAGTTCGAAAAATACCTTCATTCATTTATGAACGTCTTGTACTGTCGTATTGCTCAAATGATCTCTTCAGACCTTATCTAAATCCAATGATTATCAATGAGCTCCATGACATCATATAACCGTTTTTCTAAGTGATTGCTCCCTACAGCACAAATAATGTCTTTCACCCCATCTACATATGGTGAATCACCTAAAACCTTTGTTTCCAAAACAATTGAACACGATTTATCATCTGATATTTGAATACGATGATATGCATGTCGAGCTAGATTTTGTTCAGGAATCCCAAGCTCAAATTGCTGTCTTTTCACATCACGTACGGATTCGATTGCATCATCCTGCATACTGAGTGACTTGGCCATCGCCACCGCTGTTCCAGGTACAGATGTTTTATTGGCTTGATGAGATTCAATGATACTTATTTGATATTGGCTGAAATTTCGCCCACTTTTTTCAATCATTTTCATAAATTTAAGCATTAATATATTGGTATTTGGGCATAAAACTACTGGGATATTCAAATAATCTTGCTTGTAATCAATATCCGTTGATAGCTCAATAAGCGTAGAACCTGTTTGTTTACAATAAGAAACTGCCTCATTTAGCTCTCTGCCAGAACCAGCATGTACGACAATCGCTATCTCAGCTTCATTATTATTTCGATCAGCCCAAGCGAAGACTTTATATTCTTGATTAAAATCCAGTCCTTTGAGTAATTCATTCGCTAATTTACCAGAGCCAATAATATATACATTAGTCATAAATTAAGATTTGTAGAAGATTTTCTTTATTTTAATCTATTTCCCACGACCTATTTTCTTCCACCCAATAAAAAACACCCCCAGCCGTTAGGTTGGGGGTGTTTGATATTTAAAAGCTGGCGATGACTTACTCTCACATGGCAAGTGCCACACTACCATCAGCGCTAAGAGGTTTCACTTCTGAGTTCGGGAAG
>NZ_BKGB01000023.1:0-58618 GCF_008980925.1 Acinetobacter sp. TUM15071 | reverse complement strand
AATTTTCTGACTAAAAATTCGCTCAAATAAACTTCGAGAAATTCTTACCATTCAATCAATGAAATATTTTCGATCGATCAATCAGTAAAAATCCACACAAGTTGTTCTTCTATTCTCTTAATGATCTCTTTATCGCCTCGTCAGCGATAAATTAACGCAATGAATACCTAACAACTTAACCAGTAAAGCTAAGTTATTTTTGCTTCATCGCGTCGGGATGTGTGCATTATAGGAGATTTTTTTTGGTGTGCAAGCTTTTTTAAACCCTTGTTTTATTGAGTGTTCTTTTTTTACACACAAATATGTTTAACAAGCGATCAATACAGCTGTAACCATATAAAATTAAAGCAGAAATATTTTAAACATATTTCTGCTTTGCTTTTTACTTATTGTTCTTTATCTGAACACTGATAATTTTGATTGGCTGTTTTGGCACATTTTGATGCATTCCGAAGTTAGCTGTCGGTACTTTTACAATCTTGTCGACAATATCCATACCTTTAGTCACTTTACCAAAAACGGCGTAACCTGCATCCATCGGTGATTTATTTAAAAAGTTATTATCTGCGACATTAATAAAGAATTGGCTACTTGCAGAGTTTGGATCTTGGGTACGTGCCATTGCTAAAGTACCACGGGTATTTTTCAAACCATTACTGGCTTCATTCACGATCGGTGCTTTGGTTGTCTTCTCAATCATATTTGCATCAAGACCACCACCCTGTACCATAAAACCGGGAATCACACGATGGAAGATCGTACCCGTATAGAAGTTGCTTTTTACATAGCTTTCGAAATTCTTTGCAGACACAGGTGCTTTATCATCAAAAAGTTCGATTTCGATGTTCCCCATACTGGTTTTCATATCAATCATGGTATTTGCAAATAAATGGCTGCTTGCCAAAATTAACCCTGTTGTCATGAACAACTTTTTCATCATTGCTTTTCTCGGCTTGAACATAGATTTGTTGTGAAAGCTCATCTTAGTTTTGCAAATCTAATTTTGCTATTTCTATTTGTTATCTTTAAAACAAAAAACCGATGTTTCACGTGAAACATCGGCTCGTACTTTATTAACTATGTTTATCCCAAAACTTTCTAAAGTTTTTGGCAACTTCAATAGTATTGCGTTTGGCCTTACTGGAGACTGGCGTGAGATTAATAAAGCCATGAGTCTGATCTGGGTAATCCACGTATTGGACTTTAACCCCGTTTTGTCTGAGCTTATGACTATAGATTGCACCCTCATCATGAAGTAAGTCATGCCCTGCAGTAATCACATAAGCAGGTGCCAACTTTCTGAGGCTTCCATAGGTTGGTGAGATTAACGGATCGTCTAATGCAACATTATGCTGTATTGCATAATAGTCAGTCACATAATCCACATCTTTACTGGTCAGCACCAAGCCCTCTCCATAAGCATAGAACGAAGGATGACGGCTTTTGAAGTCAACGACTGGATAAATCAATAGCTGTGCTTGTGGCGCATAAGCTTTACCCACAGAGTGCTGTGCAACGACCGTACTAATATTGCCACCCGCACTATCACCTGCAACAGCAATGCGATTCTTATAAATTTTCAATTGACGGCGATTTTGATATACCCACGCCAAGGCATCTTCACATGATTTGATCAATAACTGTGGTGATGCTTCGGGTGCTAATGGATAGTCAATACTTAATACTTGTACTTTTGCATACTTGGCAATTAAGCGGCACGCCTCGTCATGTGTATCTAAACCACCGACCACAAAGCCACCACCATGATAGAACACAATAATCGGCAGCTTTTTATTTGGCGCAGGATGATAGTGTCTGGCAAAGACAGTCCCACTTTGTAGAGGAAGACGAATATCTTCAACCGATGCAACCGAAGTTGGTTTATTGATGATTGCCAACATTTGCGCGTCAAACTGACGGCGAGACTCAATCGGATCATCACCAATGAAGCCAATGCGCCCTTGTTTAATTTGGACAGCCATCAGACATTTGGTAAATGAATCTAAATCTGGATATTGATGCGGATAAGCTAAAATCTTAGCCAAGGACTCTTGTACGATTTTGGGGAGCTTATCGAGTGCTCGTGCAGCAGGACCTTGTCCTTTATCTAAAATCGTCTGAATTTTTTGAGGTAATGCTGTCACTTTTGTCCCCTTCTTCGCTCTGTCCATAATTCTTGTTGCCTTCGACTATATGCTTTTATAAAGTCTTAGATCAAGTTCAAGATTTCAAAATTATGTCGTACGCTAAAGGGCTATTCTAAAAAAGTCATTAACCATTGTGCTTATTACCACTCACTTTTTATGTCAACTCAATCGTGTCTTACAAGTTCGTTTTTCAAAACTATAAAACTAGAACTAATGTCTTAGCTCTAGTTTTATATCACTTTTAAAGTGTCAATTTTATGAATTAAGTCGATTCACACATTATGTATAGCAGTACATAACAGCGATTGAAATTAAGGTTGGCATCTCCGATTCAATCTCATGCTCATCGGCTTAATAAAAAAATTATTGCGCAGAACCGCCTGCTGAACCAGACACAGAACCTGAAACGTCAGCAGAAGCACCGCCAGGTTGAACATCTACCGAAGTACCTGCTTGCACACCAACACCACCTTGTACACCTGATGGGCTTGCACTTGTTGTTTGAGCTGAACCAGAAGCATCCAACCCACCTTGAGTTGAGCAACCCACAGCTGTTAATGCAACACCAGATACAACCATAGAGATCAATGCTAACTTTTTCATTGTGTATTTCCTTTCATTATGACAAAAAGCAAAGTTGTCTTTGCGTTGCCTATAATTCACAATTTTTTTCTTAGACGTGATGCGTATTAGTTGCAGTTTGTTATGCAAGCAGCACTGTTTTGCAATTTTTCTTAAATAGACTACGTTCATGTTTCACATATTCTGTAATCGGTGCAGCTTTGCTAAGGTGTTATGAATTAAGTGGTTTCATTCGTTTGGTCTTTATTTCTGATGCAAAAAAGCATTTATCTTATTTTTTTATAATTCATAGAAAGACTGCACAATCTTCTTAAAAGATTACAATTAGGTAATTTTGATTAAAAATAAGTGTAGTGCACATAAAAAACCGTGATTTTTCATCACGGTTTTTGCAATTTCCTAATTTAAGTTTAATGCCACTGCATTTCACCTTTAACCACTTTAGCACCCAACTCCAAACTGCTCGACTCACCTAAAGCAGGGTACTGCTTTTGCATAGCTTTGATTAATTCGGCCGAGTTTTTAGTCACTTTAACCGCTTTTTCATACTGCTTTAAATAGTCAATTGAAAAGTTAACTGCATCCAAACCTTCAGCTGCGCCTGCTTTCATATGCGCAGGCACAACAACTTTAGGGTTTAAGGCTTTAATGCTTTCCAATGTTTGAACAACTTCAGCACGATCTTTCACTGTAGGAGTATCTGCTGTCCATAAATGAATGCCTGATGACACAGGAATACCACCGACGACAGCTTTAACACTTGGAATCCATAAGTAAGTAAGTTCTTTCTTACCTTTAATTTCGATGCTTTCATTTTCAAGCTTTAAAGTTTTTGCGGTATACGCTTGAGGAACAATGATTTGACTCGGTGCATTAGCCCCCATTTTTGGTCCCCAATACTGTACTTTCAGTGCTTGAGTATCCTGAATATGTTTCACTGTTTCAGGTGTCGCAATGATTTGTACATTCGGGAAGTACTGTTTAAATACATCTAAGCCAAAATAGAAATCTGGGTCGCCATAACTGACAAAAATGGTTTTTAATGTTTTTCCGCTATCTAAAATGTCAGCGGCGATACGCAATGCTTCCGATTTAGAAAATTGCGCATTCACCAATAACACTTCTTTATCACCCTCAATCAGGGTTGAAGTCACACCGAAGTGCTCAGGTTGAGCCAGAAAGTTTTGGATTTTTAAATCTTGTGCGAAAGCAGCAGATGTTGCTGCTAAAGTTGATAAAGCAATAATATAAGGTTTGGTATTCATCTTATCGTCTCCAATCTGATAAGAGACACTTTAAATTGCAATTATTGCTGAATAAACACTCTAAACTAAGATAAAATGTTGCATATCTTGCAACAATGATAATAACGATGGACACATTAAAAGCGATCCAAGTCTTTGTTTGTATTGCGCATCAAGGCAATCTCAGTAAAGCTGCTGAACATCTCGATTATTCTAAAGCGATGGTCTCTCGTTACTTAGACCATCTTGAACAAACCTTTTCGACACGGCTGTTTCAACGCAATACCCGAAAAGTATCGCTTACGCCTGCTGGTGAAAAAGCATTGGTCTATTGCGAAAATATTTTACAACAGCAACAACTATTAGAAGGCTTGGCCGCGCCAGAACAGCACAGCGGTACCATCCGTTTTACCTGTGGCTTATTTTTATTTCAGCTTGGCGTGAATGAATGTATTAAGCAATTTAAAAAACGCTATCCACAGATTCATTTTGATGTCTATTTAACGGAAAATACCGTGGACTTAATGGATGCTCATGTTGATCTTGCTTTGAGGATTACCCAGAAAGTTGCAGATGGACTGATTGCACGCCCTGTATGTGAAATCGAATCAACTTTTTGCGCACACCCACATTACTTACAAGACCACACTCCCCTACTACATCCCAGTCAACTCATTCAACATGAATGCATTGCCCATCACACCCATAATCAATATTGGACATTGTTTGATACAGATCAGCAACCCCAGAACTATCCTTTAAATGTTACGTTTAAAAGCAATGATGTGATCGCGCTTTATCAGATGTGTCTTAAAGCACAAGGTATTGCGATGCTGCCAACCTTGCTGGTGCGTAAAGATATTGCTCAACAACGTTTGCAACAGGTGTTTACCGATTTTTCTGCACCCGATCTAACCTTATCTTTGGTTTATGCATCCAGACAACATTTACCGAAAATAACCCAAGAATTTATTGCTTTTGTGATTGAAAACTTAAAATTTTACTTAAATCAGCAAAATTAAAAGATTTAAATCGACCTGAACGCTTGAATTTTGTCGCGTTGCCCATACTTCATCCCTATCTATGAATGACCAAGATGTGGCAGTTCGGGTTTAACCCTATGAGCATTAACGCCAGAAGGACTGTACATGTTTAAGAACTTTTTTCAACGGAGATCATCAATGGCTAATGAGCACAATGAGCAAGCTCAAGACATTCAAAATGAGCAACAAACTGAACAAACTCAAGCTGAAGGTGTAGAGCAAGCAAACGAGCTTAGCGTTGAAGATTTACAAGCTCAAATCACTAAACTCGAAGAAAGCTTAAAACTCGAAAAAGCACGTACAGCCAATGCTGTTTATGAAGCACAAAAGAGTGTTGAACGTATTCAACGTGAGTCTGAAAAGCATAAAGAGACTGTGCTGGAAAAATTTGCGAAAGAATTATTGGATTCTGTCGATAACCTAGAACGTGCAATTCAAGCTGCGGGTGAAGAACAAACACCTGTACTTGAAGGGATTAAGCTCACTTTGAAATCACTACTCACCACGCTTGAGAAGTTTGGCGTTGTCGAAGCAGATACCCAAAATGGTTTCAATGCGGATTTACACCAAGCAGTGGGAATCGACCCGAATGCCAAAGCCAATCAAATTGGCACTGTTTTACAGAAAGGCTATACCTTAAATGGTCGTTTACTTCGCCCAGCGATGGTCATGGTCGGTCAATAAGGTAAAAATTTGAGAGTTTTTTGATTTTTTTTCACAAAAATGCTTGAAAAAAACCGATTAACTCTCATATCGAATAACAAGCAAAACATTGCAACAAAATTTTAGAGGAACACAATCAATGGCAAAAATTATTGGTATTGACTTAGGTACTACCAACTCATGTGTTGCTGTACTTGAAGGCGATAAAGTAAAAGTAATCGAAAATGCAGAAGGTACGCGTACAACTCCATCGATCATTGCATATAAAGATGGCGAGATCCTTGTTGGTCAAAGCGCGAAACGCCAAGCGGTAACTAACCCAAAAAATACATTATTCGCAATCAAGCGTTTAATCGGTCGTCGTTATGAAGATCAAGCGGTACAAAAAGATATCGGTCTTGTACCTTACAAAATCATCAAAGCAGACAATGGCGATGCTTGGGTTGAAGTAAACGATAAAAAATTAGCACCTCAACAGATCTCTGCTGAAATCTTGAAAAAGATGAAGAAAACTGCAGAAGACTATTTAGGTGAAACAGTAACTGAAGCAGTTATTACTGTTCCTGCTTACTTTAACGATGCACAACGTCAAGCAACTAAAGATGCAGGTAAAATTGCAGGTCTTGATGTTAAACGTATCATCAACGAACCAACTGCTGCTGCACTTGCGTTCGGTATGGACAAAAAAGAAGGCGATCGTAAAATCGCGGTTTACGACTTAGGTGGTGGTACATTCGACGTATCAATCATTGAAATCGCTGACCTTGATGGCGACCAACAAATCGAAGTGTTATCAACAAATGGTGATACTTTCCTTGGTGGTGAAGACTTTGATAACGCATTAATTGAATTCTTGGTTGAAGAGTTCAAGAAAGAACAAAGTGTGAACTTGAAAAATGATCCACTTGCGTTACAACGTTTGAAAGAAGCTGCTGAAAAAGCAAAAATCGAGCTTTCTTCATCGAATGCAACTGAAATCAACCTTCCATACATCACGGCTGATGCGACAGGTCCTAAACACTTAGTGATCAACGTAACTCGTGCAAAACTTGAAGGTTTAGTTGCTGACTTAGTTGCTCGTACGATTGAGCCTTGCCGTATTGCACTTAAAGATGCTGGTCTTTCGACTTCTGACATCTCTGACGTAATCTTGGTTGGTGGTCAGTCTCGTATGCCACTTGTACAACAAAAAGTACAAGAATTCTTCGGTAAAGAGCCACGTAAAGACGTGAACCCTGACGAAGCGGTTGCGATTGGTGCAGCAATTCAAGGTGCAGTATTGTCTGGTGACAAAACTGATGTACTTTTATTAGACGTAACACCGTTAACTTTAGGTATCGAAACAATGGGCGGCGTATTGACTCCGATCATTGAGAAAAACACCACGATTCCTGCGAAGAAATCACAAGTGTTCTCTACAGCTGCTGATAACCAGCCTGCAGTAGACATTTCGGTTTACCAAGGTGAACGTAAAATGGCTCAACAAAACAAATTGTTGGGTAACTTCCAATTAGGCGATATCCCACCTGCTCCACGTGGCGTACCGCAAATTGAAGTATCGTTCGACATCAACGCTGATGGTATCTTGAAAGTATCAGCTAAAGATAAGAGCACTGGTAAAGAGCAATCGATCCAGATTAAAGCAAACTCAGGTTTGTCTGATGCTGAAATCGAAGCAATGATCAAAGATGCTGAAGCGAATGCTGAAGAAGATCGTAAGTTTGAAGAGTTAGCAAAAGCACGTAACGAAGCAGATGCGCTTGTTTCTAGCTCGACGAAAGCAGTAAAAGATCTTGGTGATAAAGTCACTGAAGATGAAAAAACTGCGATCACAACTGCGGTTTCTGAGCTTGAAGCAGCAACTAAAGAAAATGATGTTGAAGACATCAAAGCGAAAACTGAAGCTTTACAAAACATCTTGATGCCAATTACACAACGTGCTTATGAACAAGCACAAGGTGCTGGCGGCGCAGAAGGTTTTGATCCAAATGCATTCCAAGGTGGCGATGCAGGTCAACAACAGAAAGCGGACGATGGCGTTGTAGATGCTGAGTTCACAGAAGTTAAAGATGACAAAAAATAATTTGTCTCTTTAGAAAAGACCGCGCGCAAGCGCGGTTTTTTTTGCATTAAATTTTTTATAATCAATACTTAAACTCAAATTAGTTTTCGCTATTGTAGAGGCGGCATGGAGACCATCCTGTTGGGCTGCGCTCACAATGAATTAAAACCAATTGATAAAAAGTGGTTATTAGATAGATTTAGATTGATCAAAATACAACTCACCTAGAATCGGCATAAACAAAGGTACGACACCACAGGCTTTTATTTCTTTAATAAACTCAGGAATATTCACCCCTGGCAACAACTGCGGTGGTGCATCAATTGGTGTGACCATCGTATCCCAATGACATGGAATAATATATTTTGGTTTCAATAGCCGTACTACATCTTTGACATAATTTGGACGATATTTACGCCCAATCGCACACAGACACACGATATCTGCCTGTCTACCCTGCAACTCTTGTTCAATAAAATCAGCGGAATCAATGTGAACAATACGCAGTTGCCCTGTATCAATCCACCAGTTCAATACCAATCCATGTCGCAATTGATGAAACTTCGGTGGAAACGGTGGTGGTACGGTCATATCTCCTGCTAATGGAACACGACCAAACAGCGCCTTACCATGGATTGAAGGCAAACCAACCACTTGCCACGCGCCACAGTGAATCACCTCTCTGCCGTGTGTGGCTTGCATCTGTTGCTCAGGTAAGCCTGCGGAACGCCCATACATCACACTGGCCTGTGAACCAATCAGGCGAGCACCTGTTTGTTTGCAAACTTCTGCGGCATCCAGAATATGGTCATAATGCGCATGCCCAATCAACACCTCATCCGCATCAGGGATATAGTGTTTGACCAAGGCTGGATCGCTAGATAAAGGTTGAGTAAAGGTCTGCCAAAGACTTGGGCGGCTAATAAAAGGATCAAGTACTAAGGTTCGATTGGCATCAGACAAGATAAACCCCGCAGTCCCCAAATATTTAATTTTTAGATTTTCTGCCTTTGCCGGTGCGGGAGAAGCCGCAGCCCATGCAACATCAGGTGCTTTAAGTAGATATTTCAACATGCATGTTCCTTTGCATTTTTATTGATATTCAGCAATAAAATTCAATATGGCAGCTGTTCAAATGAATAACAAGTAACTGGAAGATTGTTCCCTTTCAATGGCATCATCAGCATAGCAGTTTAAATAAACTGAGCTTTTTTTCTGTATAATCCAAAACATTAAAAGAATGATACCTAGACAGAAGATGAAAACTGATCCCGTAATGACTAAAACTAAATTTAGATTAATCCTTATATCTTCGCTACTTTGTATTTTTATAAGTGCAATATTTGATGCGTACGATGCAACTTCCATTGAAATTAGTGAGCTGTTATCCAGAGATGTTCAGCACTGGGAATTGCTCATTTCAGGTCTGCTTAGTATCGGTTTTTTTGTTGTATTGATTGGTTTGCTACTATTTAAAGAGTGGGCAAGAAAGATTTATATCTATAGTTTTTTCCCACTGTTACTTATTTATCTTTTACCAAGCTACTCTTGGACATTCATGTCTGGTTTTGGCGCCATTTTTTATGAGCTAGGTAACATACTTTCTACGCTTATCTGGGGAGTTTTAGTCGTACCAAGTCTGTATCAACCGTTATTTAAAAAAAATACTGAATGAAACTCGCCATCATTATTGCATTACTGCTCTTTATATTCTGGTCGGGTTATCAAACCCGCCAACACCCACAACTTAAATTTAATTCGCTCACTGATCGTATTAGCAGCCCCTTTGATACTCGCCTGCGCTATCGTATTGCCAAAGTTGACACGCGCTTTAAACTCAGCATAGAACAAGTGAAAGTAATTAGCCAACAAGCGACCCAAATCTGGAAAGATGGTACTGGGCAAGATTATTTTGTTTACGATCCGCATGCGCAACTTGCAATCCACTTGATCTATGATGAACGCCAACAAGAAAGTGAACAACGTCGCGAACATTTAAGTCAGCTACAATCCAATCAGCAGCATTGGCTAGAAAAAAAACAAAAACTTGATCAAATCGAACAGGAGATTATTCGTAGTAAGCAATTTCTCGATTTAAAACAACAGCAGCTTAACCAACAAATCCAATCCTACAATCAAGAACAACAAAATGCACAGCAAAACCGAAACTCGATTGCCAATCTTGAATATTTTCAACAACGACAGCAGGCCTTAACGCAAAATGTGCATTTATTACAGCAAGAAATTAATCAATATAATCAGAGAATCGCAGAGTTAAATCAGCAGATTGATGAGCTCAATGCTTTGGATCAGCAACTGAATGCTTCAGTCACTCAATATAAACAACGCTTTAAGCCCCACTTATTTCATAAGGGTTTATTTAATGGTAAACAGATTCTAATTTATGAATTTGAATCTGAAGATGATCTACGTTTAACACTTGCACATGAATTAGGTCATGCATTGGGAATACAACATAGCGATGATCCTCAAGCGCTGATGCATCCGATCATGAGAGATCAAGATACAGTGAATTTCCGTTTAACTCAGTCAGATCGTGATTTATTGTTGGCAAGATAGCTGCCGCAGAATATTACTGATAAAACACCGACTCAAACAATAAAAAATGATGGACGATAAATGTCACAAATAAACAAATTTTTATCTAAAATTCAAAAACTTTACCATTTTATATAATATTTACAAAAGTTAACAATTAGGCGATTTATAGGGTTTCTTTACGTCGAATTTTCCATTTTTCATTAGGGTGAATTTAATACCTTGATATTTTTAAGCTTATGCTTAAAAAACACACAAAGCATCATTTTTATTATTGTGCAAATCATTCGATTCATTTTTTTATTTTTTGGAAAAAAGTCACAGTTTTTACTTTTAATTATTAACTAGATAGCATTTTGACGCTCGCAAAATAATGAGGAAAAATAAGTCTTTATTTGGGGAGATTTACAATGCGAGTTCATTATCTAGCAGTCTTGATTGCTTGTATAAGCATGATAACGCCTCAATTGAGTAATGCCCAAACCAATACAAATCCTATTGGCGGACATCAGCATCAAACCATTAAAAAAACCTTACATTACCGTATCGCGGATATCGATTCCCGCTTCAATCTCAGTCAGCAACAAGTTCTTGAACTCACCCAACAAGCCGCTAAGCTTTGGGAGCAAGAAACAGGACAACAAAATTTTATTTATGATCCACAAGCTGAATTTACTATTAATTTAGTTTTTGATGAGCGCCAGCAACGCAGTGTCGATCGTGTACAGAGTTTAGATCAACTTAAACAACAGCAAAAACAATGGGAAAATCAAAATCAGCAATTGCAACTGATAAAAAATGAGATCCAAAGAAGTACCGCATCAATTGCCAGCAAACAAGCTCAATTGAATGCCCAATTCCAGCAATATAATGCAGAAGTACTCCGTTTCAATCAAACACGTTCTAGCTCTAAAGATTTGGCTCAGCAATTCTCTCAGAGACAAAAGATGTTGGAACAACAATCATTATTACTACAGCGAGAAGTTCAAGAACATAATCAACGAACACAACAACTCAACCAAAGCATTCAAAACCTAAATCAAACCAATCAACAGTTGGTGGCATCGGCAAGTCAGTTTAATCAGGTATTTCAGCCACATTTACTGCATAAAGGTCATTTCAATGGTAAACAAATCCTGATTTATGAATTTTCTTCTGCAAATGATCTACGTTTAACGCTCGCACATGAATTTGGACATGCTCTCGGTCTAGAGCATACCAATGATCCACACTCACTGATGTACCCTGTCATTCAAAAACAAAACTTCCAGCAATTCGCACTCACCGATTCAGATAAAGATTTGGTAAAAGCTATTTATTGATAACAACAGCGGTTTTTGTTTACAAGAATTAACATTGACTAGACTCCAAGTATAGTTTTTGTACAAACAAATAAATATTTTATGTGAAATAGAATGTATTTTTTAGATGTGTGAAAAACCTATTTTTTAAGTACCACGATAAAATTTCAGCGATTCAATATATCCAAAAATAAAAAATAAATATTTGTTCTCATTTTATTTTTAGATCATTTAATAAACAAATTGCTTTTATTCATCATAATTTTTCGTCCCTATTTCTACAAATGTATTTTTATTCATTTTCTAGAAATATCTTTAAAAGTTATAAGAAACTATATAGACCATCAATTTGACTAATGGTTTTAATTGAATAAAATGTGATCTCTTTCATGTTTTATCTCCCGTTATGCGTCTTTTGTCTCTCCTGATGGCTGCATGTTTTACCTTGCTAGCCCCTGCTCCCGCTTTTGCTAAAATTTCTTCGACTGCATCGACGCAGTCGCAAGTTCGCTATAGTACAGAACAGCCTCTACGTTACCGTATTGCTGAGCTTGATCCACGCTTGAATATCAATCATCAGCAAATGATCGAATTAAGCCAACAGGCTGCTGCAATTTGGGAAAAGAACACGGGTCAAAAATATTTTGTTTATGATCCTGATGCCGATTTCGTGATTAATCTCGTTTTTGACCAGCGTCAAATTCGTAGTATGAAACGTGCTGAAAGCTTAGGCCAACTCGAGCAAGAACAACAGGATTGGCTCGATCGAAATGAGAAATTACAGCAGATCAATGCAGAACTGACTGAAAGCAATGCGCAGCTTGAGCTTCAAAAACAAGCCTATGACACTCAGGTTCAGCAATATCAGCAAGGCTTAGCACAATATAAGGCAGACAGCAGCAATAAAGCATTATTCTCTACACTGCAAAAACAGCAGCAACAATTGCAACAACAGGCCTTAAAGTTGCAAAACAAAATTGCTGAATACAACCAAAAAGTTCAACAAAATCAGTTAAAAGCAGAAAAAACCAAACAAATTCACCAACAATTAAGTGCTTCTGTAAATGAGTTTAATGAAACATTTAAGCCTGAAGTGCTGCATAAAGGTCAATTTGATGGGACACAGATTTTTATTTATGAATTTTCGTCTACTGATGACCTACGCTTAACGCTAGCACATGAATTTGGACATGCATTGGGCCTAAAACATACCCGTGATCCGAAGTCATTAATGTATCCACGGATTAAAGAACAAGATGCCAAAGATTTTCAGCTCACTGATACAGACCTAAAGTTACTCGGTTTGGCTGATTAAAACAGATCTCTTGAACATGATCGTTAGATATAAGATGAAGTGCTAAGCAATAACAAGAATGGGTCGATTGTTTTGATTTATTCATGTTATTGTGGAGTTAAAACATCATCTTAGCCTTAACGGAGATCAGCATGAGTTATTATCATATCTTAATTGAAGTGAACGACCACATCAGTACGATTGAACAGACTCGTGATATCGAACTCTTAGATATTCAAGATATTAGCCCCTACTTACACTCGATTTTAATTCCTTATTTCAATGAGCAAGAAGTCGAGTTGGAAGATGAAAACGTGGCTTATAACGAGATTCTACATTTAGAAGTCAAACAGACTTTATTGCCGATCGAACATTTAATTGAAGAAGAACAAAAACAGTTACCAAGTGATACTGATGTCACCATCACCGCTTATGAAATCTTTAATGATCGTGATTTAAGCCAAGATGTAACTGCCGTGATTTTTGATATTTTAGAAGCAGTTAAATTAGACGCTGCACCCTAAATATACAAATAAAAAAGGTCTGCAATGGGCAGACCTTTTTTATTCTATCTGATATAGATTTACTGCATCATTTGCTTCGCCTGTTCCTGACGGAACGCACGTAAAATTTGTTGTCCTGCACGTCCAGTCTGGTTTAAACCGAGACGGCTTTGCTCTTGGCGAATGGCCTGACGACTTTTATCACCAATCAAACCATCGACTGCACCAATATCATAGCCACGTTGAACTAAAAACTGTTGAATTTCACGACGTTCTGCACGGGATGTCCCTGCATCATCGGTTGGCCAAGCGGTTAAAAATGGCGTGCCACCACGTAAACGATCGGATAAATGCGCAATGGCTAAACCATAGCTTTCAGCCGCGTTATAACTATAAATGGCATCGAAGTTTTTAAATACCAGGAATAATGGACCATTAGCACCCGCTGGTGAAATCAGCCCTGCTGGCGTACTACCCGATAAATTACCTTGAATTAACGCAGTGCCATCAGCGCGGGTTACCCCTTGTGCAATCCAGCTATTTAGTGCTTTCTTATTACGACGACTTTCACCAGAGATCGACATCCCTTGTGGAATTTTGACTTCAAAACCCCATGGCATGCCAGTTTGCCACCCTGCCCGTTTGAGGAAATTAGCGGTTGAAGCTAAGGCATCGGTGGTACTTGAAACCAAATCACGACGACCATCACCATCAAAATCTACGGCTAAGCGCTCATAGGTTGATGGCATAAACTGAGTATGGCCAAATGCACCAGCCCATGAACCATAAAGTTGATCTTGGGTTAAATCACCACGTTGTAAAATACGCATGGTGGCAAAAAACTCGCCACGGAAATAACTTTGACGGCGACCTTCACAGCTCAAAGTACCCAATGCCTGTAATAAAGGATATTTACCCGAAATATCACCATAGTTACTTTCGACGCCCCACACTGCTACGACCGTTTCGGCAGGTACACCATAGGCCTGCTCAACTCGGTTCAAGACGGCACGATGTTGAGTAAGTTTTTGCTGCCCTGCTTGTACGCGCTCGTTATCCACAAGGCCAGACAAATAATCCCAGATCGGTGTCGAAAATTCAGGCTGATAATTTAATTTATCAATCACGGAATAATCAGGCGTTAAATTTTGCGTATAGCGATCATAGGTTGCGCCTGATACACCCGATGCGATTGCCTGCGAACGCAAATTGGCAATACAGCCCTGAAAATTGGAATTTGGCGTATAATTACTGCTGGCAACAGTCGCTGTTGTGGCGGGTGTCGAAACTGTTGCACCGTTAATCACAAGCTCGGCATGCGCCTGATTGAAAAAAGTAAATAAGGCAGTGCCTAGAAAAAAAGAAAAATGACGTTTCATGACTGAACCAAAACTTTTGAATTTAAATTTCCTCTCCACCTTAACACGCTATATGAAGATGTATAGTTTGGAAACGTAACTTTGAATTCATTTCTCTGGTTTTAAATTTAAAACACTGCTTTTAAATTCATAATTCAGGCTTTCTTTTAAATTTAAAAGTTATCAACAAACCTAATTTAAATTCAAAAAATACAATACTGGATAACTCGATCGTTTAAATTTAAAAAACTTATCCACTTTTAAATTCATTTCTTCGAGTTAAATGGCAAGTGATTCAAACAGAACGCCAAGAAAACAATAAGCTTTTATTTTTTATATCATTATTATAGAGACAATAGATATCCACATCCTATCATTTAAATTTAAAAACCTGTTATCACCTTATTTTTAAATTTAAAACGGGATCTCTATTTTGAATTTAAACCCCATAAATACTTATCCACTGTCATTTAAATTCAAACAACAATCCCTATTTTAAATTCAAAATATCAAAAACAAGTTATCCACAACAGGCTCTTTCTGTATTTTTAAATTTAAAAAGCATATGAAATAAAAAAAGCGATCCAAAGATCGCTTTTTTTAGGCATTGTGGATAAGTTTAGATGCTCATATCATCGGTTAATGCCAATGGAACAGGTAATATTTTCGCCAATTGGCGGCATAAATCGGTTAAATCACCTGAATGATTTGGCATTAAAGTAATATGTCCCAACTTACGGCCAGTACGCTCAGACTTATTATAGAGGTGTAAATGTGCGCCATTCAGTGCCAAAACATCTTCTGACTTGGGATGCTGACCAATAATATTGATCATCACACTTGGACGAATGACTTCAGTTGCACCCAATGGTAAGCCTGCAACGGCACGGATATGGTTTTCAAATTGCGAGCAAATCGCACCTTCAATCGACCAATGACCTGAGTTATGCACACGACACGCCATTTCATTGGCACATAAACCTTGTTCCGTCACAAATAGTTCAAGTGTGAGAACACCCACATAATCTAAATGCTTCAGCAAACGGGTAATATAGTCTTGCGCAACAGGCTGTAAATCAGCGCTATTTGGTGCAGGTACGATTGAGTGTGACAAGATGCCATTATGATGGTGATTCTCAGCCAAAGCCCAAGTTTTCACATCACCATTTTGCCCACGTACCGCAATAATCGATACTTCGCGGCTAAATTTGACAAAACTTTCTGCAACCAAGCTTTTTGCAGGACCTAATTCAGCCCAAGCGGTCTCAATTTGATCTTCAGTGCGTAAAACGAATTGACCTTTACCATCATAACCACCCGTTACGGTTTTCAATACGATGGGTAATCCAAGATCCGATACCGCTTGTTTTAAGCTCTCTAAGCTATCCACAGCACGATACGGCGCAACAGGAATGCTCAGCTCATCAAACAACCGTTTTTCAGCCAAACGATTTTGTGCAGTTGCCAAAGCAAGGCGAGGAGGGTGCAGGGTTTTGCTTTGTGTTAAAACATCCACATCTGCAACAGGCGTATTTTCGAACTCAAGACTAAATACATCCGCGCTTGCAATAAAATCCTGTAATCCCTGTACCGTTTGGCTCGAAAAAACTGGACCCAAAATCGCAGCAGGGCAATCTGTTTCTGCTTCAAAGAAGGTGCATTGAATATTAAGTGGTAACGCTGCTTGTGCCATCATCCGGCCTAGCTGCCCACCACCAAAAATGCCAATCGTTTTATTCATGTTCAGCCCCGTTACACTTGACCAGGGATATTATTATTCGACACTTTTTCGGTTTGTGCAGTACGGAAGTCAGCCACATTTTTAGCGATGTCTGGACGAGTTAAACCTAAAATCTGTGCCGCCAAAATTGCAGCATTCGTCGCACCTGCCTGACCAATTGCCAAAGTACCTACGGCGATACCTGCTGGCATTTGTACAATCGAAAGCAATGAATCAACACCATTCAAAATCGATGATTTAACCGGTACACCCAATACAGGTAAATCAGTTTTAGCAGCACACATACCTGGTAAATGTGCAGCACCGCCAGCACCCGCAATAATTACCTGAATACCACGTTCACGAGCTGTTTCAGCATATTCAAATAAACGATCTGGCGTACGATGCGCAGAAACCACTTCAGCTTCAAAAGGAACACCCAACTGTTTGAGCATGTTAGCGGTATGTTCAAGTGTTGCCCAATCTGATTGAGAACCCATGATAATTCCGACTAAAGGTTGGCTATCTGTTGCGACCGCATTCATTGGCTTTTCCAAAACATGATAAAAATAGACAAGTATCTCGACTTACGCCAAGCACAAGGGAATAAATTGGCACATATTATAGCGGTTTTTTCAGGCATCCCCAACAAAAGAACGCGTTAACTGAAGCCTCGAAAAATTAGCTTTGATTTCTAAAAACAAAGTAGACACAGCCCATTAAACATAGCATCGCCCAGATGTAATCGAGTTTGAAGGGTTGTTTAAACACAAAAATCATAAAGGGCACAAACACCATTAACGTCACCACTTCCTGAGTGATTTTCATTTCACCCAGACTCCAGCCATGCTGGTTGAGCAACTTGGTGGCAGGAATCATAAAACTGTATTCCAGCAAGGCAATACACCAGCTAAATAAGATTGCCTGCCAAATGGGCGCATCATGCAGAATTTTCAGATGCCCATACCACGCCAAAGTCATAAAACAGTTGGAAATAATCAACAAACATAACGCTAAAAGAGTAGGGCTCAACATAATGTACTTTTATCCAGATAAAGGTTGAACAGCAGAGGTGAAATGCTTGTAAAAACGCTGAAATTTTAGCATTCATCTGTGCAATTAGAACTAAACAACAACAACGAATTTTGACTATCTTTTCCATGCAAGCCTTGCTATCGTTGCGTTTGATTTTTATTGATAACGACAATCATACACACGATATCAGTGCTGTATGAAAAGCAGTGGAGAAGGCGCGTTATGCATCTGCATATTTTGGGTATTTGTGGCACATTTATGGGGTCTTTGGCTCTATTAGCACGAGATTTAGGACATAAAGTCACAGGTTCAGATGCCAATGTTTATCCACCAATGTCGACTCAACTGGAAAATGCAGGTATTGAATTGATGCAGGGCTATGACCGTAGTCACTTGCAACCCCATCCTGATCTTGTGATTGTCGGCAATGCCATGAAACGTGGTATTGATGCGATTGAATACATGCTGAATGAAGGCCTTCCTTATATTTCTGGTCCACAGTTTTTGGCAGACCATGTGCTACAAGGCAAACATGTGCTTGGTGTCGCGGGTACACATGGTAAAACCACTACTACTACCATGTTGGCTTGGGTGCTTGATCAAGCAGGTTTAAATCCAGGTTTCTTGATCGGTGGCGTACCGCTTGGTTTTAGTGAAAGTGCACGTTTAGGTGGTGGCAAATATTTCTGTGTAGAAGCAGATGAATATGATTCTGCTTTCTTCGATAAACGTTCTAAGTTTGTTCACTATCACCCTAAAACAGCGATTTTAAACAATCTTGAATTTGACCACGCTGACATTTTTGATGATCTCGCTGCGATTCAAAAACAGTTCCATCATTTAGTCCGTACCATTCCGAGTGAAGGTCGTATTATTGCGCCCATTACTGAAACCAATATTGATGAAGTCTTGCAGCAGGGTTGCTGGACACCAGTGATTCGTACCAGTCTAGAGCCAAATGATCAAGCAGCTTTATCTGCTGAGTTGATCAGTGCCGATGGCAGTCACTTTAAAGTGCTTGAACACGGTAAAGTGATTGGTGAAGTGAAATGGAACATGACAGGGCAACACAGTGTTGCCAATGCTTTAGCAACCATTGCGGCTGCACAACACGTGGGTGTCAGCCTTGAACAGGCGTGTGAAGCATTATCCAACTTTGGTGGTGTTAAACGCCGTATGGAGCTGTTAGGTACGGTGCGTGGCATCGAAGTCTATGATGACTTTGCCCACCACCCAACTGCGATTGAAACCACACTCGATGGCGCACGTAAACGTCTAGGCGAACGTAAACTTTGGGCGATCATTGAACCACGTTCGAATACCATGCGTATGGGCAGCCATAAAGATGGTTTGGCACATTCAGCACGTTTAGCTGATGAAGTGATTTGGTATCAACCAGAAGGCTTGGATTGGGATTTACAACCTGTAATCTCAGCATCAGCAAACAAGGCTGAAGTCAGTCGCTCTTTAGATGACATCATTGCCCGTGTGGTCAATGAAGCAGGTGAGGGCGATGCTGTGGTGATCATGTCCAATGGTGGTTTTGGTGGTTTACACCAAAAGTTAATTACAGCTTTGTCGTAATCTAGCTCATAGCCTACTTTCATAATCTAATCTTGTCACAGTATTCACTATCGTGACAGGCGGCATGGATACCGCCTGTTGAGCAGGGGTGACATGGATGTACCCTCTGCTCAACAAAAGATTTTTGTTACTTTTCATCTTTGAAAAGTAATGAAACGCCTATACCCAAACAACTCGACTATTCAGCCTATATGAGGCTGTGAAATATTGCCGAATAAACATATTTGTCCATGCATTTAAAATTGCAATCAACTTAGTTTATTCACCAATTTCAACGGCAAAATTTTCATTGCAATTCCCATTGGCAACCACGGCCACTGCGGCACATAAGCCTTCACTGGTTCTTTCTCAATCGCCTTCACCAGAGCCTTGCTTCCGGTTTTTTCATCCACTTCAAACGGTAATTTCTTGGCACCCTCATTCAACTCGGTACGAATATAACCTGGGAAAATCGTTGAGACTTTAATTGGCGTATTCAACAACTCAGCACGAATCCCTTCGGCCAAATGCGCCACTGCGGCTTTACTAGCGGCATAGGTCGATAAATGCTTCGGTAAACCACGCATCGCACTCATCGAAGAAATCACCACCAAATGACCTTTATTTTGCGCTCTAAAAATTTCAACCGCAGCTTCGCATTGCGCCAAGGCAGAAATAAAATTGGTTTCTGCCGTAGCACGATTCACTTCAAAATGACCTTTTCCAATACGGCGGCCATCGCCCACACCAGCATTGACAATAATTCGGTCAATTGTCCCAAATTCTTGCTGAAAGGCTTTAAAAACCGTAAACACATCATCGTAATGAGTCACATCAAGGGTCTTGATTTTGACCTGAATCGAAAACTGGCTTTGTAACTGTTGCTGTAAAGCTTCCAAACGCTCTAAACGTCGTGCACAAAGTGCCAGATTGTAGCCTTTGGCGGCAAATTCACGCGCCATACCTGCACCCAAGCCCGAACTTGCACCTGTAATTAAAATCGTCTTTGCCATTCCTGCCACCTATTTTTTAAATCCATGTGAGAAGTTCCGCATCATGTGTTTTCAAATAATGATGCTCATTGAAACTAAGTAATTGCAAACGACCATCTGTCCAACGTAACGTGGTAATACTGGCATTGGCAATCGACCAATTCAGTGCAAAAATCTGTTTAGCATCCAGACCTAATACCTGACCGACCGCCACCGAAATGACTCCACCAGAACTAAATACCACCGCCTGACGGGGTTGTGTGGCATCAATCTGCTGGCACAAACTGTGTAAAGCACTTTCTACACGCGATTGAAAACCTAACCAGGTCTCATGATATTCATGGTCATATTGCTCTCCAATCCAGCGATCTATTGCGCCATCAAAGATTTTGGCCAGATAAGCACGTGGATTGGCCATCAATTCGACATCCTGTTTCAGCAATTCAGGTTGATTAAAGCGTGGTTCGTATTGTGCAAACACCTGTTGATGATCAAACTCATTCCATACCGATTCAGTTTGAATCGCTGCATCCTGAAAACTTTGTGATAAGGCCAATTGTGCTGTTTGCTGATGACGTTGCATTGAACCTGCCACAATCAGCGGCGTTTGCTTTAGGGTCTGTTTAAAAAAATCACCGACGACCTGTGCCTGTTGTTCGCCTTTGGCTGAAAGCTGGTCATAACTTGCCGCACCAAATGAGGCTTGCCCATGTCGCACCAAATAAATTGTGGTCATCGTTTTAAAATATCCTGTAGTTTTGCCCCGTATTCGAGAATCAATTGCTGTGCTTGTAGATGGTTTTGCGCAATCAGTTTTAAGGCCCGAATATGTAAGGCATGAATCATGATCCAAAAATCTTTAAAGGCGGGATTATCGGTTTGCTGGTGGTAATAACGATAATAGATCTGTTGCGCAATCACCGCTAAGCGGAACAAACCAAACACTTCATAGAATGCCCAGTTGTCAGGCTTTAAACCTGTTTTTTCCAGATAATAATCCACCACTTGTTGCCGTGTCAGCATGCCTTTTAAATTGGTCGGTTGACGACGGCTAGATTTCATCAAAGCATCATCATCCTCTTGAATCCAATAGGCGAGTGCACTGCCCAAATCCATCAATGGATCACCCAATGTCGCCATTTCCCAATCCAGTACCCCAATCACTTTAGTCGGTTGTTGTGGATCTAAAATGACATTATCAAAACGCCAGTCATTATGAATCACGCAAGTTTTAGCATCGGCAGGGATATGTTCCAACAACCACTCACGCACAAAAGCAAAATCAGGCACATTTGGCGTCAATGCCTTACTGTAACGCGCATCCCAACCCTCAACCTGACGACGACAATAGCCTTCACCTTTGCCCAGTTTTTCCAGTTCTGTACCTTGATATGGCACTTGATGGAGTTCAATCAATTTATCCAGAACATTCAGACACAGCTGCTGTACTTGTGGCTCATCCAGCTGTAATTCTTTGGGTAAATTGGCACGCGGAATAATGCCTTCAATCCGTTTCATGACATAGAAGTCACAGCCAATCACGCCCTCGTCCTGACACAGTGCAATCATTTCAGGCAGGACAGGGTAGAACGGCGCAAGATGCTTCTGCACATTGTATTCACGTGCCATATCATGCGCAGATTTGGCTTTGGTACCTTTGGGTGGACGACGTAAAATGAGATCAGCATTGTCATACTGCAAACGATAGGTCCAATTCGATGCGCCACCCGAATATTGGGTCACTTGCGCCTGTCCTTGCAGATCCACACCTTGGTTTTTTAACCAGCTTTCAACCGCCGCGATATCTAGTTCTTCACCGTGACGAACTTGACCACCAACATCAATTACTGCCATTTACTTTTATCCTTATGAACGACCATAGCCACGTTTTTTGAGTTCTAATTTGGCAATCATGCCTTTATGGACTTCATCAGGTCCATCGGCCAAACGTAAACTACGCGCTTGATTAAAAAATGCAGTCAGTGGAGTATCGCGTGAAACGCCTTCACCACCATGAATCTGGATCGCCATATCGACCACATGCTGTAATACTGTCGGCGCCACTACTTTGATTGCAGAAATCTCTGTCAGAGCCGCCATATTGCCTAAGGTATCCATCTTATAAGCGGCATATAGCGTTAATAATCGCGCTTGATCGATCTGCACACGTGCATCTGCGACACGCTCTAAATTACCGCCCAATTTCAGGATTTCTTTACCAAAAGCTTTGCGTGACATACCGCGATCAATCATCAGCTCCAAGGCTTTTTCAGCAGCACCAATACAACGCATACAATGGTGAATACGCCCTGGTCCTAAACGACCTTGAGCGATTTCAAAACCTTGGCCTGCACCACCAATAAAGCTGCTGACGGGTACACGCACATTGTCAAAACTGACCTGTCCATGCCCATGCGGTGCATCGTAATCGCCAAACACAGGCAACATTCTTTCAATGGTCACGCCTTGGGTATCAATCGGCACAAGTACCATTGAATGTTGATGATGACGGTCTTTGTTTGGGTCAGGGGTATAAGCCATGAAAATAATCACTTTGGCATTCGGATCACCCAAACCAGATGACCACCATTTACGGCCATTCAAGACGATCTCATCGCCCTCAATCACCGCCGTGGCTTGCATATTGGTGGCATCACTGGACGCCACTGCAGGTTCTGTCATACAGAATACGGAACGGATTTCACCAGCAAGCAGGGGTTGTAGCCATTGTTGTTTTTGCTCATCGCTACCATAACGCCATAACACTTCCATATTGCCGCTATCAGGCGCGTTACAGTTAAATACGGTGGGTGCAAGTAAGCTACGTCCTGTGAGTTCAGCAATATGTGCATATTCCTGAACCGATAATCCTGCACCGAGGTCTGCATCAGGTAAGAACATGTTCCACAAGCCAGCCGCTTTTGCCTTATCTTTCAATTGTTGTAATTGTTCAGGCCATTGCCACTTGGTCCAGTCACCATCAACATTGCGATGATGTACTTCATCCCAGAATGTCTTTTCGATCGGTTCAATTTCTTGTTGGATAAAGGCTTTAGTTCGTGCAATAAAGTCCTGTGCGCGTTCAGACAATGCAAACATCATCATTTCCCTCAATGTAAAATATGGCGAATATTGATTCGCTGCTTTACATCACCATAAGTGAAAATTTATTATGAATGAAATGATTTTATTTTATTCAAAACTATGAATCAGATTCATAATAGCCATCCACTGGAAGTGGGCAATTTCCATCGCATTGATATTAATCTCTATCCGCTTTTTATTGCCATTTTTGAGCAAAACAGCATTTCAAAAGCAGCTCAATTACTCTGTATCAGCCAGTCTGCGGTCAGCCATGCATTACAACGCTTAAGAACTCAGTTAGGTGATGAGCTATTTGTCCGTAGCGGGCAAAAAATGCGACCAACCCCTTATGCTGAACAAATTTATCAACCGATTCAGGCCGCATTGCTTACCATCCAACAGATTGCAATCCCTCAGCATGCTTTTATTCCAAGCATGCTGCAAAGCCTGAAAATCGCCATTCATGATGAAATCGAACCGATTATTTTCCCGCAATTGGTCAATCACTTTGCCCAACTGAATCTGGATATCCAATTTTTGAGTTCCAAGCTGGACCGTAAAAACATGCTGGCAGATCTCTCCGCCCAACAAATTGATTTTGTCATTGATCTGGTTCAACCACATCAAGATCATTTACAGTTTGAAAATCTGATTGAAGACCATTTTGTAGTTTGTACCCAGCAACAAGACATGGATTTATCGCTGTATTTATCATCACCGCATATTGGCGTGTCGTCACGGCGTACAGGCTTATTATTGGAGGATATTTATCTCAATCGCCAACAACTGTCTCGGCAAATTTTCCTGCGTTGCCAGCATTATTCGACAGCACTACAAATCTTGGCTCAATACCCAAATGCAATACTGACTATTCCTCAAAGTATCCTCAAACATCTACATTATGCTGAAAATCTGAAGATTCATGCTTTACCCACTGAACTGCCTAAAATCAATATGGGCATGTATTGGCATGAACACGTCACACAAAACCCGCGTCATCAATTTTTACGTACTGAAATTCTAAAAATTTTTAATTAGAACAAGCGAGTGTATCCCATCCCTCACTTGTTCTCCTAAGCTAAGCAATCGCAGCGCTTTGATTATTTGCTGGATGCCAACTGCTCATCACTCCACTTCATCAAATACAGTTTGGAAATGAGAAGACGCAGGATATAAATCACTGCCATCGCAAAAACGATATAGCCAATATCGGCAAAAAACAAAGGAATCAAAAAGAGGATCATCACTGTGATTGGATAGAGCCAACGTCTCCATCCTGATAAATAAAATGCCTCGTAAAATAACCAAATATAGGTGCTATAAATCGCCAGACAGGCAGCAATCAGCCATCCCATCATTTGACTGGAAATATGAGCATGTTGAGTTGAAACATCAACAGCGGCGGCTAAAGCTGCACCTAATACAGCAATACTGATAAAGATAAAAAAATGACCATAGCCCCATAAAAAAGGCTGTACCCCACGACGTTGATGGTGATGATGACTGCGGTCAAAGTAGACCCACCACATGGCAAACATCATCAACAGTCCGCCAATCACTAAAAAGATTTCCTTAAAATTCACGTCATGATTGGAAAAAGCTTCCTGCGTTGCGGCAAAACTGCCAATAATCGACTCTCCCAACACGATGATGGTGAGCAAACTGTAACGCTCGATAATATGATGTGGATGCCATGGTGTTACTGCATGCTTCTCAGCATAAAGAGGTACAGCGAGTTCAGCCAAAACTAAAATGAGGAACAGCAGAGGGGTCATGTGAATGGCGCTGAAATTGCCGATTAACCATCCCAACTGCACCAAAACTATGCCAACAGCATAGCGATAAGCTGTTACCCTCCGTTCAGGATCATGCTTGGCGACGCGAATCCATTGGGTCACTAAAGCCAAACGCATAATCACATAACCAATGATAATCACATCGAAATTATGTTCTTGGAAAACCGCAGGAATGCCAGCAGCCATCACCAATGAGCCAACAATTTGGACAAAGGTCAAACAACGATACAGCGTGTCATCATTGTCATAGGCTGAGGCAAACCAAGTGAAATTCATCCACGCCCACCACAAGGCAAAAAACACCATAAAATAGGTTGGCAAAGCGTGCCATAAATGACCTTCAATGATTGCGTGATGAAGTTGCTGTCCTGCGGTTGCAATTGCCACCACAAAAATCAGGTCAAATAATAGTTCTAAAGGTGTAGCCGCACGATGGGCTTCTTCAGGATCACGAGGAGCAAATAATTTTCGTGTTTTATTTTGATTTTTTTCAGCACTCATCTCTTATTCTCGGAATAATACCTTAAGTGCTAACTTAATCGATCTTCATGAATTTACCTATCACCTCGATCATAAAAATGCTTAAAATTTATGCATTGAAAATTTGCTTAAATCGATTATTTGTGTAATTCTATGCACATCTTTGGATAGCATTATCCATACAGAATTTGACAAGGGGAGTAGCCTCCTCCAAACCTAAGTCACAAATAGCTTAGGTGTCAGAGTTTCGTCATTACACTTTGCAAAAAGTCGGACTCTGAGCATCACGATCCATCGTGATGTAGGCAAGACCTTGATCATGTTGAAACAGATGTATTAATTCATCTGGCAACTGGTCAAGGTTTTTTTATGTCCATTTGCCAGATAGGGAGTTGTGATGGAAACTATCGGTAATTTATGGCTATATGTCGTGTTCTTCGGCCTTGTCACAGTCATGCTGCTGATCGACTTTTTAGGCTTTAAACAAAAACAAGACCAAGATGTACCTATTCGACAAGCAGCTTACTGGAGCATTGCGTGGGTGACGGTCGCAACGATCTTTGGTGGTGGTTTATGGTTCTACCTACAGCAAACCGTAGGAGCAACCATTGCAAACCAAAAAACCATGGAATACTTTGCAGGTTATCTACTGGAAAAATCGCTGGCAATTGATAACGTCTTTGTCTGGCTAATGATTTTCGCAGCGTTTGCGATTCCACCTGCATTTCAACGTAAAATCCTGCTTTATGGTGTATTGGGCGCGATCATCCTAAGAACCATCTTTATCTTTATTGGTGCTTGGTTCGTACAAGAGTTCTCTTGGGTGCTGTATATCTTCGGTGCGTTCTTGGTCTACACGGGCTTTAAGTTCCTGAAAGGACAAGATGAAGAAGACACCAATATTGAAGATATCAAGCTATTGAAATGGTTACGCAAACACATGCGTATCACACCACAACTACATGGTAATAACTTCTTCGTTCGTCAGAACGGTGTGTTGTGGGCAACGCCATTATTCTTAGTCTTGATCTTGGTTGAAGCATCTGATGTTATTTTCGCGGTGGATTCTATTCCTGCGATTTTCGCCGTCACCAGTGACCCGTTCATTGTCTTAACTGCAAACTTAATGGCAATTTTAGGCTTACGTGCAATGTTCTTCTTGTTGGCAGGTGCTGCAAGTAAAATGCATTACTTACCATATGGCTTAGGCATCATCTTATTGTTCATCGGTGCGAAAATGTTATTGCTCGATGTATTCCATATGCCAATCTGGATCTCGTTAGGCTTTATCGTACTGGTATTAAGCATTACCGCGTATCTATCGTTACGCCATAATAAACGCCAAGCTCAATAATAAGCTGAACCTAAAAAAGGCCTTCAATTGAAGGCCTTTTTTATTTGGAACTCATTGCCCAATATGTTCTATTTTTGGATCAACTTCTTTTAATTGAGGCCATTGTTGTAACCATTGTTTGGAATCAACCCGTTTTTTAAACGTGGCATAGCTCACCAGTGCTGAATTCCAACGCAACTTCAATTCAAATAAGTCCTGCAAACCAAAGGGCGCAATCAATTCCAGTTCTCCTGAGGCATTGACGCGTACCGCAATGGCTGTTGCAGTATCAGGCCACAACGATAAGGCGTGTTCAACCGATGTTAAAGGCTGAATCCTTTTGCCATTTTCTCCGCGATACCATGTATGCACCAATGCCTGATTGACCACATCCCATTGCTGTTGTGGAAATAATCTTTCTAGATTATGTTGCAGTTGCTTTTGTGAATGCTGATCTATTTCTGTTGCATCACAATAAATCACATCTACATCACTATATTGCGAGTCAAAAGATTGACCATGTAAATACGCCCATACGGTATTTCGAAGTACCCCAGCACTTAAATAGGCATGAGGATGTAAATGAGACAATGTCTGCAATATTGCAGAAAGCGCAGGGGATTGAGTGATTAATTCAAAAAGAATCGATTGATAATACTCATGCGTTTTTTTCATACGTCAATCAGCCGCATATATTGATTGAATCCATACATAATCATGCCTTACGACTCTGTACTTTAAAAGCATAGATCAATATTATATGTCGGCTTTCCTAATCAGAAACATAATAAAACAAGGCTGTTGACCAATGAGTGTTGATCATGCCAATTAAAATGAGTGGGGTCTCATCATGCGTTCTAAAAAAATTAACCTAGTCGTTGTACCATTATTATTAACTGCATGTAGCCATAATGATGGTCCATTGGTTCAAGATGTTTACAACAGCCAATATGACTGTGCAACAGACTGGAATACTGAGACCTGTGAGGAAGAAAATAGCTCGGGGAGTGGCGGCTCAAGTGCGGGGGTTCGCTATTATGGTGGCTTTGGCTCAGGGCGTTATTTAGGACCTCAATATTATCAAAACAATCGTGAAGTCTCGTTCCGTGGCAATATTTTAAGCCCTCGTACCAATCTCAGCGTTGGGCAACCTTCCATATCAACCACTGCAAAAACTTATTCTGCATCATCTCCTGTTCGCGGTGGCTTTGGTCGTGGCGGTTTTTCCTTTGGTGGTTAATTCCAAAAACTGATATTCAAAAATGAAAAGAAAAATTTTCACACCACGCACAGATTGGCAAATTGAACACCAAAATATTGGCTTTGATTATTTTAATTTACCCTCACTGGACGGTTCAATTTACTGGTCGGAAGGTGTTGCCTATGAATTTAGCTTGAAACAAATTGAACAGCTGGAAGATGCTGCCAATGAATTACATCAAATGTGTTTATCTATAGTTGGTGATCTGATTCAGCGTGGTGATTACCCCGATTACTTCCATATTCCGACTGCGGCTATCGCACATATCGAGCAATCATGGCAACAAAATGCAGCGATGCTGTATGGACGTTTTGACTTCACTTACGATGGTCGCAGCATCAAAATGCTGGAATACAATGCTGATACGCCAACAGGCTTACTGGAAGCATCTGTAGCGCAATGGCTATGGATCGAACAAGTTTCAGGTATTCCTAATCGAGACCAATTTAATAGCATTCATGAAGACCTGATTAAACGTTGGAAAACCATTCTGCCACGTGGCAGCCATATCCATTTTGCTGCATGTCAGCAAGCAGGACGAGAGGATTGGGGCAATCTAGAATATTTAATGGATACTGCCTTTCAGGCACATCTACAGGTCTCTGAGCTATCAATCGAGAATATTGGCTGGAATGGGCAAGGTTTTGTTGATTTAAATCATCATCCTATTCACAACCTCTTTAAACTTTATCCATGGGAATGGATTTGGGAAGAGTCTTTTGCCCAATACCTTAACCCTCAAACACAATGGATTGAGCCCTGCTGGAAAATGTTGCTCTCCAATAAAGCGATTTTAGTCGAGCTATGGAAACGCTATCCAAATCACCCTTTATTGGTCGAGACACATCCGTTTGACCCACAGCAAACCTTGTCTGATAAATGGGTGAGAAAGCCAATTTTAGCAAGGGAAGGGGCTAATATTCGGGTATTGCAAGATGGTCTAGATCAAGGTGCTGCATCAGGCAGCTTCTATTTTGAAGACTATGATAAACACGGCTATGTGGTACAAAAATGGGTAGATACACCATCTTTTTCAGGTCAGTTACCAACTTTAGGATTATGGATGGTTGGACATCAATGTGCAGGTATGTCGATCCGTGAGGACTGCTATGACATCATTGGCAATGATGCCCATTTTGCTGCACATTATTTTGTAGAGTAAAAGACAAGATTTATATCTAGATAAGTCATCTACAGTTTTTATTTTTTGAAAACCCCACAATATCCTATGGTCTAAACGGCAGGGATGCCGTTGGTTTAGCTGTGATACATGGATGTATCATCAGCTAAACAGAGGATTTTTGTTACTTTTGATCCATCAAAAGTAAGGAAAATGCCTATACAAAATTAATCGACTAAATTGAAATCCATATAATCATAGAGATTTACTTAAATCGTATGTGCTGCTACACGTTTCATATAGGCAGCCAAGCGAGTAAAAAATAAAATTTGCAGAAAAACTGTAAAGGCAGAAACACACCACTCATACCACATCTCAAATGCGGTCTGTTCTAAAGCAAAATATTGATAAATCGCTAACAGCACAATACCAAATACAATCCCCGCAACCGTCGTCTGCATCAAAATCGGAAAGGATAAAGCCGTAATCCGATTCAAGAAATGAATACCTTGATCACCACCATTGGCCTGATACGTACGTTGTATCCCGATAACCATAATCATAAGGGTTAAAGCTGCTTCAAGGCCAATCACACGAACATTAACATAAGGCGAATACATACCGTAGTAGTACACCACACTCACCACCAATGCCGCCGCAAGATAATAGTTCTTATAATGTTGTTTACTTAAAGTATCTTCAGCCAACTCATGCGCCAAAGCTTTGGTATTCCAATAATACATGTGTATTTTTCTCAAGAAGTATCATTATTGCTGACAATTTACTCATTTCGGCTCAAATGTAAAGTGAATTGATTCAATCTATTACTCACATTTACACACGTTTTAATGGCTTTAATTAGGCGATTAATCCAGTAAGTTTAGCAAAATCGGGTACAATCAATCGAAAAAAGTAAAATTGTAGGTTGTTATGACTTTGGCTACTCCAATCACGGTAATTCGTGGTCGTTTCTTAGATATTCAAAAAACCGTTTCTCAAGCTGCTGAAATTGCCAATCAGGTTCGTTATATCGAAGATGGTGTGCTCATTACTGAACAAGGTAAAATCCGCTGGTTTGGCACGTGGAACGACGCTCAAGCCCATCTTCCTGCAAATGTTGAAATTCAGCATTACCCAGAGCAATTGATCATCCCTGGTATGATCGATACACATATCCATTTTCCACAAACGGAGATGGTCGGTGCCTACGGCGAACAACTATTAAGCTGGTTAAACACTTATACTTTCCCAACCGAAATTCAGTTCAAAGACAAAGCTTATGCGCAAGAAATTGCCAAATTTTTTGTCAATGAACTCCTCAAAAATGGCACCACCACAGCATTGGTCTTCTGTACCGTGCACCCAGAGTCGGTTGATGCCTTGTTTGAAGCTGCAGAACAGCACCAGATGCGTTTAATCGCAGGTAAAGTGATGATGGATCGTCATGCACCGGAAGCCCTTTGCGATACGGCAGAGAGCGGCTATGACGACTCTAAGGCCCTGATTGAGAAATGGCATGGTCAAGGTCGTGCGCTATATGCAATTACCCCACGTTTTGCTCCGACCTCTACACCTGAACAACTCGAAAAAGCAGGACAGCTCAAAGCACAATTCCCAGATGTGTATGTACATACTCATTTAAGCGAAAACAAAGACGAAATTGCATGGGTGAAAGACCTATTCCCTGAGCAAAAAGGTTATTTGGATGTTTATCATCATTATGGTTTAACCGGACAACGCTCTGTATTCGCCCATTGTGTCCATTTGGAAGATGCTGAATGGAAATGCATGCATGACACAAACTCTGCCATTGCTTTCTGTCCAACCTCAAACCTGTTTTTGGGCAGTGGTTTATTTCCATTGAAAAAGACATGGGAACAGCAAGTGAAAGTCGGCTTGGGTACAGATGTTGGGGCAGGGACCTCATTTAGCTTATTGCAAACCGTAAATGAAGCCTACAAAGTACAACAGTTACAAGGCAATAAGCTCTCTGCTTTCGAATCGCTTTATCATGCGACACTGGGTGGCGCAAAAGCCTTGGATCTCGATGATAAACTCGGTAACTTCAACGTGGGTAAAGAAGCTGATTTTGTCGTATTAAATCTGAAACCGACAGCATTGCAGCAACTACGCCAGTCGCGCTCAAAGTCGATTGATGACAGCTTATTTGCCTTATTCACTATGGGCGATGACCGAAATATTGAGGCAACTTATATCTATGGACAAAAAGCCTATAGCCAAAACTAAAATTTTAAACAAACAAAGACTTGGGTTAATGTTATTCGCCATAGGATGTGCTGTTCTATTAAAACGTGACAGTCGCTTATCTCAAAATGATACATATTCTTCATCATCAAAAGGTGCATGAAATGTGATTTTGTTTTAAAATTCCCACATTAGCTCAAGTTTTCGAGGTGTTGCAGGTCAACACCTTTTTTATTTTTCCATTTTTTAAAGTGTTAGGAATCTACCGATGACCATTGCAATGCGCATTATGATTTCAAGTGAAGAGATTCAAGCCAAAGTGAAAGAACTTGGCGAAAAAATCAATGCACACTATGCTCAAAGTGATAAAGAACTGGTATTGATTGGCTTATTGCGTGGGTCAGTTATTTTTATGGCAGACTTATGCCGTGCAATTGAAAAGCCACACGAACTCGATTTTATGACTGTTTCTAGTTACGTTAATGGCACGACGATTTCATCACGTGACGTAAAGATCCTCAAAGATCTTGATGGTGAAATTCACGGTAAAGATGTACTTGTGGTTGAAGATATTATCGACTCAGGCAACACTTTAAGCAAAGTGGTAGAGATGCTTAAAACCCGTAATCCAAACTCAATTGAACTCTGTACCTTGGTCAGTAAACCATCACGCCGTGAAATTCCTTTAGAAGTAAAATTTTTAGGTTTTGAAGTCGAAGATCGTTTTATCGTGGGTTATGGTTTGGATTTTGATCAAAAATATCGTCATCTGCCTTTTATCGGTGAGATTGGTCTTTAATTTATAAACATCGTAGATATTTTATCGATGCTTAGACAGATGTAATGAGCTGAACATTGCTCTTACTTTAGGTGCTTTCGGGCACCTTTTTTATGGCTTGATCTTAAACAAACCTTGCTAAAGAATGCACAAAAATACGACACAAATAGGCAATCCACTACAGACAAAGCAAGATCAGATCAAGCAGGATAGTAATAAATATCACTGTTAAAACAAGGAGAAAGACAATGTGGTCTCTAATTGTGGCAATTGTAGTTGGTTTTTTTGCTGGTTTAATTGCCAGAGCACTACATCCAGGTGAAGATAAAGCTGGTTTCATCGTAACAACATTATTGGGTATTGCAGGTTCATTGCTCGCTACTTATGGCGGTCGCTTATTGGGCCTATATGGTGAAAATTCGGCAGCTGGCTTTATTGCTTCCGTACTTGGTGCTGTGATTATTTTATTTATCTATAAATTGGTCACCAAAAAAAGCTAAATACATAAAAAACTCCCAATTCATTTTGAGCAATGGATTGGGAGTTTTTCTTTATAAATCTATAGACCTAATTCTTTCCAAATCATTTGAATTTCTTCAGCACTGCGACCGCCAACCATTTTCAAACCATTTCCAAAGATCAAAGTCGGTGTGCCGTCGACACCCAATTTACGTCCTAACTCAAGATTGCGCTCAATAGGATTAGCACAGCTTTTTGCTTGCGGCTGTACATTCTTCTGGATCAGGTTTTTCCATGCATAGGCTTGATTGGCATCACACCAAACAGACTTAGACACCGCCATTGATTGCGATTTTAATGGATACATAAATGTGTAAATCGTCACGTCATTGAGCTTATCTAGCTCAGCTTCTAATTTTTTACAATAAGAACAATTCGGGTCTGAGAATATAGCAAGCTCATGTTTTCCTGTGCCTTTGACTGTTTTAATGGCATCTTTAAAAGGCAGTTGTTTCCAGTCAATCGAGTTTTGTTTTAACACCAAATCTTTCGTAAGGTTCTTCTGATCTTTTAGACGAACCATAGAGCCCACAAACATATGTTCTGCACTTTCATCCAAGTAAATAATCTGGTTGTCCAAACTCGCACTGTATAAGCCAGTCATTTCTGTAGTTTGAATATTGGTCACTTGGATATTGGGATATTGCTTCGTTAAATTGCTTTTTAATGTCTCTACATTGGCGAAACTCATTGCAGAAACACAACTAAGTAATGAGAACATCCCAATTTTTTTTAACATGATTGACACTCTATTCAAAAATCAGTGGCTATTGTAATGACTCTCTGATCGACAAACAGCTTAGCTTACTGAGCAACAACCAAAATTCAACTAACGCTAGCGATGTTTCACGTGGAACATCAGATGATGCAGATGAATTAAGCTAAAAAACATTGCGTCATTGATCTATTATGTAAAAACCTGACAATATTGAGACATCACATTGATATTTATTTAATAATTTTAAAAAGTATATAGATCAAAACATGGCTTTTTGGAATAATTCAGCTCAATCACCAAGTCATGATCATGAGACTTAGTCTATATTGCATAGCATCTGACCCATCGCTATTTTCATTTTAAAGAAACAGGTCTATGTTTATCTTATTGGATTATTTTGAGTCAGCACTGAACACCGTTTCATTTTAAAATCTAGGTAAATCAATGTATAACGCGGAATTATTAGAAGAAGCCAAAACCTTTATGTTTCATATGCTCACCAAGGTGGTGGAATATGGCGGTTCAGATTTATTTATCACCGCAGATTTTCCGCCGAGCATTAAACTACAAGGCTTAATGCGACCTTTAGGGCAACAAGCCTTAACAGCAGATAAAACCAAGTTGTTTGCCTATAGCCTCATGAATGAAAAACAACGCCAAGAGTTTGAAACTGAATGGGAATGTAATTTTGCAATCAATGTTCCGAATGTTTCACGTTTTCGTGTCAATGTATTTAAACAACAGCTACAGATTGGTATGGTGATTCGTACCATTACTTCTGAAATTCCAACTTTCCAAAAGCTCAAACTTCCTGAATCCTTAAAAAATGTGATTATGGAAAAGCGGGGTTTGGTACTGGTGGTGGGTGGAACAGGATCAGGTAAATCAACCTCTTTGGCAGCCATGATTGACCATCGTAATGAAAACTCAGCGGGGCATATCATTACTGTTGAAGATCCAGTGGAATACGTACACAAGCACAAAAAATCAATGATTACTCATCGTGAAGTCGGTGTGGATTGTCATTCATGGCAGCATGCCTTGAAAAACACCTTACGTCAGGCACCAGATGTGATTCTGATCGGAGAAATCCGCGATACAGAAACCATGGAACATGCGATTGCCTTTGCCGAAACAGGCCATTTGTGCCTAGGCACATTGCATGCCAACAATGCCAATCAAGCCTTAGATCGAATTATTAACTTCTTCCCAGAAGAACGTCGTAATCAGTTACTCATGGATCTTTCATCCAATATGAAAGCAATTATTTCGCAACGTTTGGTACGCACCCAAGATGGTAAAGGGCGTCGTGCTGCGATTGAAATTTTGCTGAATACACCATTAATCGGAGACAATATTCTCAAAGGGCAGTTCCATGCACTGAAAGAGATTATGAGCAAATCGCGCGAACTCGGCATGCAGACCTTCGATCAAGCCTTATTTGAGCTCTATAATGAAGGTGCAATTAGCTACGATGAAGCTTTACGTAATGCTGATTCGGTCAATGAACTGCGTTTACAGATCAAGCTGAAAAGTACCCGTCAAGAAGGCGCACCAGTTGCCATGATGACCGCATTAAACGTGGTACAAGAAGAAAAGCCTGAAGAAGAGCAACAAACTGAAGATCAGTGATAGAAAAAATGGCTTGGATTACCATACAATCCAAGCCATTAATAATTGATTTAATTCATTATTTTCCAATACAGAACGAACCAAAAATCTTACCAAGTAAGTCATCCGCACTAAAATCACCAGTGATTTCACCCAATGCATTTTGTGCTAGACGTAATGATTCAGCGACCAGTTCACCTGCATTAAACACAACGAGTTGCTCACGTGCTTCTGCAAGATAGCGCTGAGTACGCTTCATTGCGTCTAAATGGCGTGTTCTGGCAATAAAGGTATCTTCTTCAGGCTGAAAGCCAGCATGCGCTGTAATCGCATCTATGAGCGCTTGAACCCCCATATCCTGTTTTGCAGAAACACTGATATGACGAAAGCCCTGATAATCGCTTAACGTAGCATCTTGACCCGTTAAATCGCATTTATTGCCAATCAATAGCAAACGTTTTGGCTCAAGATGCTCTGCAAAATATTCATGCGCCAATTGCAAAGGTTCATCACCCTGATTTAAGTCATAAACCAATAGCAATAAATCTGCCTGCTCGATTTCCTTAATCGCACGACGAATCCCTTCTTGCTCAACGATATCGCCGGTTTCACGTAAACCTGCAGTATCAGTTAGGGTAATCGGCAAGCCATTTAAACTGATCTTTTCATGTAGTACATCACGAGTAGTGCCTGCAATATCAGTCACAATGGCACGCTCATGGCCTGCGAGCGCGTTCAACAGGCTGGATTTACCTGCATTTGGCTTACCCGCAATCACCACCTGTAAACCTTCACGTAATAACTGGCCCTGACGCGCAGACTGCTGTACCGCTTGAACAGAGTCTTGCACATCATCCAATAACGCTAAAATCTTGCCATCGGCAAGAAAATCAATTTCTTCTTCTGGGAAATCAATCGCAGCTTCCACATGTAAACGCAAATGGATCAGCTTTTCTAAAACGGTATTAATCTTGGTTGAAAATGCACCTTGTAAGGAACGAACTGCCGAACGTGCTGCCGCCTGTGAAGTGGCATCAATCAAATCGGCAATTGCTTCTGCTTGCACCAAATCCATTTTGCCATTTTCAAAAGCACGCATGGAAAATTCACCCGCTTTTGCAGCTGTCGCACCCAAATCAAGTAAACGTGCTAATAACGCATTCTGAATGACTGGACCACCATGTCCCTGTAACTCCACCACATCTTCGCCAGTAAACGAGTGAGGATTTGGAAAACATAACACGATGCCTTCATCCATCACCGAGCCATCGGCATCACAAAACTGACGGAAGCCCGCCATTCGTGCAGCAGGAAGTTTTTTCTGGGTTAGTTGCTCTGCTATTGCATAGGCTTTTGGTCCAGAGAGTCGAATCACCCCCACACCACCACGACCTAATGGGGTAGCAATCGCAGCAATAGTGGTTTGATGTTGCATGTTAAATTCACCTAAAAACGAGCGGGTTATGGAATAGCAAACCCTAAATACAGACAAAGAAAAATCCGCCTAAGATTACCATCTTAAGCGGATTTATTCAGTAAAAGTTCGAACTTAAGCGCTCGGCTCAACCTTGTTGAGACGATCTTTTTCGACACCTTTGTTAATAAACCATTGTTGCAAAATAGTAATACTGTTGTTGACGATCCAGTAAAGCACTAAGCCTGCTGGGAAGAACAACATGAATACCGTAAACATGATTGGCATGATACGGAATACTTTTGCCTGCATTGGATCAGTTGGCTGTGGGTTCAACATTTGCTGAACGAACATAGTCACACCCATGATCAATGGCAAGATGAACCATGGATCCATTGCAGATAAGTCTTGAATCCAACCTAACCACGGTGCATGACGGAGTTCAACAGATTCCATCAATACCCAGTACAACGCTAAGAAAATCGGCATTTGTAGCAATAACGGCAAGCAACCAGACAATGGATTGACTTGTTCACGCTTATACAAGGCCATCATTTCTTGTGAGAAACGCATACGGTCTTCACCAAATTCTTCTTTCATGCGTTGCATTTCAGGTGCAATCACACGCATTTTCGCCATTGAGCGATAACTTTTTGAAGAAAGTGGCCATAAAATCAGTTTCACCAAGATCGTCAATAGAATGATTGACCAGCCCCAGTTACCAATGATGTTATGGAAAAATTGCAAACCTAAGAATAACAATTTAGCAATTGGCCATAACCAACCATAATCTACAGTTTGGTTTAAACCATCAGCCAAGTCTTTCAGTTCAGACTGAACTTTTGGACCAGAATAAAGCTTCGCATCTACTTCCATTGACGTACCAGCAGGTACATTAATCACTGGAGAAGTGAAGCCCATGATATTCATGTGATCAGCAGACTGACGAGATTCCAGCTTAGCAACATATGGCTGACCATCTGCTTGAGTAAGTTTTAAATTCCCAGGAATCCAAGCACTTACAAAATAATGCTGAACGATAGCAACCCAGCCACCTTTCGCATCAACATTCAGTTTTTCATCATTAAAATTCGCAAATTTTAACTTGTTATAGTGTGCATCTGGTGCACCCCAAGCGCCGCCCAAATAAGTTCCCAAAGTGAAAATACCTTGTGAAGATTTACCTGGATCGTCTGAGTTATCACGCTTTAACTGACCAAACATTTGACCTTGCCAGTTTTGCTGACTACGGTTAATAACTTGGTGTTTTACAGTAATCGGATAATCACCTTGCGTGAAGGTGAACGATTTGATCACTTCTACGCCTTCTGGTGTTTTAAATACCAACGGCACAGTCAAAACTTGATGTGTTTTACCATCTTTAGATGCGACGCTTTTTGCATCCGCCAAGGTATATGCTGTTTTTTCAACATCATACATTGGACGACCACTACGGCTGCTATCAGGTCCGTTTAAACCAATTAAGCCAGATTGAGCGACGTAAGTACGTTTCGCATCACTTTCCAGCATAACAAAAGGTTTTTCGCTGTCTTTGCTTTCATCATGGCTTAACAATTCAATACGAACAATATCACCACCCTTTGGATTGATCCAAAGATGGTAAAGATCAGTTTGTACTGAAATCAATTGCTGACTCACAGAAGGTGCTTCTGTGGTTTGTGATGCAGTCACATTTGCTTGTGGCAAGTCTGAAGCCGCTGTTGCATTTTGAGCATTTGGCAAATCTGCAGATACGTCATGCGCACTTACAACAGCCGCTTGTTGTTGCGGAGCTGGTGTAGCATGACCATAATCTTTTTGCCAAGCCAAAATAAGCAAATATGCGGTAACAAACATGGCTCCAAGAATTGCAAATCTGGCCCATTGTTGCATATCTATTATCCCAAATGGTTAGAGAGATTTTGCTTGAATAAACGATCACGAAAGGGTACAGCAACGTGATGCATTTGAGAATCTATTTGATGAAACGAAATAAAACGAAGTGCTTTGCGTGGGACGGGATCATAGCCTGAACCACCCCAAGGATGACAACGGCAAATTCGCTTAGTCGAAAGCCATACACCTTTTGCTGCACCATGTGTCTGCAGTGCTTCAATTGCATATTGAGAGCAAGTGGGAATATAGCGACAACGAGGACCCAATAAGGGACTAATTGCGATTTGGTAACATCTTATCAACCAATGTAGTAAACGTACCATTGGAGATCTCTAATTTTGGAGGGATGTCACAACGACTTTGGAATGCTTCTTTGCTAAGCGTTGTAATTTTTGCCAAGCAAAATCTAATTGTTGATGTAATTCTTGATTTGCGATTGCTTCTATACCAACTTTAGGCATCACCACAATATCGATATCAGCATTAAATTGCGCTTGATGTAAGCGAAAGCTCTCCCGAGCAAGACGTTTTATTCGATTTCGTTCATGTGCACGACGCACCTTTTTTTTAGCAACGACAATACCCAAACGGCTTTTCGGCTGTTCGGTTAATTTTGCTAAAAAAAGGAAATGGGGCTGATGCACTTTAAAAAGCGCACCATCAAATACACTTTTATAATCTGCAGCACAACGAATACGAGATTCAGTGCCAAAACTGTAAAGTGTCATCACCCAAGTCTGGTCAGCTTAACAGTATTAAACAGTTAAGCTATGACGACCTTTTGCACGACGACGAGCTAAAACTTGACGACCAGCTTTTGTTGCCATACGAGCACGGAAACCATGAACACGCTTACGCTTTAATTCAGATGGTTGGAAAGTACGTTTCATATCGAAACTCCCAAAAATGATCTTTCTATAAAGGTCCGCGATTTTATGGTGCAAAGCTCAGTCTGTCAATGGAAAATCCAAATCTTTACATTTTGTTTGTTCTGTTTGACATAAGTAGAGAAACACTGACTTTGTTGTTTTAATTGAAAACAAAAAATATACACATGCTATCTATTTAAATTATATCAACATTAAGCTATATTCACACCTTAATCACAAGCTTATCAACAATTCATTTTGTATTTTAAATTTAATTCTTGGATTTTGAATTTAAATTTCGATATGCTCAGTTATCCACAATTCGAGTGAACCCTATAAGTAAATTCAAATTTTAAAATTTAAATTTATTACTATTAGGGAGGGTTTATTCTGTGGAAATGCATGTTTTTTTATAAATAAACATATAGTTACTTTGTGGATAACCATGTTTTTATTAATTTTATAGTTTGTGGATAACTTCATGGTTAAAACTATCCACAGCTTGTGCAAAAAGTTATGCACATGTGGTTTTAAATTTGAATTTATAAACGATTGCTTTCTTTTTCAGCAAAAGTCCCATAAATTTGCCTGACAGATGTGGATAACTTGGTTAGAATGGCGACCCCTTCGAAAGATGGGGTTAGTGGTTTCTTTGTTTTTGAATTTAAAAAATGGATATATAGGGGATGCACATGCTCTGGACAGACTGCTTAACTCGCTTGCGACAAGAGCTCTCTGACAACGTCTTTGCGATGTGGATTCGTCCTTTGGTTGCTGAAGAAGTTGACGGTGTGATGCGTTTATATGCACCCAACCCATATTGGACACGTTATATTCAAGACAACCATTTAGAATTGATTTCAATTCTTGCTGAGCAATTATCGGAAGGCCGAGTACGTCAGGTTGAAATCTTGGTTGATTCACGTCCAGGTACGATTCTGTCGTCTCATGAGCAACCTGCAACCACGACAGCAGCTTTAACGACACAAGTTTCTGTTCCAACAAAAGTTAAAAAAGAATCAGATTTGGTACAACCTAGCCAAAATGTCAGCAAAATACCGAAGAAAAGACAGTTAAATTCCCTATTTACTTTCTCACTGTTTGTTGAAGGCCGATCGAACCAGATGGCTGCTGAAACATGCCGTAAAGTTTTGACCCAATTGGGGGCATCGCAGCACAACCCTTTATTTTTATATGGTCCAACAGGTCTGGGTAAAACACATTTAATGCAAGCTGTGGGGAATGCTTTATTACAAGCAAAACCGAATGCACGTGTGATGTACATGACCTCAGAAAGTTTTGTACAAGATTTTGTCAGTTCTTTGCAAAAAGGTAAGGTTGAAGAGTTTAAGAAAAATTGTCGTTCTTTAGATCTGTTATTGGTCGATGATATTCATTTACTTGCTGGTAAAGAAGCGAGTTTGGTTGAATTTTTCTATACATTCAATGCTTTACTTGATGAATCTAAACAGATTATTTTAACTTCAGACCGTTATCCGAAAGAACTCACCGAACTTGATCCACGCTTAGTCTCTCGTTTTTCTTGGGGCTTATCTGTGGGTGTCGAGCCACCAGATATTGAAACTCGAATCGAAATTTTGCTGAAAAAAGCTGAAAACAGTGGCGTTGATTTACCACGTAACTGTGCTTTATTTATTGCTCAACAAGTGGTTGCGAATGTGCGTGAGCTTGAAGGTGCGCTCAATAAAGTAGTGGCAATTTCACGTTTCAAAGGTACCGTAATTGACCTCGATGTCGTACGTGAATCTTTAAAAGATGTATTGGCAATTCGTGCACGTACCATTAGTGTTGAAAATATTCAGCGTGTGGTGAGTGAATATTTCCGAATCCCACTGAAAGAATTGGTTGGACCAAAACGTACGCGTATTTATGCTCGCCCGCGTCAGTTAGCGATGGGACTTGCACGCGAATTAACTGGGGATAGTTTTCCTGAAATTGGAATGGCCTTTGGTGGTCGTGACCACAGTACCGTGATGCATGCCTGTGAAAAAGTCACGAGTTTGCGTGAAGAAGATCCAATTTTTAATGAAGACTATAAAAACTTACTTCGTTTATTACAAAGTTAGGCCTGAGCATAATCTCGGCTGACTCAATTTTCATGGTTGCAAACTGCTTTTAAGTGCAGCATAGTACACTGCTAACATTCATATCAGCTTCTGTTGTAAGAGGAATAAAATCGTGCGTTTGAAAATCGCTAAAGAAAGTTTAGTCAATGTTCTATCACATGTAGTGGGGGCTGTTGAACGTCGCCATACCTTGAATATTCTTTCAAATGTCAAAATTCAAACCACACAACAGGCCTTAACGATTACGGGCTCTGATTTAGAAGTTGAACTGGTTGCAAGCACAACGTTAGCTGATGGTGCTTGTTTAGAAGCAGGTGAAACAACAGTTCCAGCGCGTAAATTAGTCGAAATTTGTAAATCTCTTCCGACAGCAGCTTTGATTGATTTGCAAATTACAGAAGATCAACGCTGTATCTTAAAATCAGGGAACAGCCGTTTTGTTTTGGGTACTCTTCCTGCTGAAGATTATCCATTGCTAACCACTGAAAATAGTCAGGGTACACAAGTTCAGGTAACACAGCGCGAATTGAAGCGTTTATTTGAAAAAACAGCCTTTGCAATGGCTGTACAAGACGTACGTTTTTATTTGACTGGTACTTTGCTGGAAATTGATCAAAATCAACTACGTACAGTAACCACTGATGGACATCGTCTAGCTTTGTGTGAAGTTTTAGCTTCTTCAACAGCAGCATCGCCGATGCAAGCAATTGTTCCACGTAAGGCAGTAGGCGAATTACAACGTTTACTGAGTATTGAAGATGAGCAATTAACCTTGTTGATTGGGCGTGAACTGTTGAATGTCACCATTAATACGCCAAGCCGTGATAAAGAGCAGGGTGATATAACGGTTCGTTTCACGACCAAGTTAATTGATGGAAAGTTCCCAGATTATCGTCGTGTAATTCCAAAAAATGGTGATAAGCATGTGTTTATTGCACACGATGTATTCAAGCAATCTTTACAACGTGTTGCTATTTTAAGTAATGAAAAACTTCGTGGTGTTTTCTTGAATTTTAATCAAGATTCATTGCAGTTGCGTGCCAATAACCCAGAACAGGATGAAGCGGTAGAAGATATTGCAATTCAATATCAAGATGCCCCTCTAGAAATGTCATTTAATGCGCAATATATCCTTGAAGTACTCGGTGTACTGGATGGAGATGATGTGAAAATGAGCATGAGCGAAGCCAATCAATCGGTACTTGTCCAAGATCCAGCGCATCCTGATCAAACCTATGTTGTGATGCCAATGCGAGTTTAATGACGAGATTTGAGTTTTAAAGCATGCAAATCACGCGTTTAAATATCGAACGTGTACGTAATTTAAAGACGGTTGCACTCCATGAGTTGCAACCGTTTAATATTTTTTACGGCGCAAATGGTTCTGGAAAAACTTCAGTTCTAGAGTCAATTCATTTACTGGCGACTGGTCGTTCATTTCGAACCCATATTCCAAAACATTACATCCAATATGATGCTGGGGATGCGATTGTGTTTGCGCAATCTGCCAGTGAACGTATTGGTATGCAAAAGTTGGCTTCGGGCGAACAGGTAATTAAGGTCAATGGCGATACCATTGCGACACAAGGTCAGCTGGCAAAATTATTGCCTTTACAGCATATCGATCCACAAAGTACCGATATCATTGATCATGGCGCAAAGCCTAGGCGACAGTTATTAGATTGGTTAATGTTCCACGTGGAACCTGAGTTTTATTTTGCATGGCAGTATTATTCTCGAGCACTCAAACAACGCAATAGTTTGCTCAAAACACGGCGTAATCTGACTTTGGCTGATTTAGAGCCTTGGAATAAAATGCTGAGTGATTATGGCGAAATGCTGCATTCACAACGGGTCAGTATTGTTGAGCAATGGAACCAATTTTTCCACGAAGATTTAAAGCAACTTCTACCCAATCTTGAAATAGAACTGGAATACAATCCCGGCTTTCATACTGAGCAAGGTTTATTGCAGGACTTGGTTCAGCAGCATCAAAAAGACCTCGATCGGCGTTATACCGAGTACGGTCCGCATCGTGCTGATTTACGTTTAAAAACGCCTTTTGGCAATGCAGATGATGTGTTATCTCGCGGACAAAAAAAGTTGTTAATCATGGCATTAAAACTGTCACAAATTGCAATGCTACATGCGAGTAATAAGGAAACTGTGGTATTATTAGATGATCTGACAGCAGAGTTAGATGAGACTGCACAACAACGTTTAATTGAGCGATTGAGTCAGTTAGGAAGTCAAGTTTTTATGACCACCTTGGACCATGCGTCGGTATTAAAACACTTACAGGATTTGTCGATTTCCTTTCAATTATTCCACGTTGTTCACGGTCAAGTCAGTCTTGCTGCACCATAATTTTATTTTTCATCTTTAAATAGATCAATATTACTAGGGAGTAACCATGAGTTCAGAGTCTCAATCAGTCTCTCAAACAGAACAAACAAATGAAAAGGCTTATGATTCCTCTAGTATTAAAGTATTACGTGGATTAGACGCGGTTCGTAAACGCCCTGGCATGTATATCGGTGACACCGATGACGGTACAGGTTTACACCATATGGTGTTTGAGGTGGTGGATAACGCCATCGATGAAGCTTTAGCAGGACACTGTGACGAGATTATCGTGACGATTCATGAAGATGAATCGGTGAGTGTCTCGGATAATGGTCGTGGAATTCCAACCGATATTCACCCAGAAGAAGGGGTGTCGGCAGCAGAGGTGATTCTGACGATCCTGCATGCAGGTGGTAAATTCGATGACAACAGTTATAAGGTGTCGGGTGGTTTACACGGTGTAGGTGTCTCAGTTGTAAATGCCCTATCTAAAAAATTGCATTTGACCATTCACCGTGCTGGCCAAATCCATGAACAAGAATACGCGCATGGTGATCCACAATATTCATTGAAAGTTGTAGGTGAAACCGATACATCGGGTACAACGGTTCGTTTCTGGCCGAGTGAACTCACCTTTAGTCAAACCATTTTTAATGTCGATATTTTAGCTCGCCGTTTAAGAGAACTCTCTTTTCTGAACGCTGGTGTACGAATTGTATTACGTGATGAACGTGTAAATTTCGAACATGTTTATGACTATGAAGGTGGTTTATCTGAGTTCGTTAAATACATTAACGAAGGTAAAACTCATTTAAATGAGATCTTCCATTTCACCGCTGATACGGATAGTGGTATTGCCGTTGAAGTGGCATTGCAGTGGAATGAGAGTTACCAAGAAAATGTTCGTTGCTTTACCAACAATATTCCACAAAAAGATGGTGGTACACACCTTGCAGGTTTCCGTGCTGCGTTAACCCGTGGTTTAAACCAGTATCTTGAAAGTGAAAATATTCTTAAGAAAGAAAAAGTTGCTGTCACGGGTGATGATGCGCGTGAAGGTTTAACTGCGATCATTTCAGTGAAAGTGCCAGATCCAAAATTCTCATCACAAACCAAAGAAAAATTGGTTTCAAGTGAAGTGAAACCTGCTGTAGAGCAGGCCATGAACAAAGAGTTTTCAGCTTATTTGCTGGAAAATCCGCAAGCTGCTAAATCGATTGCAGGTAAGATTATTGATGCTGCGCGTGCGCGTGATGCAGCACGTAAAGCACGTGAAATGACACGTCGTAAGAGTGCTTTAGACATCGCGGGTTTACCTGGTAAATTGGCCGACTGTCAGGAAAAAGATCCAGCATTGTCTGAACTTTATCTGGTCGAGGGTGACTCTGCGGGCGGTAGTGCCAAACAAGGTCGTAACCGTAAGATGCAGGCAATTTTACCGCTAAAAGGTAAAATTCTGAACGTTGAACGTGCGCGCTTTGACAAGATGATTTCCAGTCAGGAAGTGGGTACTTTGATTACCGCTTTGGGCTGTGGAATTGGACGTGAAGAATATAACCCAGACAAATTGCGTTATCACAAAATCATTATCATGACCGATGCGGACGTGGATGGTTCACATATTCGTACATTGTTATTGACCTTCTTCTTCCGTCAAATGCCTGAGTTGGTTGAGCGTGGCTATATTTATATTGCACAGCCGCCATTGTATAAGTTGAAGAAAGGCAAGCAAGAACAGTACATCAAAGATAATGATGCACTTGAAACTTTCCTGATCTCCAATGCGATTGATGAACTTGCATTACATGTTAGCGCTGAAGCACCTGCGATTAACGGTACAGCATTAGCTAGCGTTATTGCTGACTATCAAGTGTCGCAAAAGAGCTTACAACGCCTCACTCAACGTTATCCTGCAAGTTTGTTGGATGGTTTACTTGAGCTAGATGCATTTAAAACAGATCACAACCATGAACGTGATTATGTTGAAACATGGGCAGAGCAATTACGTGTTGCAATTGAGACATTACAACCAAGCTTACGTCCAGAGATTACCTTAGAAGCGTTTGAACGTGAAAATGCGCAAGGTGAAAAATCTGCGCATTATTGGCCACGTGTCACAGTCTATGTGCATAACTTACCGCATTCTTATTTACTCGATGCGGGTCTGTTAAATTCTGCTGAATACGCACGTTTACTGAAGAATTCTAAGAGCTGGTTCAAGTTGCTTGAAGAAGGGGCTTATCTACAAAAAGGTGAGCGTCGTATTCAGGTGAGCAATTTCCATCAAGTATGGCAGCACATTTTACAAGACTCACGCCGTGGCATGATGATCCAACGCTATAAAGGTTTGGGTGAGATGAACGCTGAGCAACTTTGGGAAACGACCATGGATCCTGAAAACCGTAATATGTTGCAAGTGACCATTGATGATGCGATTGAAGCAGATCGTATGTTCTCTTGCTTAATGGGTGATGATGTAGAACCACGTCGTGCCTTCATTGAAGAAAATGCCTTAAATGCAGATATTGATGCTTAATTAGTTTAGGCATCAATACCAAACAAAAGAGCTTATCTTTTGCGCTGTAAAAGATAAGCTCTCCATGCTGCAACGAACAAGGGCAGCAGGGTGATAATAAGAAAAATAACATCTGCAATACCATCCATCAGCAGCATGCCAACAATCCCTAAAATACTGCATAAAGCCAACAGCCATAACACACTTAATTTATTCCACAGTCGCATTGTTGACTCCTTTTAGATTCCTTTGCTGACGTTTTGCCCACCATAACCATGCACCATTCAGGGTGATAAATAAGGTGAGTAAGGTGCATAGACTCCATAAGATCTTTAAAGGCATGCCACCGTAATTGCCAAAATGCAACGGTTGTGACAGTAAGATGGCTTTCAGATAGGTGGGTAATTCTTCAACCGTATCGACTTGTCCTGTCTCCGCATTGACCAAGGCGACTTTTAGCATTTTTTCCTGTAAGCCTTCATTGCCTTGCAGCAAGACCATGTAATGGCCCTGAGTTGAATATTCTGTTTTAGGAAAAAATACACTGGTGGGATGCCAGCCGACTTCACCTTTCTGGGCGGCCGCATAGACCTGATCAATGCTTAAATTTGGATGAATCACACTGACATGCTGATATTTGTCTTGGAGGGCTTTCAGTTCAGTGATTTGCCAAACTCCAATCGCAACCGTCCCAAAACCCAGTAGAAATCCAGTTAAGGTCACTACCAAGGCCCAACCGAGGATTGCAGAGCCAATTAAATTATGCAGGTCGAGCTGTAATAGTCGCTGACCCTTTCTAAAACGAATAATGCCAAAAAAGAATTTTTTGACATAAGGGGCGTAGACCACGAGCCCAGAAACCAGTGATAAGAACACTAAAAATGCAATCAGTGCCCCAATCAATTGTCCAATAAAACCTAAAAACCAGTTGGCATGTAGTTCCAGTAAGAAGCTAGTCAAAGTATCTCGTTCATTTGGTTGCTGAATTAATGTCGCAGAACCAATATCTGCAAATAACCAACGTGCTTGTTCAAAGCTTTGCTCTGGTTTGGCCATACCAATCAATAGCACGCCAGGATGATGCTCAGGGTCGTAGCCTGTACTGATGATTTGCTCTTTGGGATAGGTTTTTTGTGCTGTTGCTAATGAATCTGCGAGCGGGCGTTGTTGCTGAATCGAAGAGTGTAAAGCAGTAGGCTCAACGCCAAGCGCATGATCGATTTCTTCATGAAAGATCAGTATCACCCCTGTGATGGACAAAATCGCAAAGGGGATTATGATCACCAAGCTGACCCAACGATGAATCCATAAGTTAATGCGAAACCAGCGCGAGTTGGTTTTTTTAATGGCAGTTGCTGTTTGCTTCATAACTGATTTTCCAATGAGGCTGAGAACATTGGCTTCCTTAAGGTTTGTGTTTTTATGAAGTGATTTTATTTTTATTGATAATTATTTTCATTATTATTTACTATTGTTTTTTACGTTCCACGTGAAACCTTAGACTGAATAAAATGATTAAAAAAAAGGTAGCCGATGAAATCGCCTACCTATTAATGATCTATTTGAGCTTGAAATGAATGAAGAATTAGTTTTCTGTCAGCAAAAGTGCTTATTAACTTTCGACAAAGTCGCTCACTTGGATTAATGCATGTCCAAATAAATAGCCTGCTGTCACCAACACGCTGATCCACAGCAAAGCACCTAAAATGTTATACACCACAAAGTGACTATAATTCATGTTGCTTGAACCTGCTGCCAATGGCGCAAATGAACGAGCAAAGGGGATAAAACGAGCCAGTAGAATGGTTTTCCCACCATGCTTTAAGAAGAACACATGGGTTTTTTGCAGGTATTCTTGCTTAATAAAACGTGATTTAACATTGAAAATACGATCGCCAAAATGACGACCAATATGATAATTCACCATATAACCCAATGCAGCTGCGAAAAATAGGAGGCTGATCATGTAACCAAGATGCATGATTTCCACTACGGAACATAATGCTCCCACCGTCAATAACAGACTGTCGCCAGGTAAAAAGAACATAAAAACAAAGGCTGTTTCTGAAAAAATAATCAGAAAAAGGATGAAATAAATCCATAAGCCATATTCTTGAACCAAAACAGGCAAAATATGTTCAAAATTAAAAATAAAATCTAAAGAATTCATTCAGTTTGTATAATCCAAAATAGAGTACTCACCAAATTAAAGTACAAAAAATGTGAAATGAATTTAACCCTCAGGATTCATTCGTCAGTTATAACTATACAACAGTGGGAGCCGAGTATATCGAGCCTGAAGCTAAAGCTCAATTTTCTGAGAAAATTCCAATTTTTACCTTATCTTAAATTATCGACAAATTCATGACACTTTTAATGCTATTCATTGTGTTTTTAAGTATCTGAGCATTTGTTAGATCAAGAAAATCGATGATTTTGTTTAAATAAATGGCCTCATAAGATGACCTCCATACACGTTAAGCTACAACGTGTATGGACTATTATTCATCTTAATCTGCGAAAGAGCTTTCCAACTCCTCCAGTTCCATCATTAATTCTAATAACTGCTCTTCATACTGCTCCAATTTTGCTTTCAGCTCATTTTGTTCATTCATCAGCTTGATCAAATCATCTTTGCGATTGGCGTCATACAATGCACTGTCTGCCAATGCATTTTCAATTTCAGCTAAGCGAGGCTGAACCTTTTCAATTTGAGTTTCGACTTTTTCAATATTTTTACGAATCGGACGCGTCAATTCACGGCGACGAGCAGTCTCTTTACGCTGTGCTTCCTTATCAACTTTTCCAGTAGGGGGGCTTGTCGTTTGCTGTTGTAAGACGTTCTGTGCATTGATTTGTTGTTGACGTGCTTCACGTAACCATTTGGCATAATCTTGTAAGTCACCCTCAAATTCAGTGCATTTTCCTGCATGAACTAACAATAGGTCATCACAAACACTGGCAATCAGCTGACGTTCGTGCGAAACCAGAACCACAGCCCCTTCAAAATCTTGCAGTGCCATGGTCAAGGCATGACGCATGTCTAAGTCTAAATGGTTGGTTGGTTCATCAAGGATTAAAACATTCGGACGTAACCATACAATAAGAGCCAAAGCGAGACGCGCACGTTCGCCGCCAGAGAAGCTTTCGCACGGTGTGTCCATACGTTCGCCACTAAAACCAAATCCACCTAAAAAGGCACGTAATGCAGCTTCACTGATCTTTTTGTCAGCAATACGGGCCAGTTGTAGCATTGGGCTGGCATTAGCATCTAATGCATCCATTTGATGCTGAGCAAAATAACCAATATTGAGCAGTTCTGAAGCCTTACGTTCACCCGCTAGCAGTGGCAGATCTCCGACCAAAGTTTTGATCAGCGTTGATTTACCTGCACCATTCATCCCCAATAAGCCGATACGTGAACTTGGGGTGATTTGCAGACGAATCTTTTCAGCAATCATTTTATCGCCGTAACCAATTGTGGCTGCATCTAAACTAAGCAAAGGCGAGCTCATTTTGGTCGGCTCACGGAAGCTAAAGGTGAAGGGTGTATCGACATGTGCAGGCGCAAGCTGCTGCATTCGCTCAAGTTGTTTAATTCGGCTTTGTGCTTGGCGAGCTTTAGTGGCTTTCGCCTTAAAACGATCAATAAATTTTTGCAGATGTGCACGCGTCTCTTGTTGTTTCTCAAAGGCTTGCTGTTGTTGAGCTAAACGTTCGCTACGTGTGGTTTCGAAAGTGGAATAGTTGCCTGTATATAGCGTGAGTTCCTGATTTTCGATATGCAAAATGTGGTCAGTAATGGCATCGAGGAAATCACGGTCATGTGAAATCAGAACCAGTGTGCCTTCATAAGCTTTCAGCCAGTCTTCTAACCACAAGATTGCATCTAAGTCTAAGTGGTTGGTTGGCTCATCCAGTAATAAGAAGTCTGAACGGCTCATCAAGGTACGCGCAAGATTTAAACGCATCCGCCAGCCGCCAGAGAAGCTCGCCACATTTAAACGCAATTGATGATCCAGAAACCCGAGTCCAGCCATGAGTTGCGCAGCTTTGGCAGGCGCAGCATAGCCATGAATTTCATCAAAACGACCATGAAGTTGAGCTAAGTCATCATTACTGAGTTGATCTGGATGAGCGAGTTTTTCTTGAATGTCCCAATATTCTTCGTCACCAGACAAAACAAAATCAATTGCTGGCATTTCCAAGGCTTTAATTTCTTGTGCCATATGGGCAACTGTCCAGACTGCTGGACGGGTCAGATTGCCCTCATCTGCGACCAACTCACCTAGGAATGCAGCAAATAAAGTTGATTTACCTGCACCATTCACGCCTGTAAGACCAATTTTCCAGCCCGGATGAAGCTGCATTGAAGCTTTTTGGAATAAAACTCGCCCACCACGGCGTAATGAAACTTGGTCAAATTGGATCATGAGTATGCAAAATAGCGAATAGATAGCTGCATTTTAAGGTGATCGCCCATGAATGCAAATTTTTATATTTAAGATCAAGTTGTCTGAATTGAGCTGATCAATCAATCATAAAATAGAGCAAAAGCTCTATTTTTGTGACGCGAATCAGATTATCATTTAAATTATATGAAAAATAAGTAATTAGACAAAAAGCAGATAAACAGGATTTAAGAATGAAGAAGGGAATTCTTGCATTGGGGGCAATGCTGATTTTTGCTGTGCATACAGAAACACAGGCTGCGACCAAAATTTGTGTTTTTGATCTACTCGGCAAATCGGGAGAGGCTTATAAGGCTATGGAGGAATGGGCTTTAGCTGCCAAAGCGTGGCGTGGTGATAGTTACTTGATCAGTTACCAAAACGAAGCACTGGCCGAAAATGATTTTGAACAAGGCAAATGCGATGGTGTGTATATGACCTCCATGCGTGCACGCCGTTATAACAAGTTTGCAGGCTCAATTGATGCGATTGGTGCTGTTCCTAGTTATGCCATTGCACAGAAAGCGATTAGTTTTGCTTTGGATAAGCGCAATCAACGTCGTTTGATCAGTACAGTCGATAATGAAAACTATGAAGTTGCTGGAATTTCGCAAATTGGTCTGGCTTATATTTTTGTCAAAGACAAGAAAATGAATACCATTGAGCAAATCAAAGGCAAGAAGTTTGCTGTTCTTGGTTATGATGAAGCGCAAAAAATCGTAGTAAAAAGCTTGGGTGGACAAGCGGTCCTTGCGGATGTATCTGATATCGCGAAAAAATTTAATAATGGGCAGGCCGATATCATGGCTGCACCAGCCTATGCCTACAAACCATTAGAGTTGCATAAAGGTTTGGGCAATGATGGGGCCATTATTACCTTTCCTGCTGTAAATATGACCATGGATTTAATTATTCGTCCTGAAAAATTCTCCAGTAATTTTGGGCAAAATTCACGAGCTTGGTTTCTTGGTCGTTTGAATACCAATTTTGCTCTGATTCAGCGTCTAGAATCAGAATTGCCAGCCAAATACAAAATCAACCTCAGTACTGAAGATAAAATTCGTTATCAACAAATCCTGCGTGAAGCACGTATGGGATTAACTAAACGTGGTATTTACGATGCTACCATGATGAATGTACTCAAACGTGCACGTTGTACCGTGGATCGCACCAATTTTGAATGTACTTTAGGTGGTGAATAAATCACTACATAGGGGGATGGATGTTTCAATATCCTCCTCTTAAGTTGATATTGGCCTAAAACATTAAAACGTGATCAAGTCTGTTAAAACTGACGAAAACCCGATGTATGTATATAAAAGCGCTATGCATTTAGGAAAAAGCTGACTATATTTATCGAGCACTGATGGAAAATTGTGCAAGATAGTAAAAATAAGGGAAAACGAGATGAAAAAAGGACTTTGGGCATTGAGTGCTGCGGCTCTATTTGTCATGACTACTCCTGTACAGGCAAAACAACAAATTTGTGTTTTTGATTTATTGGGTAAGGCTGGGGAGTCTTATAAACTGATTGAAGAATGGAAGCTTGCCTCTAAAACATGGCAGGGCGATGTTGAATTAATTCCTTATCAAGATGAAGAAAAAGCGGAAAAAGATTTCGATGCAGGCAAATGTGATGGCGTGTATATGACCTCCATGCGTGCACGTAAATATAATAAATTTGCAGGCTCAGTCGATGCGGTTGGTGCAGTTACCAGTAATGCCATTGCACAAAAGGCAATCACCTATGTATTGGATAAACGAAATCAGCATCGTTTAACGGCAACAGTCAACGGTGATAAATTTGAAGTCGTCGGTATTATCCAAGTAGGGTTGGCTTATATCTTTGTCCGCGACAAAAAGATCGACACCATTGAAAAAGCCAAAGGTAGAAAATTTGCTTATCTACACTATGATCAAGCACAAAAAACCATTGTTGAAAGCATAGACCTAGTTGCTGTCCCATCTGATATTTCTGATTTCGTGAAGAAATTTAATAGTGGCCAAGTAGATGTGATTGCTGCACCAGCGTACGCCTATAAACCACTTGAAATTAGTAAAGGTTTAGCTAATGGGGCACTGTTTAATTTTCCTGTGGTGAATATTACAGGTGACTTAATTATTCGTCCGAGTCAATTCCCGAATGGATTTGGTCCACAATCTCGACAATGGTTCGTCAATAAACTGCCAAGTAACTTTGCCATGGTGCAACGTTTAGAGGCAGGAATGAACGCGAGAAAAATTACCCTGTCGAGCGAAGATAAAGTTCGTTATCAAAAAATGTTACGTGATGGTCGCATGAATTTAACCAAGCAGGGCGTATACGATGCTAGTATGATGAATGTACTCAAGCGTGCCCGTTGTACGGTTGAGCGGACAAACTTTGAGTGTACTTTGAGTGGTGAATAACAAGGAGAACAGCAGTACAAAAATATAAATCTATAAACAAAGTGAGGCATATATAACAAATTTGCCTATGAAAATAATAGAAATAGATAAAACTGGGTAAAAAGTATACAAACTAGACATAAAAATAGAGTATAAGCTCTATTTTTTTTCAAAAAACATGATTAATATTTGCTTCGAACAAGGAGACAAACATAAAGTTTGTGAAGGGATGAAAAATATGAAAAAAATTGCACTTGCTCTTGCAGCAACTTCGATCTTAGGTGTATCTGCTTCTACTCAAGCAGCAATTGACGTGTGTGTATTCGACTTATTAGGAAAGTCAGGTGAATCATACAAAATGATGCAAGATTGGGCACTCGCAGCGAAAAGCTGGGGCGCTGATGTCAACCTTCTCGCGCTTACAGATGAGCAGGTTGCGGATAACAACTTTAAAGCAGGTAAATGTGCTGCTGTTGCAATGACTGCTATGCGTGCCCGCCCATATAACAAGTTTGCTGGTTCTGTAGATTCATTAGGTGGTGCGCCAAGTAATGAAGTTGCACAACGCGCAATTACTTATGTTCTAGACGCACGTAATGCAGCAAAAATGACCACCACTTTAGGTGGGAACAAATACGAAATTGGTGGTATTGCTCCAATGGGTGCCGCATACATTTTTGTACGTGACAAGAGTATTAATTCAATTGAAAAAGCAGCGGGTAAAAAATTCGCAGTATTGGGTTATGACGATGCGCAAAAAATCATGGTACAACGCGTAGGTGCTCAAGCCGTACTTTCTGATATCTCTAACTTCGCTGCTAAATTTAACAATGGTCAAGTGGATATGGTTGGTGCGCCTGCTTATGCCTACAAGCCATTAGAATTAAGCAAAGGTTTGGGTACCAATGGTGCAATGTTTAACTTCCCTGTATTACAAGTAACAGCGGATCTAGTTTTACGTCCAGAAAAATTCCCAGCAGGTTTTGGTCAAAAATCTCGTGATTATTTTGTGAAGCAACTTCCAAAAGCATTCTCAATGATCAAGCGTTATGAAGCTGAAATCCCAGCGAAATACAAAATGAACTTAACGGCTGAAGACACATTGAAATATCAAAAATTAATGCGTGATGGCCGTTTAGAAATGACTAAACGTGGTATTTACGATGCTGGTATGATGTCTGTATTGAAAAAAGCGCGTTGTTCAGTTGATAAAGCAAACTTTGAATGTGCATTACCTGGTGAATAATCAGTAATTGCGATACATCATACTTAAAGCCTAGATTCATCTAGGCTTTTTGTTTTTTAGGCTTTGTCATTTGAGTCATTGCCTTTATTTTGAAAGATCGTAATCATACAAATATATAAAAAGCCAAATGAAATCTTGAAGATTTAAAATATGTTTTAATCAGGAAGATTGGACATGACTGAACAAAAACATATTTTTATTTGAAAACCCAGAGCAGGATGTTAGGTAATTCTTTAATTTTTGGGTGTGATGCAACAACAATCAGCATAGATGCAAAGGAAAAATAAAATGCAATGGTTTAAAACATTATTACTTGCAACAGGTATCGCTGCGGTATCTGCAGGCGCTCAGGCAAAACAAACAATTTGTGTATTCGATATCGTGGGTAAAAGTGGCGATGTCTATGCATTAATGAAAGATTATCAGCTTGCCGCAAAAAACTGGGGTGCTGATATTGAACTGAAAGTAGCGACCAATGAAGCTGTGATTGCGGAAGACTTTAAAGCGGGTAAATGCGATGGCGTGAGTATCACAGGCATGCGTGGCCGCCAGTTTAACCCATTCACCGGCTCATTAGATGCGATTGGGGCAATTACAGACCTTAAACTTGCTGTGAAGGTGATGCAAGGTTTGGCGAGTCCAGCTTTTGCCAAAGCGATGGTGAATGGTAAATATGAAGTCGTAGGTGTAATCCCAGTGGGAGATGCTTACTTACTTGTGAATGACCGTAATATCAATACCGTTGCCAAGGCCGCAGGTAAGAAAATCGCCGTTTTAGATTATGACGAAGCCCAAAAAATTATGGCTTCGCAAGTCGGTGCACAAGCGGTCAGTTCAGATATCACCAATTTTGGTGCGAAGTTTAACAATGGTCAGGTCGATATTATTGGGGCACCAGCGGCAGCGTTCAAACCTTTGGAACTTTATAAGGGCTTGGGAACCAAAGGTGCAATTGTGAATTACCCAATTTTACAAGTAACTGGTAATTTGATCATTCATCCAGATAAATTCCCTGAGGGTTTTGGTCAAAAATCAAGAGAATGGGTGAAAGCACAATTGCCGCGTGCATTTACAATTCTTGGAAAAATGAAGGCAGACATTCCACAAAAATATTGGATGGAAGTTCCAGCTTCGGATAAACCAGGCTATCAAAAACTGATGCGTGAAGCACGTATTAACCTGACAGCAAAAGGAATCTATGACAAACGGATGATGAAATTGCTATGGCAATTCCGTTGCCGCGAAGATGCCAAGAACTTTGAATGTGGTCTGCAAGATGAGAACTATAAATAATCTTGCAAAAAGTTACTAACAGCACTTTAAACTTCAAATACAGACCCGATATTGAGTATGCTATACTAAATATCGGGTCTTTTATTTATTAAAGACGTATTGAAGTCTGAGGAATGTGCATCATGAACGCCCAAGCTCTAGAATTGTCAGATAATGCTGCCAAAAAAGTTCGCCAACTGCGCGAAAGTGAAGGGAATAACGACCTTATGTTACGTGTTTATGTAACGGGTGGTGGATGTTCAGGATTCTCTTATGGCTTTAATTTCGCTGAAAGCGTGAATGAAGATGATGCTGAATTTATGAATGGCGATGTAAAAATGTTGGTGGATTCTTTGAGCTACCAGTATTTGATCGGTTCAGTTGTTGATTATCTTGAAGGACTTGAAGGTTCACGCTTTGTGATCCAGAACCCGAATGCGACAACAACCTGTGGCTGTGGGTCTTCATTCTCAATCTAACAGATTCTAGATATAAAAAAAGCTTCTCCAATTGGGAAGCTTTTTTGTTTTATACCGTGGTTATTGTTCCGAGGACACGATCCCCTGCTGCACCCGTCACCGCAGGTAAATTGCCACTCAATTGTTGTACGAAGCGCATAGCCAACCACGCAAAAGCAGTTGCCTCTACCCAAGTTGGCGCTAGACCAAGCGCATCCGTTGTTTGCACTGACCAATTATGTTTACGTAAGCGCCAACGGAGTTGTTCAAGTAGATGCGAGTTATAGGCACCGCCACCACAGACATAGATTTCACCTGTCGGCATCCATTCCTTGCTACGATAAATTGCTTTTTTAATCGCACGTGTGGTGAGTTTCATTAAGGTCGCTTGAACATTCTCTGGTGTATCTTCCAGTTCATCATATTCCAGATCATTGCGCCAATCGCTGAGCTGCTCATCCAACCATTCTAAATTAAAGTCTTCTCGACCTGTGCTCTTCGGTGGTTCTTTGGCAAAAAACTCATGATTCTGTAAACGATCTAATAAAGAACGAATTGGATTGCCATAGGCTGCCCAGTCGCCATTTTCATCGTAAGGATGTCCAGTGTGGCGATGACACCAAGCATCCATCAAAATATTGGCAGGACCCGTATCAAAGCCATATACGCCGTTTAAATCATTTGCAGGCAGCATACTGACGTTTGCAATACCGCCTAAATTTAAAATGACACGGTGGATACTGTCATGTAGGAATAAGGCTTGATGGAAGGCGGGGACCAAAGGTGCACCTTGACCACCTGCTGCCATATCACGACGACGGAAATCAGACACTACTGGGAGTTGCGTGATTTCGGTAATGATATTGGGGTCACCAATTTGTAAGGTAAAACCATGTTCAGGACGATGGCGAATGGTTTGCCCATGTGAACCGATGGCTTTAATTTGAGGGCGGTCTAAATTGTTCTTTTCAATCAGTTCATTAATGCCATGCCCAATCATTTGCGCTAAAGCAACATCAGCTTTACCCATACGATCAATTTCATTGTCGTCTGGGAGCGTCAATGCCATCAACTCATCGCGTAATTCAGGTTCAAAAGGCACAGTCAGCGTGGCATGCAGCGTTAAAGGGTCGAATGAAGTTGCAACAATATCAACACCATCCATGCTCGTGCCTGTCATTACACCAATATAGATTGCGCTCATATACAACTTATCCTGCAAGATGCTGAAAAAATGTTAGTATATCGCACAAATTGAATAACTGATGTGTTTAGGTTTTGTGATGTCAAATTTCTTGCCAGCCGAAGAACAGCTTGCTCTCATTCAACGAGGCACGCACGAGATTATCTCTGACGAAGATTTACTTAAAAAATTGAAAGAGAATCGTCCACTCCGTGTAAAAGCAGGCTTTGACCCTACGGCTCCTGATTTACACTTAGGACATACGGTTCTAATTAATAAATTAAAAACCTTCCAAGATTTAGGACATGAAGTCACTTTCTTGATTGGTGACTATACTGCCATGATTGGTGACCCAACGGGTAAAAGCGCAACGCGTCCGCCGTTGTCACAAGAGCAAGTAATTGCCAATGCAAAGACCTATCAAGAACAAGTCTTTAAAATTTTAGATCCGAATAAAACCAAAGTCCGTTTTAACTCGGAATGGTTTAATCAAAAATCTGCGGCTGATCTGATTCAATTAGCAAGCCAGCAAACCGTATCACGCATGTTAGAACGCGATGACTTTACAAAGCGCTATAACAATCATCAACCGATTGCGATTCATGAATTTTTGTATCCCTTGGTACAAGGCTATGATTCGATTGCACTTGAGGCAGATGTCGAGTTAGGTGGTACAGACCAGACCTTTAACTTGTTAATGGGTCGTACCCTACAAGGTCGTTACGGTCAAGAATCACAAGTCTGTATTACTGTGCCGATTCTTGAAGGTTTAGATGGCGTAAATAAGATGTCTAAATCTTTAGGCAACTATATTGGTGTATTTGATGCACCAGGTGCGATGTACCAAAAAATCTTGTCTATGCCAGATAGCTTGATTGAGCGTTATTTTGATTTACTGAGCTTTAAGTCACTTGATGAAATCAAAGTATTGCTTGATGAAATGGCTGCAGGTCGTAATCCGCAAGAAATTAAACGTATCTTGGCACTTGAGCTTGTAGAGCGTTTCCATGATGCAGAAGCAGCGGAAAATGCACATAAAAGTGCAGGTAACCGTGTAACTGAAGGCGAAGTACCAGAAGATACACCAGAAGTGACGATTTCTCGTGGTGAGTTTGGTGGTGAGTTATTTATTGCAACCATTCTTCGTGTTGCTGGTTTAAACCCAAATGCAGCAGCAGCGAAAGACGCCGTGGGTCGTGGTGCAGTAAAAGTTGATTGGAATGTGGTTGATATGAGCTTCTCTGTAAAAGAGAATGTCACTTTAATCATTCAGTCAGGTAAAAAAGCCATTGCACGAGTGACTTTCACTGACTAATTCGAAATGAAAATAATAAAAAGCAGGCCATGAGCCTGCTTTTTATACATAAATAGCTGATAAAAACAACGAAAACACTGGTTTTGTAGAAAAAAGAAACATGCAAAAGAAAATAATAAAAAATGGGGTTGCACCTGACCTGAAATGCTGTAGAATGCACATCCATCGGCGGTGATGTAGATAAAAACTTGTTGAGAAACAAGGATT
>NZ_BKGB01000022.1:0-61993 GCF_008980925.1 Acinetobacter sp. TUM15071 | reverse complement strand
TAATAATGAAAAAATATTGCTAAATCATTTAAATTAATGACCATTCATCTGATGTTTTTTAAAAACAATATTTTATTCTGAATTTATGACTTATTTAGAGACTTTCAAACAAAGTAGGACAGCTAATTAGTGAAATTTATAGCTTATGAAGATTCAAAAATGAAAATTGAAAAGTAAAGTATTATTATAGAAGTTATAAATGACAAAAATCTGACAAGCTTTTGACGCCTGTCAGATTTTAGAGGTAAAAAATTAAGCTTGGTCTGCGTCGACAATGGCACCACTGGCTTGCTTTAAGCTATAGAGCAGTTGTCCCAGTAGGACATCTTTATTGCTTAGGGTCACCATCACCATTGGATGATGAGGGGCCGGAATTGAAGTAAGAATCGCCTTACCATTCTCTGCATCCAAGGTAATACTTTGGCATCCCGTCAGTTGGATTTCATTCAGGAAAGCGGTAACCATTGCCAAGATTGAACTACTTACAGCCGCAAGTTTAGTGCTGTTATAGGGGTTTTTCTTATAAATCGAGGCAAGCTCAAATCCATCGGTAGAGCAGAGCATAATATAATCTACCCCCCGGATATTGGTTAAAATGTCGTTGGCCTGAGCCTTTGCAAATTGAATCAGCTCTTTGGGTGCCGTACGTTGCTGACTGGGAATACTGAACATAATTCTTCTCTTTATAAAGTAATTAATTTGTTGCTTTTAAATTGACTTCTAATGCTGCTATGAGAGATTCAATCATCAGCAAAATATGCTCTTGTTTACGTGCATCGATAAAAAATAGTGGATAGTGGTATTCATTTTGAATCAGCCACTCACGATAAATGGTCGTGGGTTGTCCTTTATTTTCATCAACATGGGTAATGCCAATCGAGATGTTCTGGGTATAGTCTTTGAAGGTGTCTAAATAGCTTTCAAGTTCTTCGATCGGTACTTTACTGTTGTGATCGACCAGTAAAATCACCCCCAATGCACCTTGGCAAATCACGGGCCAAATAAAATCAAAGCGTGATTGTCCAGGTGTGCCATATAAACCAACTTTTACACCGTCATCTAATGTAATCTCGCCATAATCAATACCCACCGTAGTTTGCATTTTATTATGAGCCTGACTATCTGTATTGAATGCTTCGGTCGCGAGCACAGGGATTTCTGAAAGCGATTTGATTGCTTCCGTTTTACCTGCGCCCATGCTTCCTGCAAACACAATTTTATATTGTTGGAGAATCATATCAATCCTTAAAGCCCAAAGCGGCGTCTAATTTTGCCGAAAAATTTATTTAAAAAACCTTGTTGTTCAATTGTTTGCTCAGTAGTTTCTGTTTTTAGATAATGACTTTCTGAAGCAGGGATAATGCCGCCATTGTCTGAGAGAATGCAGGCAGCGATAAATTGTTGAACCGTTTGAATAGGAAGTTTTAATTGTGTTGCAACTTGGTACAGTTGGGCTCCTTGTATAAAGCAAGCGGCAAGTAAGAGAGTGGTTTTTCGCTCAGTGTTTTGCGCTGGCTGTGGCCAATATTCAATTTTGTAATATTCATTTTCATTTGGTGCTAAGCGTTGGAATTCCAGCGAATGCCAAAACAGGTTCCATAACCAATCTTGCAGGTTATATTCAACCTTACGCGATACTTTGGTGAAGTTCGATGTCGTTGCGAACTCATATTTAAAGCTTTGGTTGGTTTGTGTATGTATGCGCGTTGGTTCGAGCCATGCAATTTGGCTGCGAGTATCGATAATGGCTAGGGTGCCATGATCATCAAACAGGTGCAGTCGTGCATTTTCAGGATTTAACATATCGGTTAAATACTTTGCATTGATCGCATTATGGTTAGAAACGGATTCAACTCTGGGCTGTTGGGCTTGTTGATGGGTGAGGTAGCTTAAAAGGCGAATATGAATCCAGTTTTTTAATGCATCAGTATGCTGAAAAGGCAAATAAAGCGTATTGTGTTCTTCTATATGCTGTGTACCTTCTCCTTTAGAAACTTTTAAGCAGGGAAGTTTTTTTTGTTCTAAAATTCGTTGAATACCTTCAGTTTCAAAAAAATTTTCATTTATTAGTAATAAGTCGATATTTGGATCGGCAATATTGATCCAGTTAATGCCAAATTCATGAGGTATTGTTTTTCTAAGCTCTATTTTTAATTCATCTGAAACTTTTAAACTTATACCTGAAATTGCGATATTAATGCAATGTCCATTCATAGTATCACTTTAATGTTTTATAAAATATTGGACTGCAAAAAAATTAGCCTAATAATACTAAAGACTAATAATAGACTGCTTATATAACTCTTAATTTATTTTAAATAAATAAAATAAGAGTATATACAAGTAGCCTAATATATTAAATGTATTTAAACTGAGAGTTAAGCAAAGTCTAACTCTTTTTCAAAGGTTTTTAATTCGTGACGAGCCATCGCTAGGTTAGATTTAGTGCGGTCTAATACAAGATAAAGGAACAGGTTGCCATTGCTTTCAAGTGGACGGATTAAGTGATATGCCTTGCCTAGAGTGATGAGGATATCCTCAATATCATCATTAAGTTTCAGTGAGTTAGCTACACGGCGTTTTGCTCGAACAACTTCAGTATTACCTGCAGCTGCTAGTTCTAAGTCGATTGTGCCCCCACCTTGTGTTGCTAGCGCCAAACCACTTTCTGTGTCTACTAAAGCTGCTGCAACGAACCCATCAATATTTGTTAAGCTTTCTAATGAAATTTTAGCCATGATTTTATCTCTACTAATACATCTTTGTTTATGAATTTATATTTGCCACTTCTGTTTTTGATTAGTTTTCAAAAGTAGTTAATCTCATTATAGGAAACTCTTTTATTAAATCAATCATACTTTAAAATAATTGAAATGACAGGATTGCTAATAATTGACAATTTTTGTCAAATAAACAAATAAAAATATTAATTAAGGATTGGATTTTGTTTTTATTGTGATGTTAAACACGTTAAAATCTGAATTGGAATTGAATCTTTGATTGTAAATAAATGTAAATTATTTTAATTAAAAATAAATTAATTAATATTTTAACTGAATTTAATTTTTTCTAAGTCTATGATAAAGAAAGTAAACCTACTTTCTTTATCATTTTATTATCGGTTTAGGCTGAAATTAATTGGCAATATGAACAATACAAAAATAGCAAAATGACCAATGCCACAAAAGGAGAAACAATATACGCCCAAGCAGGTGTTACTGGCGCTTCAACTTCGATAGTGTCTTCATGATCATCATGTGAGGTTGGTTGTGCTTGATGAACCATTTGATTAAATTCTTGCATGGTTTCTTCAAGCGACACTTCTTGCTGTACAACAGGTTTTGAACCGAGTAATTCGGTCAGTTGATTGGTTGACCAAACCCAATCCTCAGCTTGGCCAGATAAATGTTCAATTTGTCCAACTAAAAGCTCTGTCAATCCTGTTTGGCCAAAGCTTCCTGTTTGATCTAGTTGCTTTAATTCGGCCAATTGTAGCGTCAGCACATCAGAAAGGCTGGCTTCAAGCTCTGAGGCTTTCAGCGTAGATTGATTATGGGCTGAAGTGGTGAGATGGCGGGCAACCTCTTGAATGTAAAGCGGATCAGCTGTTTGAACTTCTTGATAAAGTTTTTGTGGATTTTGTTTCCACAGACTAATCAATTGTCCAAGGGCTAACACGTTTACTTCATCAATATAAGATTGTTTTTCTTTAGGAGAATATTGATTAAAAAGTTGCGGTTTTTGAATTTTAATTTGTTCAGAAAAATATTGAACTAAGTCAAATGCCATCTTGTCTATCCTCGCTTAATCTAAAATTCTTAGTGAAGGTTTCTTTTTAGTTGGTTCAGCGTCTTGCTTTCCTTCATCCACAGGAGGAGCAGTTGTATCTTCAATTTCCGCATATTCAGAAGCATCAAAGAACAAGCCCTGTCCATTTTCTCTTGCATAAATCCCTAATACGGCACGAATAGGCACATAAATCTCTTTTGCAACGCCTCCAAAGCGAGCCGAGAAAGTGATTGCATCATTGCTCATATGAAATTGATGGATGGCATGTGGTGCAAGATTTAAGACAATTTGTCCATCTTTGACAAATTGTAATGGAACATCGGTATGGGGCTGCGTTGCATCAACCAATAAATAAGGGGTCAGCTGGTTATCGCAAATCCATTCATAAATGGCACGAGCAAGATAGGGGCGTGTAGGCGTAAAAGTTATTTGCTCAGGCATAATTGAAAAACTTATTAAATCGTTGAAATCAATTCATTGTAGCTGTTTTTTTCTTGAGCTGTCATTGATTTAATGAAAGATGGTCGGCTAAAGATACGATGACAATACAAGAATATAGGCCGACAGTGCTGTGCAGGTAATTCAATCCCCATACTTTTTAGACGTAGAAAGATTGGAGCTAACATACAATCGAGGATTGAAAATGTTTCCGACATGAAAAATGGGAAATGTTGGAATAGGGGGGTGAGTGAAATCAGCGTATCTCTAAGTTCTTTTTGAGCCTGTTGTTTTTGCTTAGGATCCAATGTATCCGTATGTCTCAACATGTGATCGGCCAATTTGAACCAATCTTGTTCAAAGCGCCAAATATATTGCCGTTGTTCTGCTCGTGCCATCGGCGCATCGGCATAGAGTTTATTTTGGCGATAACGATCATCCAAATATTCTGCAATCACATTGGCCGAAAATAGTTTTAGATTTTGTTCAATCAACATGGGAAGTTGGTTATAGGGATTGAGGTCCGCTAAATCCTCATCTTCATGGTCAGTGATAATCAGTTGGTATTTGATTTGTTTTTCAGCAAGTAAAAAACGAATCCAGTGTGAGCGGAAATCATCTGCATGACTATAAAGCGTAATGCCTTGGACAGGGGTTGGGGGATTTTCTAAAGACATAAGTCCAAAAAATTATGGTTGACTGTTTAGAATACTAAAATTAACGTTGGAAATCACTTAAAGCTGAACAATATGATTGTTACAGAATAGATTTATGATTCAATAAGTTCAAAGAGAGAAAAATACAATGAAGCCAGATTACCTGATTGTTTTGTGTGGAGCGTTGTTACTGGGTGGTTGTGCTAGCTCACCTGCAGGGTCGGAGCAGGGCAATGTCTCATCAGTTGAGAGTGGAGCTGCTGCTGATGCAGTGATTGCTGATGCGGCTGATGATGATAGTGGGCAACAGTATGGCGGGATCAAAAAACAATATGTCGTGAAAGGTTGTCAGGTCACTATTTATAATGATGGTCCAATCCAGATGGTTCATGAAAAAACGGGTCAACCGTGTAATGCACCGATCCCGAAAGATCATCAATTTTCTAAAGTGAGCAAGACCTATACTCAGAATGGCTGTAAGATCACTGAGTTTGCTTCCGCCGATGGTATTGGTGATGCAATGATGGATTGTTCTAAAAAGAAATGACCAAAAGCAGGCAATAAAAAACCTCGGAAAATTCCGAGGTTTTTTGTCCGATTCCTAAAACGATTAACGTTTAGAGAATTGAGGACGTTTACGAGCTTTACGTAAACCAAGTTTCTTACGTTCAACTTCACGAGCATCACGAGTAACGAAACCAGCTTGACGAAGAGCAGGTTTTAAGTTTTCGTCAGCAGCGATCAATGCACGAGTAATACCGTGACGGATAGCGCCTGCTTGACCACCGATACCACCACCTTTAACAGTGATGTAAAGGTCAAATTTTTCAGTAACTTCTAAAAGCTCTAAAGGCTGACGCACAACCATACGAGCAGTTTCACGACCGAAATATTGCTCAAGCGTACGGTTGTTAATTACGAGTTTACCTGTACCAGCTGATAAGAAAACACGTGCAGTTGCGGTCTTACGGCGACCTGTACCATAATTAGTAGCCATGTGCTGTATCCCTTAGATGTCCAAAACTTGTGGCTGTTGAGCAGTATGAGGATGCTCAGTACCAGCGTACACTTTCATTTTTTTGATCATTGCATAACCAAGAGGACCTTTTGGTAACATACCTTTAACAGCTTTTTCTAAAACTGCTTCAGGTTTGTGAGCAATTAACTTCTCGAAGTTAGTCTCACGGATACCACCAGGGAAACCAGTATGGCGATAATATTTCTTATCAAGTGATTTGTTACCAGTCACTTGAACGTGTTCAGCATTGATCACAACGATGTAGTCACCAGTGTCAACGTGAGGAGTATAAGAAGTCTTGTGCTTACCGCGTAAACGACGAGCGATTTCAGTCGCAAGGCGACCTAAAGTTTTGCCAGAAGCATCAACAACATACCAGTCGTGTTGAACTTCAGCTGGCTTAGCGCTGAGAGTTTTCATTTAAACCACTACCTATTATAGTTGGTTTGGACGGTAAAATCTGTCCAAACAAAAGGAGACCGAATTCTACATGAGTTCGTAAAAGTACACAAGAAAAATTCACCTGAGCCGTCACAAATTGCTGCAATGTGACTGAATTTGTAATTAAGGCGACTTTTATTTCAAGCAACATTATTTGCCTTGTGAGGGGGAGGGATTTGCCCTATTATTTTTTTAGCAAATATTTGAAATAAATAGAAGTATTAACCTCTTCTCGTGGGGAATTTGATGAAGTTGTCGTTTTCTACAAAAATTGTTGTAGTTACATTGTTGATAGGCGTTTGTTCAACACAGACCAATGCACGACGACTTTATAAATGGGTAGATCAGACCAGCGTCACTAATTATTCAGAATTTCAGCCTAAAGAGGGGACCAGCCGTAAGCTTGAGGTACTGGAAAGTCGAGGTAATGATCACGTTGACCCTGCAATGGCAGTGACGGCTGAGATGAAAGCGATTGAGATTCCTGTTGATCAACTGAATCTCCAAGGGCAAGCCTCAGCTGCAACAACACAATCTATTCAACAACCAACAACACAAACTGTAGTGAAGCAGGGGGCAATTGCAGCACCTTATACTCGACCTGTAAGTACTGTGGTTGCAACACCTGTGATAGAGAAGAAGGAATCTCAGATTGCACAGCCCGTGCAGGTTGCAGAAAAGAAAGATGTGGTTAGCAATCCATTGGTAGAAAAAGCCGCAAGTGGTGTCGTTGTGGCTGAGAAAAAAGAAGAAGTCGTTGTTGTACAGCCTCAAAAGAAAGTACAGCCAAAGATTAATCCTTGGACACGCAAGGTCGAGTTTGTACCTTCGAATCTAGTGCCACAAAATTTGCCGAAAGTTTCCGCTACACCTTAAAGCGTTTGAATTATTAAAAATCCAGCACTATAGCTGTTCTTCGATTTTGGTTACACTAGATAGGAATCAAGAAAGACTGGCGGTATACATGCGTCCTTTATATGTCACTTCAGGCGAACCTGCAGGAATTGGTCCTGATATTTGTCTCAGTTTGGCAGAACGTATCGATGAGCGACCGATTGTTATTCTGGCTGATCTACAAATGTTACAGCAACGCGCCAATCTTTTAGGTATTGATGTTGAACTGATTGCTTATCAGGGGCAGACTGAATCTAGTGTGCAGGGACAACTTTTTGTTGAACATGTGCCTTTAGCTAAACCTGTTGTGTTGGGACAATTAGATTCAGCCAATGCGGCTTATGTGTTGGAACAGCTACGCCGTTCAGCTGATTATGCGCTGTCAGGACTGAGTGTTGGTGTGGCAACAGCCCCAGTGCAGAAGTCGATTATCAACGAGGCAGGCATCGCGTTTAGTGGGCATACGGAATATTACCAAGAGTTTGCTGGCATTGATCGTGTGGTGATGATGCTAGCGACCAAAACATTGCGTGTTGCTTTGGCGACGACACATTTACCCTTACGTGATGTGCCTGATGCTATTACCAAAGAACGTCTACAGCAAGTCATTGATATTTTGATTCATGATTTAAAAACCAAATTTAAAATCGCTGCACCACGTATTTTGGTCTGTGGTCTGAATCCTCATGCAGGTGAAGATGGCTATTTGGGCCGAGAAGAAATAGAAGTGATTAATCCTGTGTTAGAAACCTATCGAGCACAAGGCATTGAGATGAGCTTAAGCTTACCTGCAGATACCTTATTTACTCCTGAAAATTTAAGCAATGCAGATGCAGTTTTAGCGATGTATCACGATCAAGGTCTACCTGTGTTAAAATCACAAGGCTTTGGTGAAGCAGTTAACATTACATTAGGCTTGCCATTTATTCGAACCTCTGTCGATCATGGTACAGCACTTTCTCTTGCAGGCACTGGACAGGCAAAAGCATCGAGCTTGCATGTTGCAGTGGATTTAGCACTTGATTTAGCTCGTCAGTGATTAACGAGTAAATTATTCACGTTGGAATTATTATGTATCAAATTAATGCCCTAAACCCTAAAGATGAAGGGCATCAGGCTCGAAAACGTTTTGGTCAAAACTTCTTACATGATCAACGTGTGATTGCCAAAATTGTACGCTCAGTGAATCCACGTACAGGCGAAAATATTGTTGAAATTGGACCTGGTTTGGCTGCATTAACATCGCCTTTGATTGGTGAGTGTGATGCTTTGACCGTAGTTGAGCTTGACCGAGATTTGGCAGCAGGCTTACCTGGGCGTGTGCCACATCCTGAACGTTTGACCATTATTGAAGCTGACGCATTAAAGTACGATTTCACCGAACTGTTTAAAGATGGTCGTCCACTGCGTGTGGTTGGAAATTTACCATATAACATTTCTACGCCTTTGTTGTTCCATCTCTTGGAGTTTGGTGACAAAGTCAAAGACATGCATTTCATGTTGCAGAAAGAAGTGGTTGATCGTATTACCGCAACGCCAAATACCAAAGAATATGGCCGTTTATCGGTGATGATTCAGTATTACTGCAAACCAACGTTTTTGTTTGAAGTGCCGCCAGGCTCATTCAATCCACCACCGAAAGTCACATCGGCAGTATTTCGTTTAGAGCCATATGAAACCAAGCCAATCGTTGCAAAGGATGAGAAAGCTTTGGCCCGTTTGGTTGGGCATGTCTTTACTCAGCGCCGTAAAACTCTACGTAATAGTTTAAAAGGGATGTTGGCAGAAGATGGCTTTGAAAAAGCAGGCGTTGATCCGATGGCACGTCCAGAAACCTTAAGCCTAGCTGACTTTGTCGCACTCTCTGATCAGATGGTGTCTTAATGTCTAAGCGCTATAACTATGTCATTGGTGATGTGCAAGGTTGTTTCGAAGCACTGAAAGCGTTGCTGAAAGAAATTCGCTTTGATCCTGACCAAGACTTTTTATGGTTTGCGGGGGATTTGGTTGCACGTGGTGAAAACTCGGTAGGTGCTTTACGCTTTATTAAAAAGCTGGCTGACCGTGGTGCTGCCGCAACGGTATTAGGCAATCACGATTTGACCTTGATTGCCTGTGCCCGTGGTTTTAAAAAGGCCAAAGACAAAGATCATACTCAAGAAGTGATTGATGCCATTGATGGTGATGAGCTGATTGATTGGCTGCGTAAACAGCCGTTAAGCCTATCTCCAAATGCGCAGACTTTGATTACCCATGCAGGTGTGCCGTGTATCTGGAATGCTGAACAAACGATGGCATTGGCACAAGAAGTACAGCAGGTGGTGGGTCATGACGATCTTTCGGTTTTAGATGGTTTTCTTGCTGAAATGTATGGCTCACAACCTGATCTATGGTCAGATGAATTGACGGGAATGGCACGTTTGCGCTGTATTACCAACTATCTGACAAGGATGCGTTTAACTGATGCTGCTGGGCGTTTGGAATTTGATTTTAAAGATGCGCTTGATGCACCAATGCCAGCAGGTTTCCAACCTTGGTTTGAGTTTGAAAGTCAGGCAGCACAAAGCCATCAATTAATTTTTGGGCATTGGGCAGCTTTGCAGGGCAAGACCATTAGTCCTCAAATTCAAAATGTCGATGGTGGTTGTGTTTGGGGACAGCAATTGATGGCGTTCCGTTTAGACGATCAGCAACTTTTTGCAGTGGATAATCCTTTAGCTTGATCAGTCTGTGATCTCTTTTAAATGCCCATTTTCATACTGAACTCGGGCATTTTTTATTTTAAGACTGTCAAAAAACTGTCACACACTGATCATTAAAGTGTCAAAAAATGCTTTTAAGCTGAAAGCATGAAAATAACGACACAAATGGATGGCGATATGCAGAGTACATACGCGACATCTCTATTCAAGCAAGAGTTTCCTGAAAATTTTAAATTTTACTTTAAAAGGAAACAACCCAGAAATAAACAAGATGAATTGTCTGAGCTTCGCGATCTCGTTCGTCCTCGTCTCCGAATTGCCATTGTGACTGAAACATGGCCACCAGAAATCAATGGTGTAGCGCTGTCGATGATGCAATTGTGCCAAGGTCTACAACGACTTGGACATAAAATTTTATTGGTACGACCAACCCAAAAAGCAGTTTGTACCGAATTTCATCCAGAACAAGAATGCCTGGTCATGTCTCAGCCGATTCCGAAATATCCAAGTATTCAGTTTGGTTGGCCACAATATCTCAAGGTCTCGAAAGCCTTTGAAAAGTTCGCACCAGATGTGGTGCATATTGTGACCGAAGGACCGTTGGGCTTGACTGCACTACAAGCGGCAAAATCGAGAAAAATAGCAGTCTCCAGTGGTTTTCATTCAGCCTTTCATGATTTTAGTCGCTTCTTTGACTTGGCTTTTTTAGTCAAGCCGATTCAACGTTATTTGACTTGGTTTCATAACAGTACCGATGTGACTTGTGTGCCGAGCCAATATACCGAACAAGCTTTACGCGGCTTTGGTGTGACTTGCCCATTGGTGGTGGTGGGTCGTGGTGTGGATACTGAGAAATTTTCGCCTCAGCACCGTTCACAACAACTGCGCCAACAATGGGGTGTCGATGCAGATACCCGAGTGATGTTGTATGTCGGACGTTTATCGCCAGAAAAAGAAGTCGATGTGCTGATTAAAAGCTTTCATGCCTTACAAGCACAACAAGGTAAAAATGTGAAGTTTGTAATTGTCGGTGATGGCCCAGATCGCGCCCGTCTAGGCAAGATGGCACAATCGGATGACATTATTTTTATGGGCAGTCTGAGTGGTCGTGAACTTTCAGCCGCGTATGCCAGTGCCGATGTGTTTGCCTTTGCTAGTCAAGCCGATACTTTTGGAAATGTAGTCTTAGAAGCAATTGCCAGCGGCTTAGCGGTGGTGGCTTATGATTATGTCTGCGCCCATCAACACGTCAAACCGAATGTTACAGGGTGGTTGACTCCATTAGGTCAAACAGATCATTTAATTCAGTCGATTTGCCAACTACCTGCACTACCACAATTGAGACAGATGGGCTTATTGGCCAGTGAAAGTGTGCAACAAAGTAGCTGGCAATTTCCAGTACAACAATTAGAACAAGCACTATATCAAGTCGTGAGGAGTCTCCCATGACCACGACTTAAAGTATTCTCATAAGAGGAGAAAAAGTATGAATCTTCAAAATGCAAAAATAAAAATACTTGATTTAGATTTAAAAGGGTGTGTCTACCTTAATCATCTCTCCCATTCACAGCGAGTCGCTTTATTTTTTAAAACGATCAGTCGTTTGGGGGATGGACCATTTTGGTATGTCATGTTGTTGTCAGTTTGGGCAATGCAAGGTTTGGCATATGGTGTGCAAATTTTGTATGTGATTGCTGCGGGTTCTGTCGGAACCTTGATCTATAAATTTTTGAAAAATAAAACCACACGTCCAAGACCTTATCAGGTGCATCAAGTGATTGTCTTGGGTGAAAGGGCACTGGATCATTTTAGTTTTCCATCAGGTCATACTTTACATGCAGTGATGGTGACCATCACGCTGGGCTATATCCAACCTTTGTTGCTGATCTTGATGCTGCCTTTCACTATTCTGGTCGCCTTGTCACGTATGGTCTTGGGTCTGCATTATCCGAGTGATGTGATTGTGGGTGCGATGATTGGTGCATCAGTTGCCAGTACTATTATTTTGCTGGCACCTAGCTTTAATATCGCATTGTAAGGTGTTTTATGCTGAATTTCGCAATAGAGCACTATCCCTTAAATTGCATGATTTGTTAAAGTACGCTCAATTACACATATTTATTTAGGTTGTCATATGGGCTTACGTTGGACAGATACGATTGATATTGCGATTGAACTCACCGAAGCACATCCAGATGTGGATCCACAATGGATCCGTTTTACCGATTTACATGCATGGGTTTGTGCTTTGCCTGACTTTAGTGATGACCCAAATAAGTCAACTGAAGGTTTGCTTGAAGCCATTCAAATGGCATGGCTAGATGAAGTTCGTTAAAAATTCGTCAGAAAACGCTTAAGTTTTGCATATTCAAGCTGATTATTAGCGATGACATCGGTATAATGCGGCAAATTTTTTAGTTTAAACCATAATAGGAGTCAATCATGGCGATTGAACGTACTTTATCTATCGTAAAACCAGATGCAGTTTCTAAAAACCACATCGGCGACATCTTTGCTCGTTTCGAAAAATCAGGTTTGAAAATTGTTGCAACTAAAATGAAACACCTTTCTCAAGCTGATGCTGAAGGTTTCTATGCTGAGCACAAAGAACGTGGTTTCTTTGCTGACTTAGTTGCATTCATGACTTCTGGTCCAGTTGTTGTTTCAGTTCTTGAAGGCGAAAATGCAGTTCTTGCTCACCGCGAAATCTTAGGTGCGACAAACCCTAAAGAAGCTGCTCCAGGTACAATCCGCGCTGACTTCGCTGTAAGCATCGACGAAAATGCTGCTCACGGTTCTGACTCAGTTGCTTCTGCTGAGCGTGAAATCGCTTACTTCTTTGCTGATAACGAGATTTGCCCACGCACTCGTTAATCCAAAGTATTCAAACCAGATAAGTGGTATACTACTTATCTGGTTTTTTATTTTTTATAGATTGCGTTGTGCGAATTATGCACAGCGGTTTTTAGCGCTGATATTGTTTAGGTAAATGTACATGAGTTCTGCAGTGGTCGTTTCATCAGAAAATTTAGATGAAAAACAACAGTCTGTTTCTACACCTGTCGTTCATGCTGTCGAGAAAAAAGTAAATTTACTTGGCATGTCTCGAGCTGAATTAGAAAAATTCTTCGAAGACTTAGGCGAAAAGAAATTTCGTGCGGGTCAGGTCATGAAATGGATTCATCAATATTTTGTGACTGATTTTGCTGAGATGAGCAATATCTCAGGCAAATTACGAGAGAAACTGGAAAAGATTTGTGAAATTAAAGCACCTGATGTGGTGCATCGTAACTACTCTAAAGATGGAACCCGTAAGTGGGTGTTCCGTGTTGGAGATGGTGAAGGGTCATTGGTTGAAACTGTATTGATTCCTGCGGAAGATAAAACAGGTGCACGTAAGACCTTGTGTATTTCGTCACAAGTGGGCTGTGCATTGGATTGTTCATTCTGCTCGACAGGCAAGCAAGGTTTTCAACGTGATTTAACCCCAGCTGAAATCATTGGTCAGTTGTGGATGGCAAACTATTCCTACATGGAAGAGGTACCTGTTGCCGAACGCGAGCGTACCGTGACAAATGTAGTGATGATGGGTATGGGCGAACCTTTACTCAACTATGATGCTGTACTCAGTTCTATGCAGTTAATGCTGGATGACTTTGCTTATGGCATGTCGAAACGCCGTGTCACCTTATCGACTTCAGGTGTCGTACCGAAAATTGATCAACTGGCGCAAGATATCGATGTCGCTTTGGCAATTTCACTACATGCACCAAATGATGAATTGCGGAACGAACTTGTTCCAATCAATAAAAAATATCCATTACAGCAGTTAATTGCTGCTTGCCAACGTTATCTTGCTAAAGATGGCAATGAAAGCTCACGTCGCCATGTCACGATCGAATATGTGATGTTAGACGGTGTTAATGACAAGCCTGAGCATGCACAACAACTTTTAAAATTATTGAAAAACTTACCGAGTAAGATCAATCTTATTCCATTTAACCCGTTCCCGCATGCACCGTATGGTCGTTCGAGCCGTAACCGTATTATTGCTTTCCAAAAAACTTTGTCGGATGCAGGATTTGTGTGTACGATTCGTCAGACACGTGGTGATGATATCGATGCAGCGTGTGGACAATTGGTAGGACAGGTTGCTGACCGTACTCGTCGTGCTGAACAATGGAAAAAGAAAGTGGCGCAACAACAAGAAATTTTGCGCACACAAGGATAATACTTGGGGAAAAGGCGTTGAATACCACTCGACCAAAAACGATTATTGCGACAGCTGTTGGGTTTACTTTACTTGGCCTAACAGCATGTCAAACACCCTCTACAACATTAAAAAAAGATCCAGAAAAAGCAGTGCAAGTCCGTACTCAACTTGCGGCAGAGTATATTCGTAATCGTGATTTAGATGCAGCTAAGCGTTCACTTGACCAAGCTTTAAAGATTGATTCCCGTGATGCCAATGCCAATATGATGATGGGGATTTTGCTGCAACAAGAAGGTAGCAAGACTAATATGGAAAAAGCAGAAGCTTATTTTAAGCGTGCAATTTCCTCAGAACCTGATAATGCTCAAGCGCGTAATAATTACGGTACATATTTGTATCAACAGCAACGTTATAATGACGCCATTGAGCAATTTACCCGTGCGGGTGCAACTTTAGGCTATGAACAACGTTTTCAGTCGTTGGAAAACCTAGGGCGAATCTATTTGAAATTGGGCGATGTTGCGAATGCTGAAAAATCATTCAAACAAGCGCTACAAGCGAATCGAAACGCAACCATTTCAATGTTAGAGTTGGCGGAAATTTTCTATTTGCAACAAAATAATAGAGATGCTGCACAACTATACGAACAATATGTTCGTAACGTGGGACAGAAAAACCAAGGTGCTCGGGCGCTTTGGATTGGTCTACGCATTGCTCGAGCGAATGCGGATCAATTAGGAATGCAAGTGTTAGTCAATCAACTACGTGCGCTATTTCCTGATAGTCCAGAATATCAACGTTATTTGCAATTACAGTACAGTACTGAGGCCGTATGGAAATAAATCCAAATTCACATCAGCCAACTGGCTCAACCTCGCCAGCGTCAACGTTAGGAAATATTCAACGACCTGGTGAGTATTTGCGTCAAATTCGTATTGCACAAAAGAAAGAAATTGATGAGATTGCAAACGTATTGAATATGCCTGTCAAAACATTGACAGCATTAGAGCAAGACGACTATAAATCATTACCTGAAGCCACGTTTATCAAAGGCTATTATCGTGCTTATGCAAAGCATTTAAATGCAGATGCCAGTGCGATCATTCAGCGCTTTGATGAAATCTATGCCAACGATACTGGGCTTAAAGCCAGTCATGCCTTGAATAATTCTCCGATTAAAATTATGGGGAAATTGTCAGGTTCGAAAAGTGTACGTAACCGTATCTGGTTAAAGCGTATTGCGATCGTGGTTGCGGTTGGCGTTTTGGCTTGGTTAGCGGTTATGGCGGTTCAAAACTGGACATCAAGCCATAAAGATGATGAAGATGTGCCGAAGATCAAGAATTCTGACGTTCAAATTCTACCTATGAGTGGGACGACCACGACTGCAACATCTGGTGACCAATTGGTGTTGAGTTTTAACCGTCCGACCTCTGTGCATATCGTAGATGCAACAGGTAAAGTATTGGCAACAGGTCGCCAAGCATCGACATTGACTTTAAGTGGTGAATCACCATTTCAAATCCGTTTAGATGATGCGACAGCAGTAGCATTGACTTTAAATCAGGAGCAAATTTCATTGTCTCCTTATACAGTTAATGGAAAAGCAGAATTCCGTTTGTCTCGTTAATGCCAAAGAGTAGAGCTATACGATGATTGTGAACCCAATTAAACGCCGTCCAACACGTAAAATTCGCGTCGGTTCGGTGTATGTCGGTGGTGATGCCCCGATCAGTGTTCAAAGTATGACGAATACTGAAACCTGTGATGTCGATGCAACTGTTGCGCAAATCCAGCGCTGTGCAGATGCAGGTGCAGATATCATGCGCGTTTCTGTTCCTTCGATGGAAGCGGCAGAGGCGTTTGGTGCAATTCGTAAACGTGTGACTGTTCCTTTAGTTGCGGATATTCATTTTGATCATCGTATTGCACTCGCTGTGGCTGATTATGGCGCAGATTGTTTGCGTATTAACCCAGGCAATATCGGTTCAGATCAGAAAGTACGTGAAGTGGTTGCTGCGGCAAAACATCATGGCATTTCGATTCGTATTGGTGTGAATGCGGGTTCGTTAGAAAAAGATTTACAAGTGAAATATGGCGAGCCAACAGGACAAGCTTTACTTGAGTCTGCTATGCGTCATATTGATATTCTTGATCGTTTAGACTTTCATGAGTTCAAAGTCAGTGTAAAAGCATCGAATGTGTTTTTAACCATGGATGCCTACCGCTTACTGTCTCAGCAGATTGATAATCCCTTACACCTTGGCGTAACCGAAGCTGGTATTTACCGTACTGGTACGGTGAAATCAGCCATCGCACTGGGTGGATTGTTGATGGAAGGCATTGGCGATACCATGCGTATCTCGCTTGCAGCTGAACCAGAAGATGAAATTAAAATCGGTTTTGATATTTTAAAATCGTTGGGCTTGCGCTCAAATGGAATTAACTTTATTGCTTGCCCAAGCTGCTCACGCCAAGAATTCAATGTGATTCAAGTGATGCAAGCATTGGAAGAGCGTTTAGAAGATATCCGTACCCCGATGGATTTATCTGTGATCGGGTGTAAAGTGAATGGTCCTGGTGAAGCCAAAGAGGCAGATATCGGGATTGTAGGAGCATCTCCTCGTTCATTGGTCTATCGTAATGGTGAAAAGAGCCATTTGATCGACACAAATCAGTTGGTTGATGAAATTGAAACAATGGTTCGTCAACGTGTTCAAGAGCTTGAAGAAGCAAAATCTAAAGAAATTATTCGTAGTTCATCATGAGTTCAATCGTCGCTATCAAAGGTTTTAATGACATCCTTCCAACGCAAACTGCAGCTTGGAGAAGTCTGGAACAACAACTTGCATCTCTGATGGATGCGTATGGTTATCAACAGATCCGTTTGCCGATTGTCGAGCAGACAGGTTTATTCAAACGTGCTATTGGTGATGCGACCGATATCGTTGAAAAGGAGATGTATACCTTTTTCGACAAAGGTAATCCGCCTGAATCATTGACCTTACGTCCAGAAGGGACGGCGGGTTGTGTACGTGCTTTGCTTGAACATAATTTGTTGCGTGGCGCGACGCCGCGTGTGTGGTATATGGGACCAATGTTCCGTTATGAAAAACCGCAAAAGGGCCGTTACCGTCAGTTCCACCAGTTTGGTGTAGAAACTTTTGGGGTGGCAACGCCAGATATCGATGCAGAGTTAATTTTACTCACAGCGCGTTTGTGGAAGCATATGGGTATTGCTGACAAGGTTCAACTTGAGTTGAATACCTTGGGTGAAACCGATGAGCGTGCAGAATACCGTGCAGCATTGGTTGAGTTTCTAAACCAACACAAAGATGCGCTGGATGAAGATTCGCAACGTCGTTTAACCACCAATCCATTACGTATTTTGGATTCTAAGATTGAATCGACGCAAAAGATTTTGGAAAATGCACCGAAGTTGCATGATTTCCTTAAAGAAGATTCAATCAATCACTTTCAGCAATTGCAGCAATATTTAAGTGATGCTGGCATTGAATTTGTGATTAACCAAAAGTTAGTGCGTGGTTTGGACTACTACAACAAAACTGTATTTGAATGGACCACCACAATGTTGGGTTCACAGGGTACAGTTTGTGCGGGTGGTCGCTATGATGGTTTGGTTGGCCAGTTGAAAGGTAAGGCTGATCAGTCGGTACCTGCAGTTGGTTTTGCGATGGGTATGGAGCGTTTGCTGCTGTTGCTTGAGCAAGTTGAACAAACCAAAGATGTTCGTGATTGCGAAATCTTCTTGTTAGCTGAACCTGCTTATCAAGCTAAAGCGCTAGTCTTGGCAGAGCAAATTCGTGACCAATTGGAAGCGGCAAATAGCACGATTCGTTTGAAAACTGGATCTCAGGGCAGCATGAAAAGCCAAATGAAGAAGGCGGATCAGTCTGGTGCAACCTATGCGGTTATTTTGGGTGAGCGTGAGTGGGAATCTCAGCAGCTATTAGTGAAGCAACTTGCAACGGCTGAACAGTCTCAAGTAGCCTTGGCTGAACTGACACCATTCTTTATCGAAAAATTTAAACAATAAATTGCAAAGTTTAGGAAAAGGACAATCACATGAGTCTAAGTGATGAAGAACAACTCGACAGTTTAAAGTCGTTTGCCAAAAAATATGGTTCTGCAATGATTAGCGGAATTCTCATTGCCTTGATTGCCTTTTTCGGATGGGAATACTGGCAAAAGAAAAACCTTGCTGAAGCCCAGAACCAAACAGCAAAGGTACAGAAGTTGATGGATGAGGCAAAAGCGGCGTCGGGTCAACCAAATGCTTTTGCCAGCTTATCTGAAACAGCTGATAAAATTGTAAAAGATGACGCTGACTCGGCTCAAGCAATTCAAACACAATTTATTATGGCGAAACTTGCTTACGACAAGCAAGACTATGCTGCAGCTGAAAAAGCCTTGAAGAAAGTTGAAAATGCGAAGGTAAAAGATGCTGGTTTGCTGCAAATTGTTAAAATACGTTTAGCGGATACACAATTGGCGCAAAGCAAATATGATGAAGCTTTGAAAACCTTATCAACGGTGACTGATCCAGCGTTCAAAGCAACAGCAGAAGAGCTGCGCGGTGATATCTTTGTTGCGAAAAAAGACAACGCATCTGCACGTAAAGCGTATCAAAGTGCATGGGATAACTTGCTCGAACGTAAACAAGAGCGTCAGCTTTTACAAATTAAACTCGAAAGTGTTGGCGTTTTAGTAGATGATCCTGATTTTGAGCGCCCGATCTTAGATACCAAAGTGGATGAGTCTTAATGCAGAATAAACTAAAACTACCTTTGGCAATTGCAATTGCTTCAGCTTTATTGGTTGGTTGTTCAAGCAATAAAGTAAAAGAAGTAAAACCAAATCCATTGCCAAAAATCACGCAAGAACAAAATTTAAACCTTGTGTTTTCACAAAGTGTTTCGTCGACTGATGCTGCTGAAGCTTTACGCTTGCAGTTGGATACCGACAATGGTGTGGTTTTTGCGATTGACCCAGATGGTCAGGTGTCTGCTTACAAAGGTAAAGAACGTCTCTGGAAAAGTAAAATTACCAAACAAGAACTCACTGCTGGTGTAGAAGCTGGTGAGGGGATTGTAGTCAGTGGTAATCGCAAAGGTCAGTTATTTGCTTTAGACCAAGCGACTGGTGAACAAAAATGGACAGCGAAATTGTCTGGGGCAATTTTGTCGCCATCACTGATCCAGTCTGGTCGCGTAATTACCATTGCTAATGATGGTACAGTGTTTGCGCATGATGCTGTGACAGGACAACAAGTTTGGGCATATAAGCTCCCGAATGTACAATTCAGTTTGCGTGGGCAACCAGCACCTGTTCGTTTAGACGAGCGTACTGTGTTGATTGGCTCTGCAAATGCCTATATCTATGCTTTGGATATCATTAGCGGTGTGCCACGTTTCCAACGCCGTGTTGCAATCAGTGAAGGTCGTTCAGACATTCAACGTTTGGTGGATGTGGTTGGTGATCCGGTGGTTTCAGGACAATATCTAGTGACGACGAGCTTCCAAGGCCAAGTGACTGTGACTGATCTTGCAACACAACGTGTCGTGTGGAGCGAAGATGCAAGCAGTACCAATAGTGCTGAAGTTGCAGATGATAAAGTCTTTGTTACGACAACAGATGGCAAGTTGAATGCGTATAACTTGGCAACTGGTGAGTTGGTTTGGCAAAATGAAGAATTGCTGAATCGTAAGCTCAGCAATCCTGTAATGCTAGGACAAAACCTTGTTGTAGGTGATTTGGATGGTGTGATTCATCTGATTAATCCAGCCTCAGGTAAGCTAATCGGCCGTGCTAAAACCAGTGGTGAAGTACGTTCATTGCGCGTGATTGATAATCAACTTTATGTTGCAACGCGTAAAGGTGCATTAAGCATCTGGCAGAATCGTTAATTTTTCCTAAATGTGGTAAAATTAAAACAGCGAATTGCACTTTTAACAAATTCTTCGGGGTATTTGTCAGACAAATCCCCGAATTTTTATTATGATCATTTGATCACCAAAATCTTCCCTACAGTTTCTGATACGATGTCATCAATGATGGCTCGTCTGAATTAAGGTTAATTTATGAAACCCGTTATTGCGCTCATTGGTCGACCAAACGTCGGAAAATCAACGCTATTTAACCAAATCACCAAAAGTCGTGATGCTTTGGTTGCCGATTTTGCTGGTTTAACCCGTGACCGTAAATATGGTGATGCTGTTTTTCAAAATAAGTCATTCATTGTCGTAGATACCGGTGGTATCGGTGAGAATGAAGGTGGTATTGATTCGTACATGGCTGAACAGTCGAAAACTGCGATTCATGAAGCAGACATCATTGTTTTTGTTGTGGACGCGCGTGCTGGCCTATTGGCATCAGACGAGCAAATCGCACGTGAACTACGTACACTCGGTAAGAAAGTTTACTTGGTTGCCAATAAAGTGGACGGTGTTCATGCCGAGGCTGCTTTAGTTGAATTCTACAAGCTCGGTATGGGGGAACCCTTACAAGTTGCTGCAAGTCACGGCCGTGGCGTACAGCAAATGCTTGAAGATGTCTTGGCTGAAGTTCCAGAAGATGAAAATCCAGAAGAGCATGACAAAGCAACAGGTTTACGTTTAGCGATTATTGGTCGTCCGAATGTCGGTAAATCAACCTTGGTTAACCGCCTGTTGGGTGAAGACCGTGTGGTTGCATTTGACCAACCCGGAACAACGCGTGATTCGATTTACATCCCGTTTGAACGTGATGGTCGTCAATATACTTTGATTGACACAGCTGGTGTACGTCGTAAAGGCAAAGTAGAGGAAATGATTGAGAAATTCTCAATTGTGAAAACACTACAAGCGATTAAAGATGCACATGTGATTGTGGTGGTACTGGATGCCCGTGAAGGGGTGGTCGAACAAGATTTACATTTGATTGGTTATGCGCTTGAAGCTGGTCGTGCCATGGTGATTGCGATCAACAAATGGGACAACATGACCGAGTATGATCGTAAGCAATGTAAGTTGGATGTAGACCGTCGTTTTGACTTTATTCCTTGGGCGAAAGTACATTTAATCTCGGCATTGCATGGTACTGGCGTAGGGGAAATGTACCCAACCATCCATCGTGCTTATGATTCATCACACTTAAAAGTTTCTCCTGCGAAACTCACTCAAATCTTAAATGATGCGACTGAAGCGCACCAACCGCCGATGATTGGTGGTAAACGAATTAAAATGCGTTATGCGCATATGGGTGGACAAAATCCACCAACAATCGTGATTCATGGTAACAAGGTAGACAAGACACCTGCGGATTATCGTCGTTATTTGGAGAATGTGTTCCGTAAAGTTTATAAACTTGAAGGAACGCCAGTTCGTGTTGATTTTAAAACATCGGACAACCCATTTGAGGGGCGTAAGTCGCAAGTGGATGAACGTGTGGCAGCACGTAAACGTCGTTATGTACAGAAATTCAAAAAAGCAGAAAAGAAATTCAAGCGTTAAGCTGATCTTGATGCCAAAAGCCCAAACTTTGCTTTGGGCTTTTTTATTATAATTTTTAGATAGTTAATATTTATAATATAGTTTTTTGTTTAGTTGAATTTCACATTGAATGGATTTAAAATCATTGAGTAATTAAAATTGTTGTTAAGTTACTGATATTTAGAATAAATATTTTTTTGTTAAAATTGGTGTGAATGCTATAATGCCACCGCCTAAGACCTACTTTTTGTCTGTTTTTTAACCTTATTGGGATTATGCATTGCATGTTGAAACTCCATATAACGCAGCCTCAGCTTATTGATGCTAAGCAAAACTATGCTGCGTTGGATGCTATTCCTGCCATGCAGCGTCGACGACTCTCTGCATTGGCAAAAATGGCTTTGAGTTGTGCCTTGACGAAGCTTGACGGTCAATATGTAGATTATATTGTCTGGGCTTCCCGGTACGGGGACGAACAAAAAACCTTGGATATTCTCCAAGACGTATTACAACAACAAACACCATCACCAACACAATTTTCAACCTCAGTTCACAATGCAATTGCAGGCTTGTATTCGATTCTATGTCGGGATGCGACGCCCTCGACAAGTTTAAGCTGTGAATGGACAGAAGCATTGATTGAGGCTTATGCAATTTTAAAGTCAACACCCTCGGCACAGCGTGTGTTGGTGGTGGCATATGATCAAGCTTTACCAAGTGTTTATGCTGATGCTACTGAGTTCTCTGCATTTGCTTTGGCAGCTATCGTGAGTTTAGAAAATCCCAATCTGGAAGTTTTACAGCTCAGTGGCTCGGAATCATTAGAAAGTTTAGCTTTTTACCAGTTTTGGCAGACTGCAGAAGTAGACCAATCTGTGTTGAGATGGAAAAAATGTTAAAGCTGAATCAGATTAAACAGAAAGCCAATTATGCTTGGCGTGTTGCAGCGACAGGTTTCAGCTTTGCAAGTTTTGGTGCAGGCGGGGTTGGGATTGCAACGGTTATCGCACCTTTGGTTCATTTAAGCAGCCGCAATCCAGTTTTGCGTCAGCAGCGTGCGCAGCAAGTCATTCATTACAGCTTCAAGGGCTTTACTGAAATGATGGTCAAACTTGGCGTAATGACCTACTCCGTAGAGGGGCTGGAAAAACTGCAAAATAGCCGCCAAGAATTAGTCATTGCCAATCACCCGACCTTGATTGATGTGGTGGTGATGATTGGTCTGATGCAACAAGCCAATTGTGTGGTTAAGCAATCATTATGGTCAAATCCCTTTACGCGTGGGCCAGTTCGTAGCGCAGGTTATATTTTAAATGCAGGTTCACAGCAGTTTATTGAGGATTGCGTGGTGCGTTTAAAAGAGCAGGGCGCGGCGTCATTGTTGATCTTTCCTGAAGGAACCCGCACAGAAAAAGGCGAATCTCTGAATGAGTTTCAACGTGGTGCTGCAAATATTGCCATCCGTGCCAATGTGCCAGTGCGTCCAGTGTTGATACGTTGTACACCGTCGACCTTAACCAAAAATGAAAAATGGTATCATGTGCCTGCGCAACCCTTTCATATTGAAATTAAGGTACTCGATGCAATTGAGGTCAAAGACCTATTAGCGGATTCAGACGTTAGCCCTAAGCAGGTACGTCAGTTGAATCAACAGTTTTATCAAATTTTTAATGATGAGTTATCTAAAAATGAGCAATCTTGCTGATGAATTAAAGCAAATGATTATTGATGTTCTCGCACTTGAGGATATTAGCATCAGTGATATTGAAACCGACGCTCCACTTTTTGGTGAGGGTTTGGGTTTAGACTCAATTGATGCTCTAGAGTTGGGCTTGGCATTGAAAAAGCGTTACAACATTCATTTGAATGCCGAGTCAGATGAGACCAAACAACATTTTAAATCAGTTCAAAGTCTGGTGGCTTTGGTTGAAGCACAGCAAGCAGTTTAAGGAGTAGAGCGATGTTAACTCAAGAACAGGTGCTGGCAAAATTAAGAGAATGGATGCAGGATTTATTTGAAATTGAGCCTGACGATATTCAGCTTGATTCAAATTTATATGAAGATCTCGACGTCGACAGTATTGATGCTGTGGATTTAGTGGTGAAAATTAAAGAACTGACTGGCAAGCAAGTGAAGCCAGAAGACTTTAAGGCCGTCAGAACAGTACAAGATGTGGTTGTTGTCATTCAGAATATGACTGCTGAATGAAACATCTGTTCAGAGGGGGCGTGATCACATTTTTTGTGTTATACCCCTTTATAGTCGGATGGAGTCTATCGCATGGTCAGTTTCTCTGGGTCAGTGGTTTACTCGTCGTTCTGGGTATACTTCGTTTAGTCAGTGCGAAAAAAGACTTGATGTTACCTTTGACTGGACTGGCCATTATTTGTGGTGGTTTGAGTCTGCTTTTAAAAGATCATGCCTGGCTAAAGCTTTATCCAGTTGCAATGAGTTTGGGCGCTTTGCTGATCTTTGCCCTGACATTATATAAGCCTCCTTCCATGATCGAGCGTTTTGCCCGTCTGATGGAACCTGATTTACCTGCATCGGGGGTACAGTGGACACGTAAAGTGACTGTGGTCTGGTGTATATTTTTTAGTATCAATGCCCTGATTGCATTGGCAACCTGCTTTGCACCAATGAAGTTTTGGGTGATCTATAATGGTTTTATCTCTTACGTTTTGATGGGGATTTTATTATTGGGTGAGTTTATCTTGCGCAAAAGACATCAACGTTTAAATCAAACAATATCTTAAAATACTATGCCTATCTTCTTTTATAACGATACCGATTCAGCGAAAACGTTTTGTATTAGCGCTGAATTTAAAACCATTTCTTATGCGGACTTTTGGCAAGATGTTGCTGAACAGACAGCGGCTATTCAAAATTTACCTCAACAGATCTGGGCGTTATGGGAGCAGGACAGTTATCAATTTAGTGTCTTGTTTTTTGCAAGCTTGCTCGCGAACAAAAAAATTATTTTACCGCCGCATCGAGTGCGTGATTTAGAGAAACAATTTTTACAGCAAGATATCCATTTTCTTGAACGTCAACCTGTTCATGCATCTTTAAAGCGCAGTGAGCATGAAGCGAACCTGATCAGATTACAAAAAGATGAATTCCTCAATCAGGCGGAAGTGATGTTTTTTACCTCTGGCTCAACAGGGGAACCAAAAAAGATTGAACGGACCTTAAAGCAGCTTTTAAATGAAGTTTCAGGCTTGGCCAGCAGTTTCCAGTTCAATGAAAAAAGTGCTGCGATTGCGACGGTTAGCCACCAACATATCTATGGATTATTGTTTAAGCTGCTTTTACCGTTAGCTACGGGCCGTCCTTTTTTCAATATGCAACTGGCTTTTCCAGAAGATGTTATTCAGGCACAGCAGCGTTTAGCTCAAGCGGGCTGGACCAATTATGTGATCTCAAGTCCTGCCCTATTAAAACGTTGGAGTCAGGATCTCGCCTTAAAACATTGTGAAATGGCCTTTAGCTCAGGTGGAAAACTGGATGCAGGTATTCGTCCGCATCTGAATGTTCCGATTGTGGAAGTTCTGGGTAGCTCTGAAACAGGGGGCATCGCACACCGTCATCAGGATGAGGCCGCTTGGACAGCATTTGATAATGTTGAGATTCAGATTTCAGCAACTACGCAGCTTATGGTGCAAAGTAACCATGCGGGTGAGTCTGGCTGGATCATCACTGGGGATGCTGCTGAATGGATCGATATCAATCTGAAGCAATTTAAACTATTGGGACGACTCGATCGGATTATCAAGCTCGAAGAAAAGCGTTTAAGTCTGGATGCCATTGAACAGCAGATCAATACTTTGCTTGAGGTTGAACAAAGTCATGCCTTGGTGACGGAACATCAGAATCGCCAAATTCTGGTGTGCATTGTGGTGCTTACACCAGCGGCTCAGCAGCAACTGATTAAACTGGGTAAAGCTACATTTGTGAAGAAGTTAAAGCAGCAGCTCCAGTTTCAGCTTGAAACCATTGCGATTCCAAGACAATGGCGTTTCCTCAGTCAGATTCCACAAAATGCGCAGTCAAAACGAGATAAAAACTATTTAAAAGCGCTCTTTGCACCAATGCTACAACCCGTGGTTTTATCACAGTGGCAGGTGCAGGATGAGCAATATCTTTTACTCGAGTTCCCTCCTGAACTGGAATGTTTTAAAGGACATTTTCCGAATCAACCAATTTATCCTGGTGTTGGGCAGATCAGTTTTATTCAACAGTTTGCCAAGAATAGCTGGTCTGATTTAAATGAGTGCCAGGGCTTGGAGCAGATCAAGTTCCAGAATCTGATACGCCCTTATGCAGTGATACAATTAAAATTAACGCGAAAACAGCATAAAATTAGCTTTGAAATGACTGCCGCAGAACAGACTCTGGCTTCTGGTCGTCTTTCGTTTGCCGTTGATGAGGTGTAGGGGCAGTTATGTTGACATATAGCATTGTGATTCCTGTTTATAATCATCCGCATTATCTGGCTGATCTGGTGCAGCATTTATCCCAGTTCCAGTATTCGATCATCTTGGTTAATGATGGCAGTGATGCTGCCTGTACAGCGATTCTGCATCAACTGGCACAACACAATGCTTTGATCGATTTGGTTGAGCATCCAGAAAATTTAGGTAAAGGCCAAGCCGTGATCACGGGCCTGCAACATGCAGCACAACTGGGCATGAGCCATGTATTGCAGATCGATGCAGATGGTCAGCATTGTTGGGACGATGTGGCGAAATTTATTGCGTTATCGCAACAGCATCCACAGGCGATGGTAATTGGGCAACCTGTTTTTGATGCTTCTGTACCTAAAAAGCGCCTCTATGGTCGTTATGTCACACACTTCTGGGTCTGGCTGAATAGCCTGTCTTTTGAGATTAAAGACAGTATGTGCGGTTTCCGCATCTATCCATTGGCGCAAACAATACCGATTCTGAACACAGCCCGATTCCAGCCGCGAATGGGCTTTGATAGTGAGATTTTGGTACGGTTAAAGTGGGAAAATATCCAGTTTGTAAATGTACCGACCAAGGTGATTTATCCTGAACATGGCATTTCTCATTTTAATGTGTGGCGAGATAATCTCGGTTTAAGCAAAGCCCATGCAAGGCTATTTGCTGGCATGCTGATTCGGTTGCCTAAATTAGTCTGGCATAAGATCAAGGCTGACTAATTTTATGGTACAGCACAGAACAGATCGCAGTTGGCACGATATTAAAGAGCGTGGCGGGCTTTTACCCTTGATGCTCATGCTTGGTTTTTATCGTTGTGGCGGGCGCTGGTTATGCCGTGTCGTGCTGTACTTTATTATCATGTGGTATTGGCTCTTTGCCGTGACTGCGCGCAAGGCATCGCTGCAATATTTACAACGTTTGCACCAGTTTGCAGGCACACAATCACCATTTGAAGCGATGCCGAACTGGACCAACAGCTATACGCATTTTATGCAATTCGGCGAATGCATTTTAGATAAAATTGAAGGCTGGTTAGGTCATATTCCTGAACAAAAATTACAGCTATTCGGGCATGAGCATTTTCAGCAGCATTATCAGAAAGGTACGATTATTGTGGTGTCGCATTTTGGCAATATTGAATTGTTGCGTGCGATAAAGTCTGAACATCCACAAAAAATTAACGTGCTGGTCTATCAAAAACACGCGTCTCAATTTAACCAGTTTTTAAAAAAAATTAATGATAAAGCCGATGTGAATTTAATTTCTGTTGATGAGCTGGGAATTGAAACTGCCATATTGTTGCAGGAAAAAATGCAGCAAGGTGAGTGGGTGATCGTGGCCGCAGATCGTGTCCCTGTACAATCAGATCGTGTGCAAAACGTACAGTTTTTAGGTCGAGAAGCGGCTCTACCTCAAGGTGCATGGATTCTGGCAAATTTACTCAAAGTGCCTGTGCTGGCTGTGTTTTGTTATCGTGCCCAGCAAAACTTTCAGGTGCATATTCATTTGATTGCTGAACAGGTCGATTTACCGCGTAAAACCCGTTTAAGCAGCATGCAACTCATCACACAATCCTATGTCAGCGTATTAGAACAGCATTGCTTACGTGCACCGTATCAATGGTTTAATTTTTATCAGTTTTGGACAAAATAACGTGAATGCAAGTCAAATTGAAGCAAGGGCCAAGCCTGTTCTGATTGTAGGGGAACAAGCTCTGAGTATCGAAGATGTGGTGGCCGTTGCCCGACAACAGGTGCAAGTGGCTTTACCTACGTCAACGGCTTGGCGTGAATTGATTCAGCGCGGGGCTGACTTTTTAGATCAGCTGTTGCTGGATGAAGGTGTGATTTATGGCGTGACCACGGGTTATGGCGATTCCTGTCTGGTTGAAATTCCCATGCATCAAGTTAATGAACTGCCTTTGCATTTGTCTCGTTTTCATGGCTGTGGTTTGGGTGAAAATCTGGACCTGATCACTGCCCGTGCGGTTGTGATCACACGTCTTTGCTCATTGGCGCGTGGTTATTCAGGTGTCTCTTTGGTATTGCTGGAGCGTCTGGTCTGGATGCTCAATGAAAATATCATTCCTGTGATTCCATCTGAAGGTTCTGTCGGCGCAAGTGGCGATTTGACCCCTTTATCTTATATTGCTGGTGCTTTGGTCGGCGAGCGGGATGTCTATGCGCAAGGTAAGGTTGTGCCGATCGCCCAAGTCTATGCCGAGAAAGGAATTCAGCCGCTCATCTTGCGCCCGAAAGAAGGATTGGCACTGATGAATGGTACCGCTGTGATGACGGCGATTGCCTGCTTAAACTATAAAAAAGCAGAGCAGGTAGCATTGGCAAGTACCTTGATTACGGCCTTAAATGTACTGGCACTTGAAGGGAATCCAAGTCATTTTGATGAAGTTCTATTTGCACAAAAACCGCATCAGGGGCAGCAGCTGATTGCACAGCAACTACGTGAATGGCTGAATAGTGAAGTACAAACAGCACATCAAAGTCCACGTTTGCAGGATCGTTATTCCTTACGTTGTGCACCACATATTATTGGGGTGTTTGAAGATTCAAAAACATGGTTGCGCCAGTTTATTGAAAATGAATTAAATTCCAGCAATGATAACCCATTGATCGATCCTGTGAACTTACGGGTGCTGCATGGTGGTCATTTCTATGGCGGGCATATTGCACAGGCCATGGACAGTTTAAAGATCATGATTGCCAATATTGCGGATCTGATGGATCGCCAAATTGCACAACTGGTTGATCATAAAATGAATCATGGATTGCCGCGTAATCTGACAGGCTCTGGTGCAGACCGCTTACCACTAAATCATGGTTTTAAAGCCGTACAAATCGGGGTGTCAGCCTGGACTGCCGAAGCATTGAAGCATACTTTAGCAGCGTCTATTTTTTCTCGTTCTACTGAATGTCATAATCAGGACAAAGTGAGTATGGGCACCATTGCAGCACGGGATGCAACTCGTGTGATTACCTTGACTCAGCAGGTTCTGGCGGCATTATGTTGTGCCAGTGTGCAGGCTGTACATTTGAAAGGTGTTGAATCTCAATTAAGCCCGCCTTTAAAAGCTTTTGTTGAGTGGACCTTACAAAGTTTTGCACTACTGCAAGAAGATCGTCCTTTACAAACTGAACTACAACAGATAATCGATCGTTTCGACAACTTTGAATTGTTTAATCAATTCCAGCAACAGGTCTAGGAGCGCACAATGCAGGCAGATGTAATCATTGAAATTCCGTTTCATGATGTCGATACCATGAATGTGGTCTGGCATGGACATTATTTAAAGTATTTTGAAATCGCCCGTTGTAAGTTGCTGGAACAGTTTAATTATAACTACAACCAGATGAGAGCATCAGGCTACGCATGGCCCGTGATTGAAAGTCATGTACGTTATGTACAAGGCATTGAGTTTGAGCAGAAAATCAAAGTCCGTGCCATTTTGAAAGAATGGGAAAATCGTTTAAAAATCGAGTATTTGATTCTGGATGCAGAAACTGGACGCCGTTTAACCAAGGGCTATACCACACAAGTTGCGGTGAACATTGCCAATCGTGAAATGTGTTTCCAGTCCCCGCAAGTTTTACTGGACTGTTTGAATGCTTGGGATGCATTTAAGGAGCATCATCATGATTAATCTGCTCTCGAACGTCTTACAGCGCCTGCTGCAAAAACGTCACTGGTTAGCACTGCACAGTGTTGTTTGGAGTTTATTGCTCGGTTTCAGTGTGGCTGCTTCTGCCAATACCGAACAGGTATCTTCAATTTTTAAGCAGCTGTCTAAAAGTGACATTGTACGCGCTGATTTTGAACAGCAAAAGAAACTTGCCAGTTTGAATAAAACCTTTACTTCTAATGGTGCCTTGACCTTTGCTAAATCTAATGGCGTGCTGTGGCAAATTAAGCGTCCTGTTCAGGCAGATCTGATCGTTACGCAAAAGAAACTCGTCCAGAAAACACAGAGAACCTATAGCCAGATTCAGATTGATCAGTCACCTTATAGTTCTGTTGCAACTTTATTTTTACAGTTGATGTCTGGTGATGAAAAGGCACTGGCGAAGAATTTTAATGTCGTTTCAGCGGATTATCGACCAACAGGCTGGAATATTGCGTTAACGCCTAAATCTTCACTATTTAAAAAGCTGTTTGTGCGAATAGATGCACAAGGACAGCAATATGTAAATAAAATTGTGATTCAGGAACAGGCCAATAACAGCACCACGATTTTATTCCGTAATCAAATGACTCAACAGAATCAACTGACGGCTGCTGAAGATGCGCTTTTCCAATTGGCAAAATAAATTTACTGCCATCTGGTTAGTTCTTTTAACCATTGTTGGACTTGCGCTTGCAGTCGCATGGTTGAAAAAGGATATTCATATCCAGACCAATATTTTTGCTTTGTTGCCTGAAACACAGCAAAATCCTGAACTCACGCAAACTCAGAAATATATAAGCGATCAACTGAATGAGAAAGTTTTTGTCGTTTTAGAAAGTTCCGATCAACAGGCCTTAGCGCAAGCGACTCAACTGTTCCAGCAGAAACTGCAACAGAGTGATCTGTGGCAGCCGCTGAAGCCACAACTCGATTTAGAACAATTTTCCAAACAGTTGTATCAGCATCGGGTAGGCTTACTGAGCCAGCAAGATCGGCAGTTCTTACAGCAACAGGATTATGAAGCACTGACTGAGCAAAGCTTGATGCAACTCATGAGTGTCGGCATGCCGATTACCGCGACCTCATTACAGCAGGATCCATTGCTGTTATTTCCACGTTATATGCTAAATGTGGTAGGTCAGGCGGGAAGTCAAATCGAGCTGGAAGATGGTTTTGCAACCATTCATGATGAGCAAAAGACCTCACGCTTATTGGTTCTGCAATTAAAACAGAGTCCTTATAACATTGATTATCAGGAACAGGTCAGCGCTTGGATTGAACAGCTACAGCCCGAGCTGAGTAGGTTGCAGGTTCAATCGCATTGGACGGGGACCATTTTATTTTCTAATTATGGAACCCAGTCGGCCAAGCAGGAAATTTCAACTATTGGCCTCGGTTCGACATTGGGTTTAATCCTCTTGGTCTGGTTTGGCTTTCGTTCATTCAGGCCACTCATCACTGAATTTATCGCTGTATCAACAGGGAGCTTGTTGGCATTTGCAGTGACCCATCTGGTGTTTGGGGAAATTCACTTGATGACGCTGGTGTTTGGGGCCAGTCTCATCGGGGTCTGCGTCGATTTTTCTTTCTATTTTATGGCGATGCAATCGCAGCACCGTCAACTGGATGGCTTTAAAATTCTAACCCCTTTGTTACCCAGCTTGTTTATGGGTTTAATGACAACGGTGGTGGCCTATATCTTTCTGAGCTTTACGCCGTTTCCGGCCTTTAGGCAAATTGCGGTGTTTTCAATTGTTGGTTTGGTCGCAGCCTGGATCACCAGTGTGTTGCTCCTACCGCGCTTAGCTCCGCTGAATGCACAAGCAGCAATTCGACGCTTAGCTTGGATTGGAATGGCCAGACAATGGTTTCAGCAACATCAAAAACTACGCTATGGCTTTATTTTGAGTATTTTGCTGATCGGAGGAGGCAGCCTATTTGCTTTGCAATCCAATGATGATATTCGAAACTTGCAAAGTATGGATGCCAAGCTGAAACAGGAAGATCAATATATTCGTTCCTTGTTTGCCCAGCAGCAAAGCAGTGATTATTTTGTTGTGCGTGCACATTCTAGTGCTGAGCTTGAGCAGCAGGAAGCACAATTGATTGATCAATTGCAGCAATTGCAAACTCAGGGGCAGATTGACGGTTTTCAAGCTTTGGGACAATGGATTCCGCCTTTGGCCCAGCAGCAACAAAATGTGCAACTACTTCAGCAGATTCCTGCAACCGCATTGAAAAAGTATGCGGAAAGCATGGGTTTAAATTTTGCGGATCTACTGCAATGGCAACAACAATTGCAGCAGCAACCTTTACTCACAGCACAGGTGTTTCAACAACATCCCTTGGCATTTTTACAGCTCAGTCCTACCGAGCGTCTGGTTATGGTTCGTGGGGTGAAGCAGGCGCAGCGATTAAAGCAATTGGAATCCGCACAGATTGATTTCCAACAACCCGTCAGCACACTGTCTAGTGCGTTTGCACAGCATCGTCAGCAAGCGCAGCATTTATTGATCTATGCCTTATTGGGATTGGCGCTGGGTTTGGGCTTGGTCTATGGCAGGCGTTCGATTATGCCGCTGGTTTTGCCTGTGACTTTGGCGCTGATCAGTACCTTTGCGGTACAGGCATGGTTGGGTGTGGAAATTAACTTGTTCAGTATTATGGGAACCTTCTTGATCATTGGGATTGGTGTGGATTATGCGATTTTCTATCGGCATGGACATGACCATCCACAGGTGGTTGGCATGGCGCTGTTTTTGTGTATGATGTCGACCTTATTGGGCTTTGGACTCTTATCATTGAGTCATACTTATGCGATTCATTGCTTCGGTCTAACCGTTTTATTGGGTGTGATCTTTTCATTTGTTTATGCAACTTTGCTTACACCAGCTGATCAGCACCATATTGTGAATTTAGAAGAGCATTAAAAATTTTAATTTTTTGGGGGCAATGATGATACAAACAGCCGATGTGGTAATTATTGGTGCTGGACCTTCTGGCGGTTCAGCCGCAGCCTTGCTTCGTCAAAAAGGTTATGCGGTCACGGTGATTGAAAAACAATATTTTCCACGCTTTTCAATTGGTGAATCTTTATTACCGCAGTGCATGGTGTTTTTGGAAGAAGCAGGCTTATTAGAAACCGTACGTGAGCATGTTCAATCCCGCGCCTTTCAGTTTAAAAATGGTGCGGCATTTTTGTGTGGTGAAAAACGTAGCCATTATGATTTCACTGAAAAATTTAGCGAAGGGCCTGGCACCACTTGGCAAGTTCGCCGAGCTGATTTCGATCACTTACTGGCTCAACAAGCACAGCACTATGGTGCGGATATTCGTTTTGGACATGAAGTTGTTGCGATCGATGTCGAGGTGGAACACCCTGTTTTAACCGTGCTAGATGAGGCACAGCAACGCTATCAGATTCAAGCCAAGTTTTTATTGGATGCCAGTGGTTTTGGCCGTATCTTACCGAAGTTTCTAGATTTAGAAAGCCCATCCAATTTCCCAGTGCGTCGTGCCTTGTTTACCCATATTGAAGATGGGATTGGCGATCGTGCTGATTTTGACCGTGACAAAATTTTAATTACCGTGCATGAAAAAGACCGTCGTGCTTGGTATTGGCTGATTCCTTTTGCCGATGGTCGTGCTTCCTTTGGTGTGGTGGCAGAGCAGGATTTCTTTGATCATTATCAGGTTGAAGATGCCGCTCAGAATGAACCAGATGTGTTATTGAAACGGATTCTAGATGATGATGCTGCGTTATCTGAGGTCTTAGCACAGGCGAAATTTGATACGCCTGTACGTACCTTGGTTGGTTATTCGGCAAACGTCAAACATTTGGCAGGTCGGAATTATGCCTTGCTCGGCAATGCAGGCGAGTTTCTCGATCCTGTATTTTCATCGGGAGTGACCATTGCCTTGAAATCTTCCAGTCTGGCAATTCCTTTAGTTGATCGAGTGTTGCAAGGTGAACAGGTGGATTGGATGCAGGAGTACGAATTACCGCTGCGTAAAGGGATTAAAGTGTTTCGTGCTTATGTAGAGTCTTGGTACGAAGGTGAGTTTCAGGATGTGGTGTTCGCGAGTAATCAAAATGACAACATTCGTCGTATGGTTTCATCATTACTGGCAGGTTATGCATGGGATGATCAAAATCCGATTCATAAAAATGCCAAACGCCGTTTAAGCACCTTGGCCGAGTATTGTCGTGAAGGCGTCGCGCAAGAGAAGGCCTTAGAGGTTTAATATGCAACGGATCTGGATCAGCATATTATGCTGTAGCATGTTGCTGTTGAGTGGCTGTCAACTGACGCCCCATGCACAGGGGCTAAAAAGCAGTCATTGGCCAGCACAGCAATATCAACGGCAAGATCAAGTTGAAGTGCAGTGGAAGGATAAAAGCTTTAGCTTCTTACTGTATCAACAGCAGCAAGGTCAGCAACTCAGTCTGCTTGCTTTGGGTTTAACTGGACAGCCTTTGTTCCAATTACAGTTTGATGGGCAGCAGGTCAAGGTACAGCAACGCATTGATCAGATGCGTCTACTGCCTTTTGAGTTTGTGGTTCGAGATCTGTTATTCGCAACCTATCCTCAGTTTGCTCAGTTAGGACAACAGTCTGTTCGGGTACAACAATCGGCAACGCAGCAGCAAGTTTTTATTGCTGAAAAGGCTGTACTAGCAATTCAAACTCAAGACAAGGGCATTGAGCTTGATAATCTGCAGGTACCGTACCGCATGACCTTGAGTCCGATTGAAAATACCTTGAATGGCGATCAATCTGAGCAAGGAGTGCAGCCATGAGTCAATCTTTATCTCAATTGCAAGCAGTTGGTATTCCTGTAAGTGTTGGGCTGTCCGCATTAGGTCAGAATCTTCAGCACATTCATGAACGTTTAACGACTCCTGACAATACCTTGATACTGGAAGCAGGATTTTTAGCCGATCGTGCTGTTTGGGTAGGGCGTTATGCAGATGCCTTAATTGAAACAGTACCAGAATCTTTAAAGACATTTGATTCGCGGAATCTACGTTTTGCCTTGACTGCGCTGCAAAAAATTGAGACTGAACTTCAACAGCAGATCGCCCATATTGATCTAACCCGTTTAAGTATTGTGATGGGGACCTCGACTTCGGGAATATCCGACAGTGAGCTTTTACTGAAACAATATTTTGATGGAAATGACACTATTGAAATTTTGCATCAACCGCAGGAAATGGGCTGCCTAGCCAAAGCTTTACAAGGCTATCTCGGTTGGCGAGGGGCGGCTTATACCATTTCGACGGCCTGTTCTTCTAGTGCCAAAGCCTTTGCCGCAGGACAACGTTTAATTCAGGCTGGTTTGGCTGATGCCGTATTGGTTGGCGGCGTCGATACCTTATGCCAACTGACCTTAAATGGTTTTAATAGTTTGGAAAGTTTATCAGCAGATATTTGCCAACCCTGCGGTGTCAATCGTGATGGCATTAATATTGGCGAAGCCGCAGCTTTATTTTTGCTGACCAAAGCTTCTGCACCAATCATGTTATATGGTGTGGGTGAATCGATGGATGCATGGCATATTTCTGCGCCGCACCCTGAAGGTTTGGGTGCAGCGATCGCGATGCAGCGCGCCTTGGACAGTGCAGCGATAACAGCGCAAGAGGTAGGGTATATCAATTTGCATGGAACTGCCACACCGCAAAATGATGCGATGGAAATCAAAGCTGTTCGACAAGTTTTCCAAGGCTTGAATGTGCCCTTAAGTAGTACCAAGCATAAAACCGGACATTGTTTGGGAGCGGCAGGCGCGATAGAGGCTTTTATTTGTACCCAGCTATTAAAAGATCAAAGCGGCTTACCCTTACATCAACTGGTTGAGATTGATCCTGAGCTTGTGGATCAAAACTATGTAACAGATGCTCGGCAGACAGAGAACATTCGCTATGTGTTGAGTAATTCTTTTGCCTTTGGTGGCAGCAATATCAGTTTGTTATTTGGAGTACAGCACTAAATGAAATTAGATGCGAGTGAATATATTCCACATGAACAACCTATGGTCTTTATTGATCATTTGCTAGAAGTCAAAGACGGTTATGCCATTGCCGAATTGACCATTCGTCCTGAATTAATGTTCTGTGAGGCAGAGGGTTTGCCGACTTGGGCAAGTATTGAAATTATGGCGCAAACTATTAGTGCCTATTCAGGTTGGATGGGGCAACAACTACAGCAAGCACCGAAACTGGGTTTTTTGTTGGGGACACGCAAGCTGCAGTTACCCTTTGCGTATTTTGCGCTTGGACAGACCTTGAGGATTCGGGTCGAGCAGCAATATCTGCATGAAGGTCTGGGGCAGTTTTCTTGCGAGATTGATGGGGCTGAGCAGGTGATCAGTGCCTTACTCAGTGTTTATGAACCGACTGATCAATCGACATTGGCATTATAGTTTTAGGAACAACAATGAGTAGAAGAATATTAGTCACGGGTTCAAGTCGTGGCATTGGTAAAGCAATCGCATTGCAATTGGCTCAGGCGGGCTTTGATGTGACCATTCATGCTCGTTCACGTGAGGCTGAGGCAGCTCAAGTGGTTGAACAGATTCAAAAGCTTGGGCAAAACAGCCATTATTTATTATTTGACGTCAATGAACGGGAACTGGTTAAAAGCCTATTAGAACAAGATGTTGAGCAGCATGGGGCTTTCTATGGTGTGGTGCTGAATGCAGGTCTTACCCATGATGGTGCATTTCCAGCTTTAACCGATCAGGACTGGGATGAAGTAATTTCGACCTCGTTAGATGGGTTTTATAATGTGCTTAAGCCTTTGATTATGCCGATGATCCATTTGCGTAAAGGTGGGCGTATTGTCACGCTGTCTTCGGTATCTGGGATTATGGGCAATCGTGGACAAGTGAATTATAGTGCAGCAAAAGCAGGGCTCATCGGCGCGACTAAAGCATTGGCTCTGGAATTAGCCAAGCGCAAAATTACGGTGAATTGTGTTGCACCAGGCCTGATTGAAACCGAAATGGTCACTGAGGAAGTTAAAGAGCACGCCTTAAAAATGATTCCAATGCAACGCATGGGACAGGTCGATGAAGTTGCTGGTGTGGTGAAATTCTTGTGTTCAGATGAGGCATCGTATATTACCCGTCAGGTGATTTCGGTCAATGGAGGACTGATCTGATGAAGCGTGTTGTGGTGACAGGCATGGCAGGTATTACCTCATTAGGCGAAACTGCGGATGAAATTTTTGCGCAATTCCATGCAGGTAAAAGTGGCATTTGCTATATGCCTGAGTGGGAGCAATATCCAGATTTAAGAACCAAGCTGGCGGGACCTGTTAGTAGCTTTCAGGTTGCCAAGCATTTTAACCGCAAGGTCACGCGTGGTATGGGACGGGTTGCGCTTATGTCCGTGATCAGTGCGGAAAATGCATTGCAGGATGCGGGACTTATTGATCACGAGATCCTGAAAAGTGGTGATGCTGGGGTGGCTTTCGGTTCTTCGGCAGGTAGCGTCGATGCCGTTCGCGAGTTTGGTAATATGTTGATTGATCAGGATATGAGTAAGATCAATGCCACCACTTATATCCGGATGATGTCCCATACCAGCGCCGTGAATATGACGGTCTACTTCGGTTTAAAAGGATTAACCTTACCGACTTCAAGCGCATGTACCTCAGGTTCAATGGCCATTGGTCAGGCTTATGAAGCGATTAAATATGGCAAACAGACTGTCATGATTGCAGGCGGCGCAGAGGAACTGAGTGCCGCAGGGGCAGCCGTCTTTGATGTGTTATTGGCCACCAGTGGAATGAATGATCATCCTGAAAAATCACCTCGTCCATTTGATATACAACGTGATGGCTTAGTGATTGGGGAAGGTGCGGGTAGCCTGATTCTTGAAGAATATGAACATGCCAAGCAGCGTGGCGCCACGATCTATGCTGAAATTATTGGCTATGCAAGCAATACGGATGGACAGCATGTCACCAGACCAGATACCGAAAGAATGGGACAATGCATGCAAATGGCACTTAAAGATGCCAAGCTGGATGCCAGCCAGATTGATTATGTTAATGCACATGGAACGTCTACCGATCAGGGTGATATTGCAGAAAGTCAGGCCACTGCACGAATATTGGGACGTAAACCAATCAGTTCCTTAAAAAGCTATTTTGGACATACTTTAGGTGCTTGTGGTGCAATCGAGGCATGGTTAGGAATTGAAATGATGCAGCGCGGACAATTGATTCCAACCCTGAATCTGGATGAAATTGATCCACAATGCGGTGATCTGGATTATATTACTCAACAGGTAAGAACGAGTGATATCAATATAATGATGAGCAATAACTTTGCTTTTGGCGGTATTAATACGTCACTGATTTTTAAACGTGTAACATAACGAGGGGCATAATAATGTCAATGAAACAATTATTTCTAGCAACAATTTTAAGCACAGGCTTTGCTGCATCTGTTCAAGCTGCCGATACTGTACATAATTTTGATTTTAAAGCTGCTGTGGATCGTGCGGTTGCTGATGGTACTTTAGACGGGAGCGTAAAGTTCTACCTGAAAGGAAATAAAGCAGGTGGCAAGGTGTTAGAACAAGATATCGTGACCAATCAGAAGACCAATGGTTTTGGCAAGTCGGCTGAAAAGTCATGTGACTGGGTACTTCGTTCTGCATTGATACAGTTAGACAAAGCTGCGAAAGCACGTGGCGCCAATGCTGTGACGAATATTGTGAGCTATTTTAAAAAGAATGAAGCACAAAGCTCAAGCACCTATCAATGCTATAAAGGCATGGCAGTAGCGAGTGTTGCGCTCAAAGGCGATCTTGTTAAATTTTAAGCATAGATAAGATCAGGTTAAGCCAATGACGACACGTGAAATTGAAATCCATGTTCAGGCATTGGCTCAACTGCTTGAAAAGAATAAAACAGATTTTTCTGATTTAAGAAGCTTTAATCATTATAAAAAACAGCAGATTCAGGCCCGACGTAATCAGTTGCTTTCCCATCAACTGGATTGCTGTATAGATAAATTGATTTTTGCCAAACATGAGCATGGCAAACCTTTTTTAAGCTCTCATTCCTTACATTTTAATCATTCGCATAGTCAGCAATATTATGCGTTGGCAATGAGTAAGCGTGTTCAAGATATCGGTATTGATGTTGAGGAGCTAGATCGAAAAGTTCGTTACGATGCTTTGGCGCAGCATGCATTTCATCCCGAGGAATACCAGATTTGGCAACAGCAAGATCAGGATCTGGAATATTGGTTTAAAGTCTGGACCACCAAAGAAGCGATTTTAAAAGCCTCAGGTTTAGGGATTCGTCTGGATCTGAATAGCTTGAATACGCAGGTTCATCCCTCAAATCAGGGCGGCATGTGTTCACATCCATTGATTGGAACTTTTGCGTATCAGAACTTTATCCTGAAGCAGAAAATCGTGGTGACTATCGCATGGCGGGCAGAGCAGTCTTGCCGAGGTTTTCAGTTTCCAAAAATTCAGATTGTTCAGCATTAAGGCCGACAGGTATTGCAGATTTTACGCGATAAAAAATGCCAGCAATTGCTGGCATTTTGTTTGAATCAAAGAGGAGAGGGATTTAAGGAATCTCTTCTTCTTCAAATTCAGGTTTAACTTGAACAATAAAGTCCTGACGGTTTAAACCACGCCATAACGCGAATGCTGTACCGATATAGATCGATGAGTAGGTACCAACAAAGATACCGACAAACATTGCCATAGAGAACCAGTGTAAGCCATCACCGCCTAAGAACATCATGGCAAGGACCACAAGTAATAAGGTCATAGAGGTGTGAATGGTACGACGTAAGGTTTCTGTCAGCGCAATATCTACGATTTCACGAGGGCTTGCACCACGAATCTTGCGGAAGTTCTCACGGATACGATCCGATACAACGATGTTATCGTTGAGGGAGAAACCAATCACAGCAAGTACTGCAGCTAAAACTGTTAAGTCGAATGGCCATTGGAACAATGCAAATGCACCAAAAATGATGATAATGTCATGGAATAATGACATTACAGCACCGACAGCCATTTTAAACTCAAAGCGCACGGTGACGTAGATCAGCATTAAGATCAATGCCAGTGCAACGGCACCCGCAGAGCGTACATAGAGCTCATTACCAACCGCACCACCAACAGAGTCCACTTTGTGAACTTCTACTGTGTTATTTGGTAATTGAACCGCTTTAGTGATGCTATTGCTAAGATCTTCAACATTCAGGTCTTCTTGTACTGGCATACGTACGATGAGGTCAGTACTACTTCCTAAAGTTTGCACCACAGCATCTTTAAAGCCTGCACGATCCAGTGCTTGAACCACTTGAGCAGGTTGAACCCCTTGCTTATAGTTCAATTCAGCTGAAATACCGCCAGTAAAGTCTAAACCGAGATTCAGACCTTTGGTTACGATAAAAAAGATACTGGCAATGGTAATCAGGATCGAGAAGATGGCCGCAGGTGTGGCAATCTTCATAAACGGGATGATTTTTAGATCATCTGGGCGACCGTATTGCTTTGAGTCTTGTTGAGTCAGATCAGTCATGTGAATCTCCTTAAATACTCAACTTGGTCAAATTACGGCGCTTGCCATAAATGAGCTGTACGATTGCACGTGTTACGGTAATTGCAGTAAACATCGAACAAATAATACCGATCATCAAGGTGACTGCGAAGCCTTTGATCGGACCTGTACCAATAGCGAATAAAATAAACGCAACAATGAAAGTGGTTAAGTTCGAGTCAAGAATGGTGTTATAGGCCCGATCATAACCTGCGACAATTGCTTGTTTTGGCGAGGCGCCCCAGAGCATTTCCTCTCGTATTCGTTCACAGATTAGTACGTTGGCATCGACCGCCATACCAATGGTAATTACGATACCGGCAATACCCGGCAGGGTGAGGGAAGCTCCAATCCAAGACATCACCGTTAAGATCATGGCAAGGTTAAAGACTAAGGCAAAGTTCGCAATCAAACCGAATAAACGGAAGAACACAACCATCCAGATCGCAACCAGCAAGAAGCCGATTTGGGTCGATAATACACCCTTGTCAATGTTTTCTTGACCAAGGCTTGGACCAACAACACGTTCTTCAACGAAGTACATTGGCGCAGCTAATGCACCTGCACGAAGCATCAAAGCAAGTTCTGCTGCTTCTTGTGGTGAATCTAGACCAGTGATACGGAATTGTGAACCCAATACCGCTTGAATGGTCGCAGCGTTGATCACGACAGATTCGGTATATGGGGTACGAACTTCAGTTTGCACACCTGTGTTTGGATCAGCAACATAAGAGATTTTTTGTTTATTTTCGATAAACAAAACAGCCATACGTTTGCCAACAGCACCACGGGTTGCATCAGCCATCAGCTTACCACCCGAAGAATCTAGAGTGATGTTTACTTCTGCACCACCAGAGTCTTGGCTAAAGCCAGAGCTTGCATTTTGGACACGTTCACCTGTCAAAATACGGTTACGTTGCAATAGCAATTGACGACCACTGTCTAAAGACTGATAAGCAAATACTTCAGTGCCTGGAGGAAGTGGCTGACCATTATATTTACCCGTATATGGATCGATATATTGATCATTGCTGTCAGCAACCAAACGGAACTCTAAGTTCGCTGTACGACCCAAAACACGTTTTGCTTCCGCAGTATCTTGTACACCGGGCAATTCAACCACAATTCGGTTGCTACCTTGGGTTTGTACCAGTGCTTCTGCCACACCGAGTTCGTTAATACGGTTACGTAAGGTAGTTAAGTTCTGATTGACTGCATAAGATTGAATTTCCTGACGACGTGCATCGGTATAACTCAGTCTTAAGGTTGCACCAGATGAAGTGGCAACAGCTTGTTGCGTAAACTCATTGCCATTACGACGTAAAAAATCAGTCGCAGCATCACGGTCTGCATTGCTAGAAAACTGGACCGTAATGGTATTGTTGCTTAGCGCAAGGTTATTGAATTTAATTTTGTTATCACGAAATTGACGACGCAAATCAGTTGCAGATGTTTCCATACGCTGACTAATTGCTTTATCCATGTCGACTTCGAGCAAGAAGTGTACACCACCACGTAAGTCCAAACCGAGTTTCATCGGTTTTGCCCCAATCTTTTGCAACCATTCTGGTGTGGTCGGCGCAAGGTTGAGTGCAACAACGTAATCTTCACCTAAATCACGGCGTAATACTTCTTTGGCTTTTAACTGTTCTTCAGAAGAGTTTAAGCGTAATAAGGCCGCGTTGTTGGTGAAGCTATTGTCATGACTGCTAATGTCGGCAGTTTTTAAAATCTGCTCAGCTTTTTGCACTATGGTCTGATCAATTTTCGTGCCTGCTTTTGCTCCAGAAATTTGGACAGCAGGTTCATCTGGATACAGACTTGGAAGTGCATATAACGTACTGATCACAAGTACTACAAGGATCAGCAAATATTTCCATGCAGGGTAACGCATTTGCTTTCTTCTTAAATGAAAAAGTCGTGCTGAGGCACGACTATTTTATGATTAAAGGTTATTTAGTGTGCCTTCAGGTAAGACTGAAATGACACTCGCACGTTGAATTTTTACATCAACACCACGAGCGAGTTCAACTACTGCAAAGTCACCTTCAAGTTTGGTAATTCTCCCCATTAAACCACCAGCAAACACGATTTCACTGCCTACGCCTAAGCTTTCGATCAAAGAACGGTGTTCTTTAGCACGTTTCGCTTGAGGTCTCCAGATCAAGAAATAGAAGATTGCGATAAAGACAGCAATCATCAAGATGTTTGCCATCAGGCTTGGACCTTGTGCAGCCGCAGGCGCAGCGTGAGCAGTAGAGATTAAGAAGCTCATTTCGTTTTCCTAAAATTAAAAAGCCAAAAAATTAACAATAAATTCCAATTCGTTTTGCAATGTACCTTGTCTTGCGATCAGGCGCAAATCTTGATGCATTTACTTTACATCAGTCCTCTGGACATGGTGGAACGTCTAATCCACGACGCGCATAAAAGTCCTGAACGTATTCATCAAATGTGCCATTGTCCAATGCATCACGCATACCTTGCGTCAGGCGTTGGTAGTAACGCAAGTTGTGGATTGTGCCGAGCATCGATGCCAGCATCTCACCACACTTCTCTAAATGATATAAATAGGCACGACTGAAGTTTTTACAAGTGTAGCAATCACAATGTGGGTCCAAAGGCCCTTGATCATGACGGTAGCGACTATTACGGATTCTGACTAAACCATCGGTGACAAAATAATGACCATTACGTGCATTACGGGTTGGCATCACGCAGTCAAACATATCGACGCCACGACGAACCGCTTCCACGATGTCTTCTGGTTTACCCACACCCATTAAATAACGTGGTTTATCTTGTGGCATTTTGTTTGGCAGATAATCAAGTACCTTGATCATTTCTTCTTTCGGTTCACCGACCGATAAGCCACCAATTGCATAACCATCAAAACCAACTTCTAACAAGCCAGTGAGTGACTCATCACGAAGGTCTTCGTACATGCCACCTTGAATAATGCCGAATAAGGCATTTTTATTCTTAAGTTCATCATGGTGGTGGGTTTTACAGCGTTTAGCCCAACGTAAAGAAAGCTGCAATGATTTTTGCGCTTCTTCATGGGTTGCAGGGTAAGGCGTACATTCATCAAAGATCATCACGATATCTGAGTTCAATACATGTTGGATCTCCATTGAAATTTCTGGAGACAAGAACACCTTTGAACCATCAATCGGAGAGCGGAAGGTCACACCTTCTTCTTTGATTTTACGCATGGCGCCCAAGCTAAAGACTTGGAAACCGCCTGAGTCGGTCAAAATTGGTTTATCCCATCGGATAAACTCATGCAGACCGCCATGCTCTTTAATCACTTCTAAACCTGGACGTAGGTACAAGTGGAAGGTATTTCCTAAGATAATTTGTGCCTGAATTTCTTCAATGTCACGAGGGAGCATGCCTTTAACCGTACCATAAGTACCCACTGGCATAAACACAGGGGTTTCAACCACACCATGTTCTAAAGTAAGTCGACCACGACGGGCGCGCCCCGACTGGCCTAATTTTTCAAATTTCATGTAATAACCTGAGCAAGATCGAAGTGCTACTTTGATTGCAGCGCAAGAAGGCGAAAAAACAGTTCGCTGATCGAAAGCGGCTATTTTCCCCGATTATGGCGTGTAGTTCTACTACTAAATGTAGCCATAACCAAAAAATAATAATCTCCCCTAACCCCTCTTTAAAAAGAGGGGGATAAAAGGCAATATTATCTGACGATAAACTCAAGTGCTCCCTCCTTTTTAAAGGTGAGCTGCGATTGTAGCAGCGCAAGGAAGGAGGATTTATGAGCTAAGATAAGTAAATCTAAAGCATCAAACTGAATGATTTTCCGCTTATAAAAAATGGACTGCAGTGATCAGTACTAAAGCATTAAAAATTCGGCTTATAGTCAAAGTTTTCAGTCGCCAGATTATCCTTAAACGGGCGAATGGCTTTCTTCGATAAAGTCAGGGTATTGATCAGATTATTCGGGAACACTTCGATCTGGTTATTAAATAATTCCACGTTGCGGTTAAAGATGGTGATGGCTGCACCGACATTTTCGTTTTGTTCCTGAATGTCATCCATCATCTTGCTATACAGCGCATCCGCTTTCAGTTCAGGATAATTTTCAACCACCACATTCAAACTACGAATCAGTTCCTTACTCATTTTTTCAATCTGTTGTAACTGAGAAATATCCGTGTCATTCACATTCAGGTTAAGAATCTGCTGACGCAACTCAGTGACTTTTTCCAGTGTGGATTTTTCAAACTGGGTATATTGATCCAGTGTTGCTTCCAAGGCTTCCAACGTCTTTACTTTTTGACGTTCGAAATTGGCGACTTCTGACCATGCCCGTTTGGTGGCATTAAAATACCGTACGATGTTGTTGCGAATAGAAACGCCCCATACGATCAGTACCACAAAAATCCCCAAAAAGATCAGTAAACCTGTCATCGCTATTCCCCTTATTGTTATCGCTAAATGATTAGCTAATTAAATTCAGCATGAGCTGTTGAAACTTTTGATATTGCGGCATGGTCATGGTTCTTAAATGTCCACGTAATGCTGGAATATCGTTTATTTCACTACGTTTACTGGCGGTTTGGAAAAGATTTTGTTCGCCTACGTAACACATGATTTGCTCTTCATGATGATAAATTAAATCACCTGTAAAATGTTGAAAAAAATCATGTAACTTTAAGGTCAGGCTAGGGCTTGCCTCTTTTGCGAGTCGGTGTTGATCTAAGCCAAAAATATTCAATTCTTGGTTAATCAAAATATCGCTGCTTTGCCATGAACTGGTGTAAGGTTCAAAAAAACGAGAACGTTGATTGCTTACAGCAATACCTAAGGCTGGCATTTGAAAAATAAACGCGCCCCATAAATCTTTATGGATTTCTTTAACGATTTTTTTATCGCTGCTCTGATCCTGAAGGATCGGCATTTCACTGACATAGTGATATTGAAATAGCAGTACTTGGTGGGTTGTGTTGCCATCATGCCATGTGGTCGACGCGTATTGGGTAATCTCGTTAGCTTCATTGCCGCGATTGAATAAGGGGAAATGTTGCTTTAGTTTGCTGATGACCAAAAGTGGCTGCGCTTGAATGGGTAAATAAGCCGGCAATTGTTGGAACTGCAAACCATAGCGTAATACCGTCATACGTTCTTCTAAATAATGAATGACGCGTGTTAATGGCTCTTGTGGTTCATAGAGCAAATAGGCCAGAAAACCTGTCAAAAATGCGCCTAGTAAACTCCAGATGTATTGAATATGCGGATGTAGAAAATAACCAAACACCAAGGTGCCAACACTAATTATACCCAGTAAGTAGGGTAGCACATTAAAAAAACGTAGACTATGATCGTCACGCCACGGGTGCAAAGCATCTAGCAAAGCTTGATCACTATGGGACTTTTGTCCAGCTTCCCACAGCCGAGCAATATTGTGAAAAACCTGCGCATTTTTTTTACGTCTGATATGCAGCGCTTGTTGTACAGTGTCGATTGGCATGGAAATAATCGTTTCATTATAATGGGTTGGTCTTGTTTGAATTATGCTTTAAATTTCAGAAACTAAGAAGTACCTTGCGGGTTGTTTTAACCATTATAAATGAGGTTAGAGCGTCATGAGCAGACTGGAGAAAGCATCTTGTAAACGTTGAAGTTTTGGCATTTGCAATTGTTCCAGCTTTTCAGCCAGTTCATGCACCGTGATTGCCTGAAATAAATAATTATTTTCGTCTAAAGGCGATTCATTGAGTAACCAGCACATCAGGCCAGTGTGGGGGTCGACATAAAAATCACTATGAAAAGCCAGCATCAGGTGCTCAAGTGCCAGTAAGCGCTCTGGTGTTAAGAATTTCACAAACTCAAATTCACTGACACCACTTTGCTGGTACTTTTGATTAAAACGGATATCACTGGACTGCCATTCAATGCCAAGATGACAACGGCTTTTATACGCGGCTGAAATACTAACACCTTTATAGGGAAAACTCTCCATGAGCACACCCCATAGATTAGAATGGTGAGTTTCATAGAAGGTTCGACCTTGCTCATCAGTTTTTTCGACAGAATAAGCGTAACGATATTTAAAGACTGAATAATCATAGGTCTTTTGTTTGATTGCCATTTGCCCAACAAGCAAGGTTGTAACGGTATTGTCTTTATCACCGAGTTGAAATAAGGGATGATCCTGTAATGCATGGTTTAATGGTGTGTTTTCATGATCAAACCGCACCTGATAGGTCTGTTCCAGCAGATAAAGTCTGAGTTCCTGTTTCAAGTTTTCCAGCTCAGTGGTCGGAATGCGATAACGCAGGCCAAAAGCAAACAGAACCACACAAACAATCAGGTAGTAGCCTGAGAACAAAAGGCCAGTCAATAAAAAAATCAGACTAAGTGTGGTCATCGCCCAGTTCAGGTAATTCTTGATATACAGGTTTTGCTCGCCTTGCCAGTGTTTTAAGCGATAAATAAGCGTGTCGGGTGTGGGGCGTTCCTCAAGCAACTGGCGGATGGCCTCAATATTTTCTAAGGTCACCTGATTATGCCTGAATTGATTCTGAAAGGTTTTTTGAATCTTTTGAGATATAAATGGCATAGTTTTTTTAAATCATTATTCTGAAAAAAATAGGCTAAATCTGAATTTAGCCTATTGGTCTGTTTTAAGCGTCGAGTTTATCCACCAACATCGCATCGCCATAACTAAAAAAGCGATAACGTTGTTCAACTGCATGGGTATAAGCAGCCAAGATATTATCTCGATTGGAAAGTGCTGAAACCAACATCAGTAAGGTCGATTCTGGTAAATGGAAATTGGTAATCAAACGATCCACAATACAGAATTGATAACCTGGATAGATAAAGATTTGGGTATCACCAGTCCATGCTGCAATTTGGCCTTGATTGGCTTGTGCTGCACTTTCGAGGGCACGGGTCGCCGTGGTTCCCACAGCAATGACTTTATTACCACGCGCTTTGGTTGCCAAAATCAGGTCAATCGTGGCTTGTGGTACATCACACCATTCACTGTGCATAATGTGATTGGTAATGTCTGTGGTACGCACAGGCATAAACGTTCCTGCACCGACATGTAGCGTGACAAAGGTTTTTTGCACGCCTTTGGCTGCTAGTTTTTCTAATAAGCCTTGGTCGAAATGCAGACTCGCAGTTGGCGCTGCAACACTGGCAATTTTTTCAGGATCGTGGAAAACAGTTTGATAACGTTCAGTATCAATCTCTTCGGCTTCACGATTGAAATAAGGTGGAATCGGCAGCTGACCGTATTGATCCAGTATCGACAAAATCGGTTGTGAAAATTTCACCACAAATAGATTTTCATGGCGACCTTGTACGGTGACAGGAACAGCATCTTCACCAATATACAGTTCTGCGCCTGCTTTAGGGGAGTTACTTGATTTGATATGGCAATGTGCAGTGTGGGTATCCAGCATGCGCTCAACCAGAACTTCGATAGCTCCGCCTGTAGCACGTTTACCTTTTAAGCGTGCTTTCATGACTTTGGTGTCATTTAGTACCAATAAATCACCGTCTTCAAGTAGATCGAGAATATCGGTAAAGGCATGGTCGTGATATTGGCCTTGCGCATCGATATGCAGCAGGCGAGATGCGCTACGACTGTCTAAGGGGTAGCGAGCAATAAGTTCATCGGGGAGATCAAACGAAAAGTCGGAGAGTTGCATACATCTAAAACATTGCAAAAAATTGGGTGTAGTATAGTCTTTTTTGCGTTTTCTCGCTGAGTTCGCGTGTTTATAAGCAGAAAAATATCTGAGTGATTTAAAAGTGAGCAATAAGCGTGAGTTAGTGTTTGACAATAAAATCAAACAGGTTATTATACGCAACACAAAGCATCGCACTCTTCCCGAGGTGGTGAAATTGGTAGACGCGGCGGACTCAAAATCCGCTGTCAGAGATGACGTGTCGGTTCGAGTCCGACCCTCGGGACCAAGCGAAAGCTTACACAGATTATTCAAAGCCCCAAGCCTTATATATCAAAGGCTTGGGGCTTTGTCGTTTCTGGCCTTTGAGTTTTTTTCGGGTATTTCTAGGGTTTTTCGGGTATATATTTCCACATATTTTCCACATTAAATTTTTGTGGATTTATTTCAGGAAATTAGGGACTTGGTGCAGATATGAGTTTGTCTGTTTATCAGCAAGCGAATGGCTCTTGGCGAGCTGATTTGCGAGTTTTAAATATTCGTTGCAGCAAAGTTAGAAAAACAAAAACAGAAGTGCTGAAATGGGCGATGGAAAAAGAGCGAGATATTCTTTTGAATAACTCGACTGAAGAAGCTTTAAAAAGAAAAATTGTTTTGACCGTTCATGAGGCTTTAACTCAGTACTCCAATGAAGTTTCACGCTATAAAAAAACTGGAAAGAAAGAAGCGCAGCGGATTAAATATTTTCAAAATCATCTGCCGAATGTTGATTGGCCATTGGTAAATTTTCAGTCGGATTATTTGGCTCAATATCGTGACGCGATGATGAATCGTTCAATCAAGCCACTGAAAGCGAGTTCAGTGCGTCGAGACTTTTCTACTTTATCATCGTTTTTCTCCTGGTGTATCGAGAAAAAATGGATTAAGCATAATCCAGTGGCAGAAGTGAAGCTACCGCCTAAACCTACTAACCGTGAACGTCGTATCGAGTTAGATGAAGTTGAGAGAATGTTGGCCGCATTAAAATATGTTCCTGGTTCTGTTCCAACGACTAAGTCTCAAGAAGTCGCTTTAATTTGGTTGATTGCGATGGCTACTGGTATGCGCTCAGGTGAAATTGTTAATCGGTTACCTAGAGAAGTTCTATTGAGTAAACAGCAGATCCTGTTGCCTGATACTAAGAATGGTTCGTCAAGAACGGTTCCATTGGATAATTTTGCGGTTCATCTTTGGTCACTGGCCATGAAGATTGATCGTAAAGCATCACCAAAAGTTTTCACAGTGTCTGACTCTTCAAGAGATACTTTATTTAGAAAGGCGAGGAAGCAGGCAGGTTTGGAACAAGCAGATTTAACCTTTCATGATTCGAGACATGAAGCTGCGAGTTTGATGGCTAAACGTATTAAAAATGCACTTACACTTTGTAAGATTTTTGGTTGGAAAGATCCCAAGTTTGCTTTGGTTTATTACAATCCAACCAATGATGAGATTGTTCACGAATTGAATCAATCTGAAGGATTAAGAAATTCATTTAACAAAGTTTAAAATTTGGTGTTGAAAAATGAAGTTGGAGCCATAAATAAGAATTATAAAATTAGAAATTAATTTTAAAATCTAAACACTTAATTAAAGAGCATCTTATGATTACCCAAGTTTATGGAAATTTACAGCATTTTAAAGATCAGATTGATGAATGGCAAAACGTTGTAACGGAAAAACTAGATTCTTACTCTAATTTTATTGATCATGCTTTTGCCCATTTTAATGATACCAACAATAGTGCTGACTATCAGAGTGTTGAGCAAATTAATAATAGACATTCCTTAGAAAGTTTAACTTCAGAGAAAAATATTGCTGATGCAAAAATCAATGAATTAGTTCAATTAATTAATGATGTTGCAGAAGATGCGTGCAAAAAACTTGAGATATTAGATTCTCAAACCTTTAATGAGATTGAAGGAATTCAAGAGTTTGGAGATTTTTTTCAATTTCATCTAAATTTTGACCAACTTATGAAGCAATTTTTAGATTCAATGCAACATTATGAAGTTGAATATCTTGATAGTTTCAATACTTTTAAATCTAAGAATTCGTTATCATCAATTTTTCGTGGAATTAATAACTTACGTCATAACTTGCTACTTCAAAAATTGCAAAAAATCACAGCCAGTAGCCAAGCTAACGAATAGGCAGCTTAATAGTTGTTTTATATGCATGTAATTAGTTCGTAATAAGATCCTTATTTATAAGTGGTATTCGCTTTATCAAACGCCATCCCAAAACTAATCACATCCTTTGCTCGCCATCTTGGGACAGTGTGATCGCCAGTGGTTGGTAGATCACGGCTTGGTGGGAAGTAAGGGTTTGTAATGATGTGGCGTTTGGTATAGTCGGTAGAATATTTAAAATATTTCGCTATGTCATCGAGATCCCAGAGTTGATGCTCTATCGGGATGATCGGTTTAGCATCCAGTTGCTGAAGCATTTTTAGAATGACTTTTTCTAATAATTTTTCATTACTCATTGTTGTATCCATTATCGTAAAGTTTCAGATAAAAAATAAACAGCTCCGCAAAATGATGAGCTACTAATAATAATTGTGGCTTGGGTCATATTCATCATTTTTTTGTTCCTGGTTGTTTAACTTGATGCGGGTTGGTGAATATCCAACACTTAACGGTTCGATCGCTCTGCAGCGGATTCGTATCGGTGTGATCACCAATATTTTTGACTTCGTCAGCAGGGTATTTAGAGGATCGGATTGATTTGTTTGCTTCGACAAATTTGTAGCGTTTACTGGTACGTAGTAGGGTTCGCATTTCATTTACGTCAGGTAGAGCTTGAAAGTTTTTTGCAGCGACTTTGTAGACTTCATTTAAATTGATTGCGATATGTGCCTCCGTTGGTTCGTAATGATTAAGATGAAAATGTGAGGTTCTGATGCTGTTGAGATACTCATAAGCATCCCAGAACTGTTGAACTAAAATGTGATCCATACCAATTTCATCGACTCGACGACGAGCCATGTTTTCAAGCATGGTTTTTGAATTTTGGATCTCAGTTGCACTGATTTCTTTTTTAAAGACGTGTTCTGCTAAAGCATCGATCATTGCTGAGACTTGAGCATGGCATAGCGCGATACGGACGTGGGTGATGCCTTTGGCATGAAAGTCCGCTTCGATCTGTTTGAGGTTGTTACTATAGGTCTCTAAAATTTGCTTTTCATTTCTCAAGCAATAGGTCATGTAGGTGCATGCATCTTCCAATGGCATTTGGGTTAGTTTAGTTGCGATGTTTTTCTTCTCTAAACTGTGACCTTTGATGTCCACCGATATATGTAAGGTACGTGATAGGATCGCTTCTGATGCTTGGATTGGGGTGTTTTGGCTGATCATCACAGCTGCACGGAACGGTGGTTCGTATGTTTCATTACCTGCGGTTTTTAAGCCTTTACTACGAATCGCACGACCGTTAAACGCATCTTTTAATTCATCCCATGAAAATTTAGCTTTTTGTGATCCTGTTTGATCGTTTCGGTCGCCCTCGATGAGCACGATTGGCATATTTGAGGTTTGGGCAAAATTACGATAAATCGCCACTGATGTTGATTTGTTTGGATCAAAGCCTTCGTAAGATTCACGTCCGCTGAATTTCCATAGCATTTCAATCAGTGTGGATTTACCTGAACCTGCCTGTCCGACTAATTCAAAGAAAGGGTAGGATGCATGCATCGCTCGGATTTGTTCTGCGAAATATGAGCCTGTCCACCAGGCTAAAAGTATTAAACCGGTTTCACCGTTTAGGGTGTAGTAGTCACGCCACCATGTCGACTTAAATTCCTTTTTAGGATTGATATGAATGATTGGTGTTGACGCTAAGGTCTTGATCTCTTTTTTGTTTGTTTTGAAATAGTCATGCTCATTTTTGGGGATAACTTGACCTTTATGCACAGCATATTGGTCAAAAATATACACATCGTATTCTTTGCTGTAGCCAATAAAATCAATGGTTTTTACTTCGCGTAAACGCTCAGTTTTACGTTTGATAAAGGTTTCGAGCTGTTGATCTGTACCAGTCCACATCGCACCCGATAAAACACCCATAACACGCGGTTTAAACTTACTGCGTGATGAAATATGTTCAGGAGTGAAGGTTGCTTTCACTTCACCCCAAGGCGATTGAATGTTGAAGTAGTACCAACTTTCGTCGGTGATTTCGTTGCGTTGGAAATAAAGTGGATCTAGTTGAGCGTTGCAGATCTCAATGACTGAAGAGCTGTTTTTGAGTGCTTGTAGTCGGATCTCTTCATCGCTTAGAACTGAGCCTTGTGCTTCTTCAGTTGCTCGCATCACAAGATCAAATTTTTTGAAATCAAGTTCCCACCAGTAGGTGCGGAATGCGTGATTAAAGAAAAACTTTGCAAGGCTGTTGTTATAAAAGTTGTAAATCAGTAAGCCTGCTTCTTCAGCAGATTTGGCGATTTGTAGTTTGCCCCAGTGGATATATTTATCCTGGTCTTTTTCGGTGAGCTGTCCGTTTTGGAAAAGGTCATTCCAGTCTTTACCGACTGGTGGCAGAGCAGCTGTCGAAAGCCATCCATCTTCAGTGGCTTGTTCGATTTGTTTGGTTAAGTATTTTTTACCTGCTTTGTCATTGTCTAATGCCCAAACAAGGCGAGGGCGATCTTTCTGTAATTCTTCACAGCGTTTGGCTATTTGCTGTAGTAGGCGGTTAGGGTAGTTGGCACTGTTCATGGTGCTGATGCTTGTGAGTTCAGACTGAGCAAGGGCAATACTGTTGAAAATGCCTTCAGTGAGCCAAATACTGCCCGCATTGCAAAGTTGATCTAGTTCATGGATCGTCCATGACAGTCCTTTCCATTCACCGATGAAGTTTGCTTTTTGACGTCCGAAGCGTTCAGGCCGATCGATGAAACGCTCCCAGTATATATTTGGCGCAAGTTCAAAGCGGACAGTCGCAGTGACTAGACTTTTATTTTTAAAGTCTCGGTGTAGTTCTTGGGTATAGCGTCCTTTGAGTGGGGCAATGTCGAAGCCTCTCGCATGTTGCATATAGGCATCTGCGGAAGCATTAGGATTTTTTTCGGTTTTTGGGAAATCTTCTGACCAATCTTTGAAAAGGTCTTCACAGATATCTTTGACGTGCTCTTCATAGCTGCATTTGTTGATACGTGAACATTTAACAACTTTTGGCGTGATCGCATGGGTATAGGCTTCTTTTTGGTTGCACTTTGGGCACACGCCACTACGGTACCATTCGCCCACTTTTTTGAACTTAAATATTTGATTAAGTCTCTCGTCTATTCGACGTTGCAAAATGTCCATGTGTTCCCTAGATCAATTTCATTTGTAGTAAACGGTTGCGATAGCTTTGTGCAGTCGCTAGATCAATTTTGTTTGCCCAAAACAAGGCATTGATTGCTCCTTCGACATAGCTCTTTTGGAACTGATCAATTTCAGGTTGTAGTTCTAAAGCGAAGAGCTGCAGCTCGATTTCGATCTCCCACTTTTGTTTTGTGAGGGAAAGATCAGGTTTTGGAGCAAGGCTGTTATGGATGGTGCGTGTGATTTCGAGATCAGCAGCAAAGCTAGCTAAACAGTCGGGATTTATGCAGCTGACAATGATGTTATGTAGTAATGGTGATGGACGTTTGCGACTGGTCACATGTAATCTGCGCTCGCAATGCGGACAATAGAATCCTATAGATTTACTCATTATTACCCCTAGTGAATCGACCAAGTGATCTGTTGCTCCCGACGACACTCACTTGTTATTTTTTTACCGCTTTACAGTCCGTTTCATTTCTTTACTAAACATTTACGCGATTGGCTTCGGAATCTGTGATGAGCCAAAAAGTCGTCTCTTATGATTATTTTGAGTTTGAAGAAGTTGATTTCGGCAGTTTTGATTCGACCAGAGATTTGATCCATTCATTGAGTGACATGTTGCATTTAGCTGCTTCGATGCGAGCCAAGCGACGATTTTCTGGTGTGGTACGAAAACTGATTTGGATTTCTTTTTGAGACTCTTTAGTCGCCATAGCAGGTTTCCTTTTTAGTGACAGTTTTAGACTGTAGTGAAGATAGAACTTTGTTAAGATGGTATATGTTTAAACAGATAATATCCCAATTGGGATATTTAAATAATAGGTATATCTCAAATGGTATATGATAATACCGATCAAAAGGGTGATCGTATTCGTATCGAGCGATCAAGACTTGATTTATCGCAAAGTGAATTTGCAGCCTTAATGAACAAACAAAAGATGGCAGTGTTTCGCTATGAAAAAGGTGAGCGTGTCATGGGGCACGATGATTTAGAGGCATTGCATTCAAAAGGGGTAGATGTTTGGTTCTTACTTACTGGAGAGCGTACTCGTCCTGATCTGCTTTCAGACGATGCAAAAGAGCTGTTAAAACTTTGGGATCAGGTTGACCCTGCACAGCATGCGACTTTGCTAACTTTGGTAAGAAATTTTGCTGATAGTTTTGGGGCTAAAAAAACCGATTAAACGTTCTTTTGAACGAATGAAAGAAAGTTCATTCGTTCAACATTTTTTTAGAATAATAAAAATGTTATAAATACATCAAATTAACAATGTTAAATTTATAAGAGTTTAGAAATGTATATTAATGATGTTATAAGTTATATGGGGGCTTGGGAAAAATTACAGACAGATCATCCTAAGGTCTTCGATGAAATAAGTTTATTATTAAAATTGGTTAAATCTAGAATATTCGAAATGTATGGAGATTTAAATGAAGAAAATAAATGGGAAAAGCCACCTATAGGAAATTTTATAAGGATAGAAGTAGAAAATAGCTTATTTGACATTGGGTGGATAAACAAAAGTTTTAATATTGATGAAAGAGCTTTTATAAATAATTTAGGTGTTTCTAAAGATAATTGTTTTATTAAAGCAGGATTAAGTGGTTCAAATGCAAATCTATCAGTAATGTCATGGATATTTTCAGAAATAACTTATGTTTCTAAAATTACAGATGTTTCTATTCCAGTTTTATTACTTTTTTCAATAAGTGCCAATGTGGTCAAAGAATATCTCGGCAATAAAAATAAACTTTCTTTTAAAAGCAATAAGTTATATTCAATAAGATCAGTAAAAAAAAATCTAGAAAGGATTTCTCCATTAAGGGTTGAGCAACCTTTTTTAATTTTGGGCATAGGCTTAGAAGAATTAGAGTTGGATGTAGTAGAGCTTGAGCAAGCTACTTCAATGAATAATGAACAAAATATTAAAATTGATAGATGTATTACATTTGAACCAGAATACTACCAAGCAGGATTAAGCATTCTGAGTTATTTTGGAACAGTTTTAAGAGATAAATATCCTGAACAAAATGCAACTGTCAGAATCGAACAGCATGATTTGAATGTACGAATGGTAATTCAGTCTGAAAATGGAAATATCGAAACGATTGAAAAGGCTCTACACGAGTACGAGTTAGTGCTAAAAGGGGAAACAAGCCCTGATGAATTCGCTATATCTCCTTTAAAAGCTTTAGAACTCAAAAATCAACTGAATTTAGTTAATTTTCAAGTTGAGTCTCAAAAAGAAATTATTGCTTTACAAAAGGGGCAAATCTTGGATTTAAAGCAAATCGTAGATAAAGCACTTTCTCCTATTTCTCATCCACCTGTGACGATCATTAATCAACTGCATAACTCGCAATCCACAGTCATTAATCATAAAGCTGAGATCTCAAAATCTAATGATGACCTAGAGGAGTTGATTGATCTTGCCGATAGTGATGCTTTGAAGAATAAACTTGCCCTGATTCAAAACGCCTTAGACAACAATAGAAACTCAGATAATCCTGAGGATGTTAAAGACTCTAATGGTATGAAGAAATTAGCTAAATTTCTAAAAGAAGCAAATGAAGTGGGTACAGAGGCAAACGATTTAGCCGAAAAGGGTGGCAAAGCAGTAGATCTCATTAAAAGCTTAGGACGAAGTTATAACAGCATAGCTCAATGGTGTGGGATGCCCGTTATTCCGAACATATTTGTGAAGGAGTAATGTGAGATGGAAAACTTAAAAGATTGGATACCAATACTTGCAGGTCTTGCAGCTGTAATAGGGCTTTTTTATAAAAGAGAGGAAGTATTATCTTTAAGACATAAAGATTTCACGACTCGCTTAGATGCAACCATTCGTTTTTTTGATGAGTTCTATGGAAAAGAAGATGGAAAAAACAAATTAGTATTAGATCGGGCTGCACAAGATGTTGTGAAATCTGAATTGATAGACTTTAAGTTTTTAAGCTACTTAATTCAATTAGATGAAAAATTCTTAATCAAGCTAGATGAACTCATACATCATTATAAAGTTGGCAAAGAATTTATAATATATTCACCTAGTCTTGGAAAAGTTGACATTAACAATTTTAGCCTAAAGTTAAAAAATGGTAGGTCAGTAAAAAGGCAAATATTAATGTTTGATGCTCAGTATTTTTTCTTTGCATTTATTTTTTCGATCCCTTTTTTGATTTCACCTTGGTTCTCTAGTTTTTTAATGGCTGATAAAACGCCTTTTATTTTTGTTATATGTACGATTATTTTAGGTTTTGTAAGCTTTATGGCAGCAGTTGTTGCTATGGTACAGGCATCTAATTTGCATCATGCAGCAGAATTTATTAAAAAAATAAAAGAAGCTGATCAAATACTTAACTCATAATGAAAGCCCTCTTTCGAGGGCTTTTTCTTTACTCTTTATTCATAGAATTTTGAACGAGTCGAACTTGCTCTTGAATAATAAATAATGTTGCAGCGACAGACTCGCCAGTTAATGAGTCACAATTTTCAGTAGATTCAATAAGTAAAGATAAGTGCTGATCTAGTAATGATAATCTTGTTTGTATATCCATGTCATACCCCTTTTGAAAGGTTAAATCCATTATTTATCAGGTCTGTAAGTTCGTTGAAAAGTCTCCAACTTATTTCGGTATTTTCCATAATTAAAATGGCTTGAACCGCACTGATATTCAGGTTGTAGGTGTCATGATTTTTGTTGAAATGGTAATCAATATTTTCTCTTAATCGTGACCATATAATATTGGTTTCGATAAAGGTTTTATATGAGACATCGCACTCTAAAATACGGTGTAATTTTTTAGCACTTACGAATAGCTGTCGTTTATTTGTCTGCGGATTTTGAACTCGCATGATTAATTTTTCTATGCTCATGGTTCGCCCTCAATCTAGTAAATGGTTTGGAAGTATTTGCTGCGGTGTGTGCCAATGCCATTTGGTTATGTCCAGTCGTGATGATGCGGACGCAACATAGGCGCTGATCATTTTGGCGTTGTGTGCCCATATTTCGAGGAGTGGTTCGGTATGGGTGATGTCGAGTTTTAAGATGCGTAATTGGTTGTAGAGCTTGCGTTGATTGTCAGGTAGTTTTGACAATTGTTCAGGTGTTGCAGGTGGGTTTTGTGGTGTTGCTGTGCCGACAATTTTATCCTGGTGTGGTGTAGGCACAGGTTTTGGTTCAGGCGTGTTTGGTGTTGGAATGTCTATACAAAACAGCGTCTTTAATTTTTTGTAGTCGATGGTGTAGTAGTTGACACGGTCTGATTTGATTTCCGAGAGTTTGGCGACTTGGATGAGTCCGAGTGCTCTGAGTTTTGCGACTGCGCGTTTGATGGTTGAGACGCTAAACATGCCGAGAGTAGTTTGCCATTCTTCATAGGTGTGAAACCACCATTTGCGCCCTTTGTGGGTGGTGAGGTTCTTTTTAGTTTTGCGTTTGCGTGTTTCGCTGATCAAGAAATAGAGTTTTTGCAGGAACGTTGCTGCTGTGATCCCCAGTACTTTCGCCAATTCAGGCGAAGCGATGAGGGGATATTCGTTGTGCTGTAGGAGTAGTTTCATGCAGCTGCTCCCCGATATAGTTCGCTAAAGCAAGCTTTGCATTTTGATGTCCATTGTTGGCGACCGTTTCGGATACCGTTTTTATTGAAAAATTCTTCATCAAAAGGATAGAACTCGCCACAAGTGCTGCACATTCGTTCTGTGCCTAGTTCGGTGTAAATAAATACTCTGCTCATGCTGCACCGCCTAGATTTATAAGGATGTAAGCGATGATCAGATAGGCAATGAATGCCAAGCTGTCTTTGATTTTTTTGCGTGTTTGGGCTTTCTTTTTTAATGCGAGATGTGTGGGTAAATCTAGGACTGGGGTGTGTTCAATAATATTATTTGAGGTGCGTGTGTATGCACTATAAGAACGTGATGTCATAGTCTTTTTCTCGATAGTAAGTTTTAAAACTTACCGCCATTACTTCTCACGGTAATGGTGGCAGCCTAAGCAGGGGTGAGAATACCGCTCTATCGAGTAACGGCCAGTCTTGCGACTGCCCTGAATAGACTGCCATAACGAGGGCATGACTATGCATTGGACAAAAAAAATGCCGCATATAGCGACTTTGATTTCGCTCGATAGATGATAAAACAGGTTCTCACGCCTGATCACAGATTTTGCTGTGATTTAAGAAATATAATCACATTTATTTTTGAAAGCAAGCGTTTTTGGTTTTGGCATTCTTTTATATTTCTAGTTGTTATTTTATTTATAGATAGAAAGATTAGTTCGTTTTGATACAATGGGTTGGATTGTTTTGACCTGATGGATTGGGTCAAAGTGGGATGGTGCATAGTTTCATTGTGTTTGATTTGCTTTGTATTTCAAATCTTATTTATTTTCTGTTTTTACGGGGACTAATGGCATTTAATTTAATGCTATTGAATTAATAATATGAAATTTATTTTATTTGTTTTAGCCAGTTATTTTGGTTGGTGTTGTGGGCAAAAGATTTATCATTATTGGCTTACTAAAGGGTACTGGAAAATTGTTTCTGCAATTGGAGCAATTTGTTTTGGTTTCTTTATTGCTTTAGTTTCATTCGCATTTTCAATTCCAATTTTTGATACTACGTGGACAGCCGTTGTATTTATCATTGCATGTTTAATTACTTGGATTGGATTTAATGATCCTAGTCTGCTGCGGTTTTCTGCTACTGGTCGACTTTGGACACAGAAACAATTGGGAGTATCTCTGAGTATTTTGGCTTTTGTTTTGGCTATGTTCGGAGCAGAACCTTCAACTGAAGCTGTCGACTCTTCAAATACCCCACTTCCTGTTGTTGCTCAAAATACTGAAAAGCCTGTAGACGATGATCTTAATCAAGATAATCCTTTTAATGATGAAAATGCATCTACAACGGTTGAATCAAATCAGGTTGTCTCTACGACTTCACAAGAACCTAGTCTAGAAAATAATTTAGTAAATGAGCCAGCGCCTGTTGTTGAACCTGAAGAGGAAGAAGTAACGGTATTTCGTGAGGAAGACAATAATAGCTGTGGTGGTTTGCCTTCACGTTGTACTGAGATGCGTGATTGCAAGCAAGCTTATCAAGCATTGGAATGTGGAAATTATAGATTGGATCGGGATGATGATGGAATTCCCTGTGAAAGTATTTGCGGTTGAGTTTGATGCTTTTTTTTTAGTAAATAGCAAATTTATAGTTAATTATTTTATTTAAAAGAAATTGGAGGGAGTATGCAATTAAGCTTTGGAGAACAATTTGGAGAGGATTTAGAATATGATTTTGTTCGATTTAAAGAGTTATTCGAGGAAGTCTCAAATGAATTAAAGATATTAATAAATAATAGCAAAGACTTTATAATTGAATCTGAGAATACAGTTAGAAGAAATAAAGTAATTGAAAGAATTGAAATTAATACCAAAAAAGTTAATGAAGAATTCTACAGTTTTTTTTCAAGTCACCATAAGTATCTAAATTTTATAGTATTGGGTAGGAATTTTAATCAAATTTTAATTGATTTTCTTGAATTAATAAGAAATATAAATCTTCAAATACAATTAAATTTATCTGCTCTTGGGCATGTTTTGATGTCATTAAGGGAGTTGGTGCAATCATTTGATACACTTAAACGGATTGAAAACAATGAGTCAAAGTCAAAAGATCTAATATCAAAACTAGAACTTGAAGTAGAAAAAGCTACCCAAAGTGCAAAAGGTGTTGAGTCTGCAAAGCTGGCATTAGAAGGACAAAGAACTGAACAGATATATTCTCAAGCGAGTAATATTTTTTTAAGTGCAGCTAGAAACTATGAAGTTTTCTTTTATATGCTAATAGGTACAGCATTAATTATCACTGTAATTTGTTTAGCTTATTTCCCATATAGTGAAGCAACGAAAGTAAATTTTATATTTTCTAAGATATTGACGGCAACGCTAGTTATTACGTTAGGTACTTTGTTCTTAAGAAAGGCTGCGCATCTTAGAAAGTTACATGAGCAAGCACATCAGACATCTTTAGAATTACAAGCTCTACCATTGTATCTAGTGAATGTAACACCTGATCATCAAGCCGAAATCTATAAAGATCTAGCGAGTAAATATTTCGGGAAAGAGTTAGATAAAACGCAGCATGATAAGATTGGTGATTTGATGACTGAACAAGTTAAAACCAGTTTAGAAGTATTCAAAACTAGTTCAGAGATTATGAAATCCATGAAACCGAGTGTTGCATCTTCAGAATCGGGTGAAGCTAAAGAAAAACCAAAAAACTGAACAATATTTTATAAGTAATTTGACCACTCAGCTGAGTGGTTTTTTTATAGAGTACTTATTTTTAAAATAAAAAAGTGCTGATCACTGATGTCAAACTTTGTTAAGTTGTGTAAAATCAGAATATAATTTAAATACCACTTTTATGAGGGAAAAATGTCTGAAGAAAAAGCAAAAGAACTTATAGATATTATTAACATCGAAGAATTAATCGAGACTTTTAGAAGCATATCCGAAGATAATGAAAATTTAGAAAAATTATTAGATCCTGTTTATATTATTTTTTATAGGAATAATATAAACAGGTATATCGCTAAAATTAAATCAATCTATACGAATTTAAAAAATTTGAATTATGAGTTTGAGGATTTAGATCCCTATTTAAAAAATTATGTTATTAATAAAATTGATGAGATTAGAGCATTTATTCCCTATCCTGATAAAACAGGTGGAGGGAATGCTAATTCAAATTATGATAGAGATATATCTTTTTTATTGGATCATATCGATTTCAGGGTTAGTTTGATTAATAATTTTATGGGGTATTTCTCTAGAGAAAAAACTAAGATGAATAATATTATCGAAAGTTTTTTTAGAGAAGAATTGACTCATCTTTTAAAAGAATTTGAAAATCAAAAAGAACGAGCATATGCTCTTGTTGAAGAAATAGATAAATCTAATCAGTTTATTAAAAATCAAGAAGCTGAATCAGTATATTTAAATGCAAAAGATACATTTGATGATAAGTCAGTAAAATATCAATATTTATTTTACGCTTCTTTAGGTATTACATTTATTCTAATTTTATTTTATGGAACACCTGATTTTAGTGATAGTGTAAAAATTGTTGCATTTATACTTTATAAGTTGGCGATATTTATAGTTGGTGGCTCACTCATTGCGTATTTTTTGAAAATGTCATCATTCTATCATTTGAAGTCAGAACAAGCTTATCAAACTTACTTAGAGTTACAGGCATTTCCATCTTATGTATTAGGTTTGGATGAAAAAGATAAATTAAGCTTAAGAAAGGATCTTGCACCACATTATTTTGGTAAGGAAATAAGTGAAAATATGCATGACAAATTAAGTAATGTATTACAAGATCAAATTAAAGTTGGAACTGAACTTATTAGAGCTAGTACAGAAATGGTTAAAGCGAAACAAGAAAAGGGTGAGAAATTATGAATTATCTAATTTTTATTATGGGATATATTTTGTTTTTCTCGTTGTTCGTTTGGGTTTTTATATCAAATGACCTGTATTTAAAAGTATTTTTCCTTAAAGGTGAAAAGAAAAGTCTGAGAAGACAACGTGAT
>NZ_BKGB01000021.1:0-67184 GCF_008980925.1 Acinetobacter sp. TUM15071 | reverse complement strand
AAATATTAAAAAGCATGTAATTTTATTTGTTCGGATTAATTTACTCTGACTTCCCCTGCTTTCAACCGCATGTTAATCTGAAGTTATGTTCGGATTTTAATAATAAGATTTTATGGCAACTCGTAAACCACGTCAGTCACGTTCTAAAGTCACAGTAGATACCATTATTGAAGCAGGCTTTATTGCAGTAGCAACCAATGGTACCAGCGGCACCACCACACGGCATATTGCTGATATTGCAGGTGTCAGTGTTGGCTCGCTGTACGAATACTTTAAGAATAAAGAAGAAATTTATGATGCGATGGCCAGAACTTTTGTCAAAGAAGTCTTGGATATGGTGAAAGAACTCACACCGATCATGATTGAGCAGGAACTCGAACCTTTATTTGAAATGATCTTCTATACCTTCCGTGATCTGCTGACACGCGATGATGACCGCTATCTAATCTGCTTACGCTATGCGACAGAACTCAAATATGAAAAATATATAGGTCAAATTGAGATGGCACTGATGGAAGTCTTGATGAAGTATATGATTCGTCACCCTCGATACCTAAAGGTCAATAATCTTAGCGTGACAGCTTATATCAGTATTAATAGTAGTATTTTCAATGTCGCTCGTCATTTGATCTTACCCAATCCACAAATTAGCTTTGATGAAATGGTCAAAGGTTTAAGTACCATGATTATTAGTTATATCGAAGCAGAATTAGCAAAAGCAGGAAATTAAAAGCCAGCTTTCGCTGGCTCAGTTTAACTTTAGAATGGTCTTGCACCCGCCAAACTAACACGTTTCAATAAACGACGTTGCTCGGCTGGAAAGGCTGTGCGCGAATGTAGGGTCAGTTGGTTATCCCAATAGACAATATCCCCAATTTCCCACTGATGTTCATAACGATATTGAGGTTGCACAATATGGGCTCTTAAACGTTCGATCAATGCAGCACCCTTTTGATCGTCATAGCCTACGACTTCAACTTCGGTTTGCGCATCCAGATAGATACCACGACGACCACTTTCAGAATGGGTACGAACCAATGGATGCGGGAATGCAGCGCCTAATATCGGTTGATCAGAAAAGCGATATTTTGGAATTGGGCTTTTATCCTTTAAGCGTAAAAATGGATTATACGTAATAAGTTGCAGCCCTTCGATTTCATCTTTGGTTTCCTGATCTAGGTCCTCATAGGCCTGAACAGTGTTATACCAACTGGTCGCGCCGCCATCTTTTGGAAGTTCAATTGCGTAAAGCAAGGATCCACTAGAAGGCTGTGGTGTCCAATGATGGTCACTATGCGGGGTGAGTTCACCATGACCGGTATAATCACCTTCTCCAACCGCATTGGATACCGGCACGATATCAGGTGGTGCATTGGTATCGTTGCGCGTAGCCAATACAGGTACATCAGTTGGTGGACGGAAAATTCCGCCAAAGTAACTGGCAAAAGCAAGTAAGTCATTGTCTTGCAAGTCTTGCGCCTTGAAAACCAGAATTAAATGTTCATGTAATGCCTTTTTCAGTTTGAGAATCACTTCCCCGCTTTGTGGTTTGCTGGCATCTAATCCAGTTACAATCGCTCCCAATGCGCCTTCGATTGGTGTGATTTGCACGGTATCTAAACTATGTTTCTTGTATTCATGCCAACGCGGTGCATTTTCGATCGCGGCTGAAAGCTGTGTGAGTACGGTCATTTTCTTTCCTATAGATCATTCATTATATTTTTCAAAGCATCGAGCTTTATTCATGATTCCCCAATCACAAAAATTAGTGATCTAGTTAAATATATGCAAACCGTGAAATATAAGAACCAATATTTTTATATTAATTTATTTATTTTTATGATTATAAAATTCAGTTTACCAGGGATTACCAAGCAAACTGAAACTGATTAAAATCGTTAACAACAGGAATAACTAAATGATCTTCGACTGCATGACTAAAATCAGTCAAAATATCATTTCTAATCGCAGCAAGTCGGACATCTTCACGAACACGTGGGTGTGGTAAATGAACAGGAACAATCCGCTTGATTCGACCTGGATTCGGTTGCATCACCACAACACGATCACCGAGGAAAACCGCCTCTTCCACATCATGCGTCACGATAATCATGGTAATTTTTTCGGTTTGCCAGATCCGTTGTAATTCCTTTTGTAAATTGGCGCGTGTTAGTGCATCCAATGCGCCAAAAGGTTCATCTAGCAACAATATTTTGGGTCGATTAATCAGGCTTCTCGCAATCGCAACACGTTGACTCATGCCCCCTGAAAGCTGTGCTGGATAAGCATCTTTAAACTTAGTCAAACCAACCAATTCAATATGCTCATCAATCAACTGATTCTGTTCAGCAACCGTTAATTTACGATTTAACAATGCAACCCGAATGTTATCTTGTACATTCAACCAAGGAAATAATCGATGATCTTGAAAGACGATACCTCGCTCTAGACTGGTGCCTTGAATCGGTTGTCCATCGACTAGAATCTTACCTTCAAATTGATCATCCAAACCGACCAGTAACCGTAATAAAGTTGATTTTCCACAGCCACTACTGCCAACGATACTGACAAATTCCCCCGCTTTAATCTCCAAAGAAATATCATCCAATACGGTTAAGGCATGTTCTTGGTACTGTCCATATGATTTATTGAGATGATTAATTTTTACTGAACCAACATTTAATGATGTCATTTTAGCCCCCTAAAGTAGAAATCAAAAATATAATAAGATCAATCTTTACTATATTTTCGATATGACTTTCTATAGTTTTGCCAAAGCAACTTCTGTAGACTTAATTAAAACAATGACTTCACTACCTAATTCTAAATTTAGATTTTTCACTGATCGTGTAGTAATCACTGAAGTAAAAACTCCCGCAGGTGTTTCTACATCCACCTCAGAAACTACACTTCCTTCAATAATCTCTTTAACCACACCACGAAATTGATTACGCACATTAATTTGAGGAATACTCATCTTTCACCACTTTGCATCTGTTTATTAAATTGTGTACTACCATATTAGGCAAAGTATAAATATTTAGAACTATTATTTTTGAATATTTTTTGATTAAAAAAATATATTTATTTTCAATCATAGATTATTATTTTTTTAGCAAAGTAATTTCCAACCAATAAAAAGGTGAACTTCTGTCACCTGATTATTTAATACAACTAGCCTAATAACTCTTCCAACATAATATTGACTACTTTATCGTTTCCCACTAAGCCGTATTTGACCAATCGTGCACGCACGATATTGCGACTAATCCCTAAAAGCTTTGCCGTTTGCACCTGATTACGATGGCAATATTCATAAGCAATACGAATCGTGGCTTCCTCAATCAAGCGATCAAGATTTTCATTTTTCAAGGCATGGGAGGACTCAAATAAATTCAGAAGTGCATGCTGCAACATTTGTTTAGGCAATAAATCTGTTCGTGGAATGGTTTGCGTACTTTTTTCCAAGTCAGAAATTTGTCGTAAATTTAGGCTACTGGATAAGGATGCAAAACAAAAATCTGTAGGTTGGATTTGATGGTTCTTGCAGACCAGTAAGGCATGATGAATAGCATTTTCCAATTCTCGAATATTACCGGGATAGCCATAGGTCAATAGTTTCTGCACTGCACTTGGGCTCAAGGTCGCAATCGGATAACCCAAGCGTTTGCAATACTGTGCAATAAAGAAGTTTGCCAACGGCAGAATGTCCCCTGGACGTTCTGCCAAGGGTGACACTTTCAACAATGCCACATTCAGACGATAGAATAAATCTTCACGAAACTTACCAGCTTGAACTGCCTCATCCAGATGGACATTGGTTGCAGCAATGACACGTACATTCAGCTTAATTGGCTTGAGTGAACCGACGCGAACGATTTCACGCTCTTGCAAGACCCGTAACAATTTCACCTGCATCGCAGGAGATAAATCACCGACTTCATCCAAAAACAATGTGCCGTGATTCGCCGCTTCAAACCAACCCGCCTTGCTATTGATTGCACCAGTAAATGCACCTTTTTCATGTCCGAAAAGTTCACTTTCCGCCAATGATTCTGTAAATGCACCACAATTTACTGCCACAAAAGGACCACGACTACGCTGGCTCATCATATGTACCTGACGGGCAACCAATTCTTTCCCTGTCCCAGTATTGCCAATAATCAGTACGCTGGCCTCACTTGGTGCAATCTGTTCGATACGATCCAGCAAATCTCTTGATTTTTGATCTTCAAAAACCATTGCTGTGGCACGCTCAGTTCGCGTTAAAGTCTGATTTTGTGGATAAGTAATGAATGACATGCATTTACTTCCCTATTGTTCTAAAAGAGAAGTTATCTTGCATGACTATTTGCTTAAATAGAAATCAGTAATTCACCTTTGTTATTTCCATTTATTAAAATAGAAATAAACGCCATTTAATCAAACTAAAAATATGATTTAATTTTGGCTATATTCATTATATTGATTGCTATATATCTTTTTATAATCAATCTGATTTTGTTTTAACTGACCTTCTTCAATTAAATTATCCACCCATATTTTAAAATCATCATTTTTAAATTTTCCAGCAGTACTTGGAATTCCCCACTGTGTCCAATATTTTAACATGGCATTATTTTCAGGGCGTTTACGCTTTGCTAAAATCTGCTCGAAGCGTGCGATCACCTGATCCCTCGGTTGTTGCCTAGACCATTCAATCGCTTTGGCAATGCCTGTGACCACTTTACGGGTAGTATTCGGATGTTCAGCTATATAGCGATTTGCCATAACATAAGTTCCAGTTGTCAGATCGCCAACGAGATCATAATCACGATAAAGACGACGTACACCACCCCGTTCGATTGATGGGCCTGTCAATGGTGCTAAATCCACATGACCATTTCTTAGTGCTTGCTCCGAAGAACCTGGTGGCAAGACCACAAGCGTAACCTGATTGATTTCCTCAGGGCTAAGTCCTCCTTTTTTTAAATATGTCTTGAGCATATATTCCACTTGTGCACCCAAAATATTGGTACCGACCTTTTTACCAATTAGGTCTCTGGCTGAATGAATTGGGCTATTTTCAAGAACATAATAGCCAGCAAAAGGATCATCGAAAGTACCATAAGCAGCAATCACAACAGTGCCGGGCACGCCACTGGCGACCATTTTCACCGCTGAACCTGCAAAACTTGGACTACTAATATCACTATCACCTGACAAAGCAGATTGAATACCTTGTGGCCCGCCTGTAGAAACACCCTGATAGCTCAATTTAATTGGCGCAAGATAACCCAAATCTTCAGCCAGCTCTAAGGGAGTAACGATGCCTGGCGAACCGAGGTATTTAAATTCTAAAGATTCGAGTCCATCCACTGTGGTCAATTTCGATGCTGGTTTTGTACATCCCAATAAGATGAGTGACATTGTCACCATACAACTCAGATCAAATAGATGCTTTCCCCAGCCTTGCTTAAACATGTCAATCTACTCCTGACTAACGTTCAATTTTCCAAGCGGTCAACCGTTTTTCGATAGCAAGCAGACTGTAGTTAAACAGCAAGCCAATGGTGGTAATACTAATAATGCCAAAGAACATTTCAGGAATCTGGAAGTTATATTGTGCATAGTTAATCAAATAACCTAAACCTGCTTTTGCCCCCACCATCTCAGCCGCAATCAACATCAATACTGAAAAAGACCCTGCCAAACGCACCCCCACAAAAATCGTTGGAATCGCTGCAGGTAAAATCACTTTGCGAAATAACTGAATCGAACTCAGCCCCATGGTTCGTGCAGACTTGATCAACAATGGATCGACATTACGAACACCACTAATCGTGTTCAGCAAAATTGGCCATGTGCAGGCATAGGTCACCAATGCAATTTTCGAACTTTCACCAATCCCAAGAAAAAGAATAAACACAGGCAATAAAGCTAATGCAGCCGTGTTGCGGAACACTTCCAATAAAGGACTCAGAAATTCGGAAAAGCGTGTGTACCAACCAATCGCCAGCCCCAGAGGAATCGCGACAATGATCGCAAAAATAAAACCACTGAGAGAACGGATTAAACTGGCTTGCAAATGCGTCAAGAGTTGTCCATTTTGAATCAAGCCCCAACCACTGAGCAACACGGTAGAAAATGCTGGCAAGAAAGCGGAATCGACCAAACCAATACGCGGTACGATTTCCCAGATGGCTAAAAATAGTAAAATTGCAGCTGATCGTTTAAAACTTGTGGAAAGCCAGCTTAGGTTGAGATCAGACCTAAAGGAACTCATCTTTGGCGGAGAAGAAATGGAACTGGACTGGATTGTTTTTGGAAACGTTAATGTCTCTTTTGTACTCGACATAATCACCTCTACTTCTTGTTAATCTTTAAAATACATTGGGCTTAAGCAACCAACTGCTTCTGTTTTTCCTGCTCTTGGGCTTTTAATACTTCTTCGCGCAATAAGCTCCAAATCTGATGACGCAGTTGGCTGAATTCTGGGCTGGAACGTACATCCTCCTGATCGCTTCGTAGCTCAGCAGGAACTTCAATCACCTGTTTGATTCGCCCTGGACGTGATGTCATGATGGCAATGCGCTGCCCCAAATAAATGGCTTCATCAATACTATGGGTGATAAAAATGATGGTCTTCTGAGTCTGTTGCCAGATTTTGACCAATTCAGCCTGTAAGGTTTCACGGGTCTGCGCATCGAGTGCGGCAAAAGGTTCATCCATCAATAGAATGTCTGGGTCATAGGCCAGACTACGTGCAATTGCGACCCGCTGCTTCATGCCACCTGAAAGTTCATTAGGATAATGATGTTCAAACTCCGCAAGCCCCACTAAATTTAGGAAATACTTTGCCGTTTGATAACGCTGTTGTTTATCAACACCTTTTGCATCCAAGCCAAACTCAATATTTTCTAGGGCCGTTAACCACGGAAATAAAGCGTATTGCTGAAAGACGATACCGCGATCCAACCCCGGTTTTTTAATCACTTGCCCATCAATAGTGATTTGACCTGAACTTGGTGTAGTTAAACCGGCCAAAAGATCCAGCAAAGTTGATTTGCCGCATCCACTCGGACCAACAATGGCGACAAACTCACCCGCCTTCACGTCTAAAGACAGATTTTCAACCGCTACAAAATCTTCTGCTTGGACTTTTGCTCCTTTGACTTTTTTGGCAGCAAAAGACTTATAAACATTTTCAATTTTTAATTTTGTGCTCATTGGCTATGCTCCTTGTTGCGCTGATCATCAGTTAGATTTTTATTTTCACTTGCGTAGGGATTAAATTGGTTGGTGAATAAAGTATCTGCCTTAACCTGATTGGGTTTGAATTCACCACGTTTTTCAAATAGGTCAATCCAACGTTGATATTGCGCTGCGTTTAACAATCCACCTTGGCTTACGACGCCATAGCTGCGCCAGTACTGCATCAATACATCGCTTTCATTGCGTTTTCTTTTTTCAATAATGCTTTTAAAGCGGGCTAAGACTTGTTCACGAGGCGTTTGCTTAGTCCATTCCACAGCTTTGGCAACACCTGTGACAAATTGCTTGACCACTTCTGGATGCTGCTGAATGAATTTCTCGGTAAAGACATAACTGCCTGCGGTAAAACTGCCATACAGATCCGTATCTGAAACCAGTTTTCTTAGACCACCGCGTTCCAAGGCCTTGTCTTGGAAAATAGAAACCAGTGCGGCAGCATCCACCTGCCCAGCACGTAAAGCTTGTTCGGTATTGGTGGGAGGCAACACTACGAATTCAACTTGATTGATTTCATCATTACTTAAACCTTGGCGTGCCAAATAGTCTTTTAAAACAAATTCGTAATGTGCACCCAAAGTGTTTACTGCCACTTTTTTGCCGATCAAATCACGCGCTGAATGAATCTGACTATTATTCGGGACGTAATAACCGACCCAGCTTTTGTCATCACTGCCATAAGAAGCAACCACTGCTTTGATCTTAATCCCTGCCGCAGCAAGCTTAATGATTGCACCGTCAAAAGCAGTTGCCACATCTACATCGCCCGTAGTTAATGCTTGTAAGTCCTGCGGCCCACCTTGCACACTCCCCACATATTTCAACTTTAAATCACCTAAATAACCCAAGTCTTCAGCCAGCTCAGGCAATGACACCACACTGGTTAAGGATTGATAGCGTAGTTCATGTACCTGATTGGCTGGAGTGTCAGATTGTTTACTACATGCAATAAGACTGAGCGTCATTAAACTTAAAACACTGAGCTGCCTAAGCGATTTAAAGAGACGTTTGAAAAACTGCCGAAAATTCTGTTGTTTCATTTTATTATTCTCCTAACGTCGCCAAACCAAAATACGACGCTCAGCTAAATTGGCTAAGCTATTCCACGCCACACCGATAAAACCAATCACAATTAAACCAAATACAATCAGACCAACATCTAAAGCAGCCCGCCCACGAATCACGATATTTCCTAGTCCAACACCATAGTTAGCTAACAGGAACTCTGCCCCGATGGTCGCTACCCAAGCGAAAATCAAACCGAGTTGTAAGCCCAAAAAGATTTGGCTGGCAGCAGCAGGTAAAATCAGTTTGCTCAAGGTCTGCCAAGTATTGAATTGATAGACTTTGGCAACTTCGTATTGATGCAATGGAATTTGTCTTACCCCATCGATGGTATGTAAGGCCACGGGATAAAAGACGGAAAGCACGATAAATAAGATTTTTGCACTATTGCCATAATCCAAAAAGGTGGTGAGTAACGGTAACCAAGCAAACAAAGAAATCTGCCGTAATACATTAAAACTAGGTAAAAATAAATAATTGGCCCAGCGCGAGACGCCCACGACAATGCCAAAAGTAATGGCTAGAATGCTGCCCAAGACAAAACCCGTCAGATCACGGAACAGACTTGCGCCTAAGCCTGTCCAAAACTCTTGCTGCTGAAATTGATGAATTGCGATCTGCACCACCTCAAATGGTGCTGGAATGAGTTTAGGATTGACCCAATCCAACTTGGATGCGATCGCCCACAATACAATGAACGTAATCGGGAGCACCAAGCCGTAAACGTTTAAATAATTAAAATTAAATCTTGGTTTTGATGTAGACCTAATAGACATATTTAATCCCCCTTTAAAATGCACTGCGTTGCCAATGGCTAAACCAGCGTTCAACCCAACCCAAGATATGATCTAAAACAAAACCAACAATCCCGATCACAATGACAGCCATAAAAATAATGTCTGGTTGGATCAACTGCCGTCCCCACACGATGAGGTAACCAATTCCTTCACTACTGGCTAATAGCTCGACAAAAACCAGTGACAGCCATGCCTGCATAATCCCTTGGCGTAAGCCACTGACAATATTTGGCAAAGCAGAAGGCAAAAGGACACGGCGAAATCGCTGCCACGCACTAAAGCGATACACCTGCGAGACTTCTAATAAATGCGGAGGTACATTCAAAACACTGCGATAGGTCGCAACGAGCACAGGAACAAATACCGCAAGTGAAATCGCTGCAATTTTTAGGCTTTCATCAATACCCAAAAAAATCATTAGTAATGGAATCCAGCCAATCACTGGAAATTGCGCAATCAAATTAAAAGTTGGATAAATAAACTTGTGTGCGATACGTGATAATCCAATCAGGAAACCCAAGAACAACCCGACGCTGCCCCCGACTAAGACACTCCAAGCAACTCGTTTTAGGCTAATCCATAAATTATCCTGTAACTCATGCGTATCAATCAGCTCCAACGTGGTTTGCCAAACTAAGGCTGGGCTAGGCAAAATTTGTTCAGGTAACCATTGCTTCTGAAAGGCATAATGCCAAACCGCCAATGCAATCGCAGGTAAAACCAAAGCCAATACAATACGAACTGCCCATATGCCGATTTGCTTGAAATAAGGGGCTAAATTGATTCGCTGCCAAGTGTGTTCATTTTCTAATTGAGTTTCGATACTACTCATTTTATTGACCCTCTATTTCTGAATACATTTCAATCTCTAGCGGCGGTGCTATAAAAACTTGTGTAAGTTGCTGAGAAAAACCGATCAGCCCGCCAAACAAAACCGCTGAAATAAGAAACATCGACTGTAAGCCCCAGTAGTGACCCAACCAGCCTCCCACAATACTTCCCAATAACGCACCTGCAGGTCCTGCCATCGCGGTTAATCCAGACACCTTTGCCATTCCCAAGCGTTCACCCACATTGGCAAACATGGTGAAATTGACGATATGCAGCATCGCGAGACCCAAGCCCAGAATCACAGCACCCACCCAAAGCAGCACGGAAATTTTAGGTATGCCCAACATCACAGATGCCACCGCAACAAAAGCAAAACCCGTTTGATAAAAGCGTTTTATTCCCCATCGTGTCAGCAAAGCTCCCGTCGTAAATAAGGCTACGACAAACACAGCTCCCTGTAGCGTCACCAAACTGGCAGCAATCGTTTCACTCAAACCAAAATCCTTGATTGCAATAACAATAATGAAAAAGCCGTAGTACGCCATCACCGCATTGCTCGCCATTTCAATCAAACTGGTGCGGCGTAAAGCCTGATCTTGCTTTAATAAAACCAATTGCTTGGCAATAACAGCAAGGCTAAATGCCTCATCTCGCTCTGCCTGACTAATTCCTGTTGGGCTTACGCCAAAGGCCAAGGGTGCAAACAATATCGGTAAAAGAAAAAGTCCAGCAATCCACCAAAACGCACCTGAGAATCCCACCGCACTTACCAAGCTTACTGCCAGTAAAGGGCCAACTAGAAAGAACCCCATCATATGTGTGCCTCTAAACCATCCCGCCCGAGCAGCACCTATGCTTTTTAAATGCTGCATATAGACTGTATTGAGTGAAACAAACCGCATTGGCATGCATAACCCAACCAAGAAAGTAGCTAAAATCAGATACCAAACCGCTGGATAAAATGGCACCATGACATACACCACCGCTGCCAGAAAACTTCCTAATAAAAACATTGTTTTAGGTCCATAGCGTTGTACTAAGAGACCAATTGGCAATCCAATCAGCAAAATACCTAAACTCTGTACTGCGGCAATCAGTCCCATTTCAAACTCATTCGCAGCTAGCTGCACCGCATATAAAGAAGTGACGATTTTCGCAATCCCAATGCCCAAGCCTGCACACAATGCCAAGCCAATAAAGCCCAATACAAAGTGCCCTTGACCCAGTTCAACCTGAGCAACCGATTCCTGACGCATAGGTCATTCCTAAAATGGTGGACAAATAAACTGGCTTGCCAAAGGCATACACGCCCTTGGCCTAACCCAAATCACAATTACTTTTTACGGTTGCCATTTACATCAAATTTTGGCCAGAAGTTTTCTAGTTTTAGCTCTTGAATCGCTGTATTGAGGTACTTCGGTTCAATCCAAGAATCCACATCCACTGGACGGCGAATCAGTTTGTAATCAATTGATTGTTGAACCGATTTCTTTAAAGAATTCACCGCATAATCATCAAAATATGGTGAGTTACGGTCTTTCAGCGAGTAATCATCCCAGTCTTTTTTATAGTCTAGGTAAGGCACGCCACTTTGAGCCCATAACTTGTACTGGGTATCACGATTCTTTTCATCGGAACTCCACACGTTATCTTTAATAAATGTAGTCACCACACGCTGCACAATTTGTGGGTATTTCTTCTCAAAATCCTCACTCACCCATGCCACTAATGGGCCATTCAGATTTGGATCTTTACGTACTTCTAAAATACGCTTTGCCACACCACGTGCTTCTAATGTCCATGGGCTGGTAATCAAACCATCAATATCCCCTGTAGACAGTGAGGTTTGAGCTGAATAAAAGTCCTGACTAATCACACGGAAATCTTTTTCAGTGAAACCATATTTCCGTAATAAACGACCGAGGATCAGCTGTTGGTTGGTGCCTTTAAATACAGAAATGGTTTTGCCTTTTAAATCTGCCAGACTTTTCGCGCCTGAATCAGATGGCACTGCAAAATACACAGGTCCAAAACGCCCAGTCACAAATAAAAGTTTGGATTTCAAACCCGTTGAACGTCCGACAATCGAAGGTAGATCACCATGCCCAATACCAAAATCGACCTTTTTATTGGCTAAAGCTTCATTTAATGCGGGCCCTGCACCCGGAAAAAATGACCACTTCACCTTGATGCCATCTTTGGCAAATTCTTTTTCCAAAATGCCACGTAGATTGGCACTTGCATAAGCACTTCCTCCGACTTTAGGTTTTCCGCCTACGCCTGCACCTGGAACTCCCAGTCGGATTTCTGTGGGATTGGTTTCAGCAAAAGCAGAGAAACTGGTGGCAACCAGCAAACCTGCCGCTGCACCAATAAATAAATGTTTCGTCAAAAATTTCATTGTGTCATTACTCATATTGGAAAATTAAAAGGTGTATTGGAATTGCGCTTGTACTTCCGAGAAGTCTTTTTGCGCAGCTGTCTCGTGGTCATAGCTCCAGCGATTCAGCCCTAATTGGAATTTGGTGGTTTGTGCGAAGAAGAAATTTAGCCCCAAGGTATGAATATCGACTTTGCCTAAGCCATGCCCAGCAATGCCGATCACATCTGCGCCTTTATTTGGGTTATAGCTGTCATAGCGATAGAAGCTCTGAATTGATTTCGGCCAGAAATCATCAAACTTCGCGACGGATTTCACGCTGTTATAAAATTGATCGCCAAAGGTATAAAACAGAGTTGCGGTATGCCCTTCAGACTTTACTTCTGAGGTTGAACCTGTCGCAGTTGCATAATCACTAAGTCCTTTGACATATTCATAAGTCACCCCAAATGGTGCATGGTTGTAGTAAATATCGAAACCCAAACGATCATTGCGACCGTTACCATCGAGAACATTACTGCCTGCAATGACGTTTTTACTACCTTTGAGATACGAAGCACCAAATTTCAACTCACGGAACCAACTGGCATAATCAACGGGTAAGGTGAAAGCCACCCGTCCGATATAATCTTTCTTGTCATTGTCATCGACTTTATTGGTGCCATTGCCATTGACCACACCCAAAGCATACTCAAATAACGGTGCACGATAGTTTGATGAATAATCAACAAATGGTTTTACATCACCACGCACAATCAGACCTGTCTGGCGATTGAATAGACCCAATTGCGCCAATCCTGTTGCAACATTAATGGTCGGTCGTAAATCCTCTGGAGATTGTGGGTCTAAGCCAAAGGGAATCAGTTGTTGCCCCAGCGTCACGTTTAAGCGTGGGACTTCAGGGCCACCATTGGTTGAAGTAAAGTTATAGCGTAAAAAAGCATCGGCCAAGTTCAAATCGCTGGCACTGCCTGCTGTACCCGTACGCTTGCCGTAACTAAAAGACAATTGGTAATCTAAGTTTTTGCCTTCCTTATAATCTCGATATAAATTTCCTCGTACGCCAAATAAAGCCGTAGGGATATCGAAAGTATTACGACGTGGTGTAACAGGCGCAGGGTTCCCAGCAGAGGTATCTCGACTTTGGGTTTGTGCACGGACTTGTACCGTGCCATACAAGGTTGTATCTCGGGTTGATTTCACCGAAGTCCGCTCATATTGGCGTGATTGATCATATTTATAGTTTTCTAAATCACTCCGAAAACCTGCCAGCTCACTTTGAGTGGCAAAACTATGTTCCGTATTTTCCTCCTGAGCCTCTGCCGATGTATCGTCTTGGGCTGTAAGTTGCGCTGTCTCGCTCAGCTCCGTTGAAGCTTGCTTCTTTTGCTTTAATGCATTGACCTGCTGCTGTAGAGCAGTCAATTGCGCCTGTAATTGCGCTAATGTTGTATCAATATCTTCTGCTGCTTGAGCTGTGCCACTTCCCAAAAGTGTTGTAATGCCCAGAGCAATCGATAAAGAGAGATAATGTTTTTTCACCAATAGAACCCCTAAAACTAAAACCATAAAATTTGAGTAAAAAAATCCTGTGTGTGACTGAATAAGCAATCACACCGAAAAAGATTCGAACTAAATGAATTAAAAAATGAGAGAGAAATTAACTTTCCATACAACAACGCAACATCTTCATTCTGTGCTCCTCAGCCTGCATAAAATCAATCTTTGATTTATATACTTTGATCTTTGCAAGCAGCATGCCAAGTATTAAGAAATTGTTTTATATTAATATTTACAAAAACACATCCACTTCTCTCTGTTGAAGCACTGTTGATTTTCCAACACCATGCTTATACCAAAACAGCACATTTCAAGGTTTCTATTTCTTATTTTTAGATATATGAGTCATGTTGCAATATTTTGATCCCACAATAAAAAAAGACAGTTGGATTAACTCAACTGTCCTGAACAAAACCAAAGTTAAATTGTAGGAGATGATCTATGCCTTAAGGTGCGGGATTAGGATGGGCTTGATGGATTTGTTCGATTCCCTGGATGACCTCATCAGGTAACTGTAGGTCAATACTCTCAATATTGCTTTTGAGCTGATTGAGATTGGTTGCCCCAATAATATTACTGGTGACAAAACGACGACTATTCACATAAGCCAAAGCCAATTGGGCAGGATCTAAATCATATTGTTTAGCTAAGGTCACATAACGACGAATTGCATCTTCAGAGGCTTGACCTTTATAACGTGCAAAACGTTCCCATAAGGTTAAACGTGCGCCTGCTGGTTGTGCGCCATCTAAGTATTTACCTGTCAAAGCACCAAAAGCCAAAGGTGAATAAGCCAGTAATCCTACCTGCTCACGGATCGCAATTTCTGCATTACCAATTTCAAAACTACGGTTCAATAAGTTATATGGATTTTGGATAGAAACGACCCGCGCTAAGCCCAATGATTCGGAGTACTTTAAAAACTGACTCACACCCCAGGGTGTTTCATTGGATAAACCAATATGTCGGATCTTTCCTGCTCGAATCAGATCAGACAAAACTGTTAAGGTTTCTAAAATTGGCACCGTGTCTTCATTTTCAACATGGGTATAGCCCAATTCACCAAAATGATTGGTACTGCGATCAGGCCAATGAAGCTGATATAGATCAACATAGTCCGTCTGTAAACGTTTCAGGCTATCATGTAGCGCAGTTTCAATATTGGCTCGATCTAACTTGGTTTGACCAGAACGGAAATGCGAGGCTTGGGTTAATTTCCCTGAACGACCTACCACTTTGGTTGCAATCAATACTTGGTCTCGTTTCTGTGACTGCTTTAACCATGTCCCAATATATTGTTCAGTTAAGCCTTGTGTCTCGGGTTTCGGTGGTACGGGGTACATTTCAGCCGTATCAATCAGATTTACGCCACGCTCCACTGCATAATCCAACTGCTCATGTGCTTCGGATTCAGAATTCTGCTCACCCCAAGTCATGGTGCCTAGGGCGATAACACTAACATCAATATCAGTTTGACCTAATTTTCTATATTGCATTTTTCACTCAATTCACTTGTGATAACACAAGAGTGACGCTTAAAAGTCACTCTTGTTACTTTGATTCATGATTTAGTTTTAACATGATTTTAACTGGCTTTGTTTTTTTCAGCCTGTCGGGTAAGGACATATTGATTTTCTGGACGTGCCAAACCTAGGTTTTCACGTAAGGTCGTTCCTTCATATTCGGTACGAAACAGGCCACGGCGTTGTAGCTCTGGCACAATCAATTCAACAAAATCATTTAACCCAGCAGGTGTACTTGGTGGCAAAATATTAAAACCATCCGCGGCTTCATTCTCAAACCATTGTTGTAATTGATCGACAATCTGTTCAGGTGTGCCTATCAATTGCCAATGGCCACGTGCACCCGCCACCCATTCATACAGCTGACGGATACTGAAATTGTTTTTCTTGGCAATATCTGCAATTAGAGCAGGACGACTCACCATGCCTTGGCCTTCACCCAATTCTGGGAATGGGCCATCTAGATCATAACCTGAAAAATCAAAGCCGCCACTTAACCCACTCAACAAGGCAAGCCCTGCTTCTGGGTGAATCAGGTCTGTAAGCTGTTGGTATTTGGCACGCGCTTCTTCTTCAGTACGACCCACAAACGCAGAAACGCCCGGTAAAATTAAAAGCTCATCGGCTGAACGCCCATATTTGGCCAAACGACTTTTTACATCACGATAAAACTCTTGCGCATCTTCCAGCTTTTGATTGGCCGTGAAAATAACTTCGGCATAACGCGCTGCAAGATCACGTCCCGGCCCTGACTGCCCCGCTTGTACAATCACAGGATAACCTTGTGGTGTACGAGGTACATTCAAGGCACCTTTTACGGCATAGTATTTACCTTTGTGATTCGGATTATGAACTTTCTCAGGATCATAAAATACACCTGATGCCTTATCATGAATAAAGGCATCATCTTCCCAGCTGTCCCAAAGTTTTTTAATCAGATCAACATATTCCTGTGCGCGCTCATAACGCTCTGCATGTGGAATTTGTTGTTCATAACCGAAGTTAGCCGCGGCAGCTTCCGAAGCAGAGGTCACCACATTCCATCCTGCTCGACCATGGCTGAGATGGTCCAAAGATGCAAACTTACGCGCCAATAAATACGGTTCTTCATAGGTGGTTGATGCAGTTGCAATAAAACCAATATGTTTGGTCACCGTTGATAAAGCTGCGAACAAGGTGACAGGTTCAAAGCCCGCTACTTTATCGCTATAGCCTGTTTTCTCAGCTTGTCCGAAATTAACGGCGAGACCATCTGCCAAGAAATAGGCATCAAATAAGCCTTTTTCAGCAAGTTGTACCTGCTCTTTAATAAAATCAAAATCCACTGCTTTGGTCGGTTGCGATTCAGGATGTCGCCATGCAGCGACATGTTGTCCAGTAGCGGGAATAAATGCACCTAATCGAATTTTTCTACTCATGTTTTGCTCCAAATTTGTTGTTAAACACAATTTATCTTTCACTGTGGTTAATACAAATTGAATGCCATGTTTTTTATTTATAAATATCAATCAATTAAAAATTATTAATTTTATCAATGTTTCAGCAACAGCACGATTCTGTTGAACAGGTGGTGCTAAATCAACATCTCTTCTTTTATTCATAGCAGATCTTTATGAGCATAGTCGAACACTAACAATCGCCTAAATCACTTAGATTAAACGTGAACAGGCAGATAAATCGTAAACACACTATTGTGATTCGGGTTGCTATATTCGATTGCACCTTTATGCGCAATGACAATCGCATGTACAACCGCCAAACCTAAGCCAGTCCCACCAAATTCTTTATTTCTAGACTGTTCCAATCTAAAGAAAGGATTGAATAAATCCTGTTGATATTCTTCAGCAATACCTGGGCCTTCATCCTCGATTTGTAAGATCCATTCATCCGAGACTTGCTTTGATGAAACTTTTAATGTGCCTGCATTGGCATAACGAATTGCATTTTCAATCAAAGCAATCAAAACCTGCTCGATACGCCGACGATCACAATTTATAAATGTGGCGCTGACCTCCAATACAGGAATAAGTTGCGCTTTTGCCAAGCGATCTTCGAACAGTTTTAAAACTTTCTCCGCATGCAATTTAAAATCAATCTTTTCATAATTTAATCTCAGCTGCTGATTTTCCACCAAACTGAGTGTCCGCAGGTCTTCAACCAAATGTGATAATCCCTCCACCTGATTGAGCAGGCTTTTAAACAATGCTTCATCAGGTTGGAACACCCCATCCAAAACACCTTGCAAACGCCCCTGCAAAATCGTGATTGGTGTTCTCAATTCATGTGCAATAGCGGCATTCCAGACCTGTGCATTTTCAACCGAGCTTTCTAGTTGCTGCGCCATATGATTAAAATTCTGCATCAACTCAGCGATTTCAGTGGAGTGAATTTGACTATCATCTGCCCGTGCGGACAGATCACCCTGACTAATTCTTTTTGCTGCATCTGCCAAGAAATTAATCGGCTTAATAAAACGCTGGGCCAAATGCATCCCGATAATAATGGAAATGACACCACCACAAAAAATCACAGTAGATAGCCAAATCCAATCGACAAAATGAAATTCTGTCCAATCTTCCTGTAAAGAACTTAACGTAATCCAGCCCACATCAATGGCATAGTTATAAATAAAATAGCCAAGCAAAATAGAAAACAGCGTCACGCTTAAGTTCACGATACTTAATGCGATAAACAACTGTTTACTAATACCTGACTTATTCTTCATTGGATCTTTCCAATCAATTAACCTAACTTTTTCACATGATACGCTGATTTTTTTAGTGATTTACACACTTTTTCCACACATTCAAGATCATTGCTCCTCAAACCTTTCCAAAAATAGCAGCATCAAAATTTTATTGATGTGACCAAAATGCAAAAACCAAAACTCAATCTACGCAAGAAAATAGGCTTCGTGCTTTTGGCCATAGTCATCGCTTACTGGCTTGCCTTTCCTATCGTTCCATTCTTAGACATCCCGCATAAAGCATTGATCATGACAGCAATGGCGATTGGGGGTGAAATTCTACTGTTAATCGTGATTGCCTTATTGGGTAAAGAATATTGGGCAAAAATCAAAAATGGATTTAAACGCTTGTTTACATCCTTTAAGTCACAGAAGAGAAAATCTGATCACTAGAATTAAAGCCATCAACATTCAAAACACGCTCATTCCACAGGATGATCGAGGCGATAACCGACCCCACGCACGTTAATCAACATCTGTTGCAGGCCATGTTCTTCCAGTTTTTTTCTCAGCTTACTGACATGACTATCAACTGTTCGCTCTAAAGCATCACTATCAGGCAGACAATGATTCAGCAGTTCACTTCGAGTAAAGACTTTATGAGGATGATCAATCATTTGTAGCAAGATTTTATATTCAGTCAGGGTTAAATTCAGCATCACCTTCTTATGCTGCTGAAGAATATAGACACTATGAATATCGGTATTAATTTCAATATTTTTATAACTTAGATTTTTATTGGGTGCCTGCTGGCTTTGCTGAGCGCGTCGCAGCACCGCTTGAACACGCGCCACCACCTCATTCGGATTGAATGGTTTGACAACAAAATCATCTGCACCGATCCGTAATGCCATGACTTTATCAATTTCCTGATCCAATGCCGTCAACATAATCACGGGGGTTTGCGCCTTTTGCCGAATTTTGCTTAATACTTCCCAGCCATTCAGTTCAGGTAATTTAATATCCAACACAATCAGATCGATTGTTTGTGCAGCATGAATTTCAATCGCCTGTTTACCATTCATTGCCCGAATCACGCGCATCCCTTCACGCTTAAGATAGTGCTCAATGATGTCCCCAATATCATACTCATCCTCTACCACAAGAATAAGTTTGTCATGGCAATCGAAAGAAAAAGAGTGCTCAAACATAAGGATTTAGATCAATAAAACAATCGATTCATCATACGATGATTTATCTGTTGATCTCCACACTTTTTCCACACTTCAGCGATGATCGTTACACAAAGTTCGAAAATAATGCCAGCATCAAAAACTCCCAAGGTTTAGACAGAATGCAAAAGCATCTATTACTTCCATTATTTTTATCTATCGGACTTGTGCTACAAGGCTGTGGTTCTGAGGAGACAAAGCCAGCAGAAACACCCCCTGCCAAAGTGAGCATTTTAAATATTCAGCCGCAATCGGTTAGCTTTAGCGAAAACTTGCCAGCACGGGTACAGGCTTTCCGAACTGCTGAAATTCGCCCACAAGTCGGTGGCATTATTGAAAAAGTACTATTTAAACAAGGCAGTGAAGTTAAAGCAGGTCAAGCACTTTATAAAATTAACGCGGAAACTTTTCAGGCTGATGTGAATAGTAACCAAGCCTCTCTGAATAAGGCCGAAGCTGAAGTAGTCCGTTTAAAAGTTCAATTAGAACGCTATGAACAATTACTTCCAAGCAATGCAATCAGTAAGCAAGAAGTCAGCAATGCACAAGCTCAATATCGTCAGGCCTTAGCAGATGTTGCGCAAATGAAAGCCCTGCTTACCCGTCAAAACCTGAACCTTCAATATGCCACTGTTCGTGCCCCGATCTCGGGTCGTATTGGGCAATCTTTTGTGACCGAAGGTGCATTGGTCAGCCAAGGCGATGCCAATACCATGGCAACTGTACAACAGATTGATAAAGTCTATGTTGATGTAAAACAGTCAATTAGTGAATACGAACGTTTGCAGGCTGCACTACAAAGTGGTGAGTTATCTGCTAATAATGAAAAAACTGTGCGTATTTCTAATAGCCATGGTCAAGCTTATAACGTCACTGCCAGAATGCTATTTGAAGACATCAATGTTGACCCTGAAACAGGTGATGTCACCATTCGTATCGAAGTTCAGAATCCTGAACGAAAACTTCTCCCAGGCATGTATGTCCGCGTCAATATCGACCGAGCTTCAGTGCCTCAAGCTTTGCTTGTCCCTGCTCAAGCAATTCAACGCAATATCAATGGCGACCCGCAAGTTTATGTGATCAATGCCAAAGGTTCCGCTGATATTCGCCCGATTGAACTGGGACAACAATATGATCAGTTCTACATCGCCAATAAAGGCCTTAAAACAGGCGACAAAATCGTTGTGGAAGGTGTTGATCGTATTCAGCCCAATCAAAAACTTGAAATAAGCACGTGGAAAGTACCTGCAACACAAGGAGCTCAATGATGATGTCACAATTCTTCATTCGCCGCCCTGTCTTCGCATGGGTGATTGCGATTTTCATTATTTTATTTGGGGTACTCAGTATACCCAAATTGCCGATTGCCCGCTTTCCAAGTGTTGCACCGCCACAAGTCAATATTAGTGCGACCTATCCAGGCGCGACACCCAAGACCATCAATGACAGTGTAGTTACCTTGATTGAGCGTGAAATGTCAGGGGTCAAAAATCTGCTGTACTATAGCTCAACTACTGATACCTCAGGTACTGCGGAGATTTCTGCGACCTTTAAACCGGGTACAGATGTGGATATGGCACAGGTTGATGTACAAAACAAAATCAAAGCTATTGAAGCACGTTTACCGCAAGTAGTTCGCCAACAAGGCTTGCAGGTTGAGGCATCGTCATCGGGTTTCTTGATGTTGGTCGGAATCAATTCACCCAATGGACAGTATTCTGAAGTTGATCTGAGTGATTATCTGGTCCGTAACGTGGTGGAAGAGCTGAAACGTGTTGAAGGCGTTGGTAAAGTTCAATCCTTCGGTGCTGAAAAAGCCATGCGTATTTGGGTTGATCCCAATAAACTGGTGTCTTATGGTTTATCAATTAGTGATGTTAATAATGCTATCCGTGAAAATAACGTCGAGATCGCACCAGGACGATTAGGTGATCTCCCTGCAGCAAAAGGTCAATTGATTACTGTCCCACTATCGGCACAAGGCCAATTAGGCGATGTTGAACAATTTAAAAATATCAGCCTAAAAAGTAAAACCAGCGGTAGTGTGATTAAACTTTCTGATGTAGCTGAAGTTGAAATGGGTTCACAGGCCTATAACTTTGCGATTTTAGAAGATGGCAAACCCGCAACGGCTGCTGCGATTCAGCTTAGTCCAGGCGCCAATGCCGTCAAAACAGCGGAAGGTGTAAGAGCAAAAATTGAGGAATTAAAACTCAATTTACCTGAAGGCATGCACTTCAGTATTCCTTATGACACCGCACCTTTTGTCAAAATTTCGATTGAAAAAGTGATTCATACCTTACTTGAAGCCATGGTACTGGTTTTCATTGTGATGTATTTATTCTTGCATAATGTTCGTTATACCTTGATTCCAGCTATTGTTGCACCGATTGCACTACTCGGTACATTTGCGGTGATGCTACTGGCAGGTTTCTCGATTAACGTACTGACCATGTTTGGTATGGTGCTTGCGATTGGTATCATCGTCGATGATGCAATTGTGGTCGTCGAAAACGTTGAACGAATTATGGCGACTGAAGGACTGTCTCCAAAAGAAGCAACCTCCAAAGCAATGAAGGAAATTACCAGTCCGATTATTGGGATTACCTTAGTCTTGGCAGCGGTGTTCTTACCGATGGCCTTTGCCAGTGGTTCGGTCGGTATTATCTATCAACAATTTACCTTAACCATGTCAGTCTCAATTCTGTTCTCAGCATTATTGGCATTAATCTTAACGCCTGCATTGTGTGCCACGATTCTTAAACCAATTGATGGCCACCATCAGAAGAAAGGCTTTTTTGCATGGTTTGATCGCAGCTTCGATAAAGTCACTAAAAAGTATGAATTGATCCTGCTTAAAGTGATTAAACATAGTATTCCAATGATGGTGATCTTTGTAGTGATTACAGGCCTTACCTTTGCAGGTATGAAGTATTGGCCTACAGCATTTATGCCAGAAGAAGACCAAGGCTGGTTCCTGACGTCTTTCCAGTTACCATCGGACGCCACTGCTGAAAGAACGCGAGGTGTAGTCAATGAATTTGAAAGCAGTCTAAAAGACAATCCAAATGTTAAAAGTAACACGACCATCATGGGTTGGGGCTTTAGTGGTGCAGGTCAAAACGTGGCTGTGGCTTTTACCACATTAACCGACTTTAAAGACCGTACTTCGACAGCAACTGAAATGACCAATGCGGTCAATGCCACCATGGCACACAGTAAAGAAGGTGCAACAATGGCGGTATTACCTCCTGCCATTGATGAACTTGGGACATTTGCCGGTTTCAGCTTACGCTTACAAGACCGTGCAAATCTGGGTATGCCTGCGCTATTAGCTGCACAAGGCCAGTTAATGGAAATGGCCGCCAAGAATAAAAAGTTCTATATGGTTTGGAATGAAGGCTTACCGCAAGGTGACAATATTTCTTTAAAAATTGATCGTGCAAAATTGAATGTTCTGGGTGTGAAGTTCTCTGATGTTTCCGACATTATTTCAACTTCAATGGGTTCGATGTATATCAATGATTTCCCAAATCAGGGACGTATGCAACAAGTGATCGTACAGGTCGATGCCAAATCACGTATGCAATTAAAAGATATTTTGAATCTGAAAGTGATGGGTTCAAATGGGCAGTTGGTTTCTCTGTCTGAAGTGGTGACACCGCAGTGGAATAAAGCGCCACAGCAATATAACCGCTATAACGGTCGCCCATCGTTGAGTATTGCAGGGATTCCGAATTTTGATACTTCATCAGGCGATGCCATGCGTGAAATGGAGCAGCTGATTGCTAAATTGCCAAAAGGCATCGGTTATGAATGGACAGGTATTTCCTTACAGGAAAAACAATCTGAATCGCAGATGGCCTTTCTGCTAGCGTTATCAATGCTAGTGGTATTCCTCGTACTCGCTGCACTTTATGAAAGTTGGGCAATTCCGCTTTCAGTGATGCTGGTCGTCCCATTGGGTATTTTTGGCGCTGTGGTTGCGATTATGTCTCGTGGCTTAATGAATGATGTGTTCTTTAAGATTGGCCTGATTACTATTATTGGTTTATCTGCAAAGAACGCGATTTTGATTGTCGAATTTGCCAAGATGCTGAAAGAAGAAGGCATGAGTTTAGTCGAGGCCACTGTGGCCGCAGCCAAACTCCGTCTACGCCCTATTCTGATGACGTCTTTAGCCTTTACTTGTGGTGTGATTCCACTGGTGATCGCCTCAGGTGCAAGTTCAGAAACGCAGCATGCCTTAGGTACAGGTGTATTTGGCGGCATGATTTCAGCGACGATTCTGGCAATTTTCTTTGTCCCAGTGTTCTTTATTTTCATTCTGGGTGCAGTTGAAAAGCTGTTTTCATCGAAACAAAAAAATCTATCTTAAATGACATAGAGCTGAGGGAATCAATGGGTTTCCTCTGACTCCTCCTCTGCATTTATTCTTATTTTATTTGGAGAAGACCATGTCTAAAGCGACTGTCTTATCTCGTGGCCTGCTTGTCTCTACGCTTTCGATTGCCTTAACCGCATGTATGAATCTGCAGGCACCAAAACCTACGATCAAATCGGATATTCCACAAAATTTTGCCCTCGCAAACACAGGCAACTCTATTGCAACTCAGGGCTATAAACAGTTCTTTGCCGATACACGCCTATTGCAAGTGATTGAAATCAGCTTAAATAACAACCGTGATTTACGTACTGCAACACTGAATATTCAGCGTGCACAGCAACAATATCAGATCAGCAAAAATGACCAGTTACCTATTATTGGGGCAAATGGCAGTGCTGTTCGACAGGTGAATCCATCTGTGAACCCAAACAATCCTTATTCAACTTTTCAAGTCGGTCTAGGGATGACAGCTTATGAGTTAGACTTTTGGGGTCGAGTCAAAAGCTTAAAAGATGTGGCCTTAAATAATTACTTTGCTACCCAGAGTGCAAGAGAAGCCACACAGATCAGTTTAGTCAGCCAAGTGTCGCAAGCTTGGTTAGATTATGCCTATGCAAAAGCCAATTTAAATCTGGCTGAGCAGACCTTAAAAGCACAGCTCGACTCTTATCATCTGAATAAAAAACGTTTTGATGTCGGAATTGATAGCGAGGTTCCGCTGCGTCAAGCACAGATATCGGTTGAAACTGCAAGAAATGATGTTGCCGCCTATAAAACTCAAGTGGCACAAGCACAAAACTTACTGGATCTATTGGCTGGTCAATCGGTTCCTCAAAATCTCCTGCCGAATCAAGCCGTAAAAACGATTAGTGTTGAACACAGCTTTGCAACGGGCTTAAGCAGTGATTTACTGAATAACCGTCCAGATCTGAAAACTGCTGAATATCAATTACGTGCTGCTGGAGCCAATATTGGTGCAGCCAAAGCACGTATGTTCCCTACGATTAGCCTGACAGGTTCAGCTGGCTATGCATCGACAGATCTTAAAGATTTATTTAAATCAGGTGGTTTTTCTTGGTCAATTGGGCCAAGTATCGACCTGCCTATTTTCGATTGGGGGACGCGTAAAGCCAATATTAAAATTTCAGAAACTGAACAACAAATTGCACTGGCAGATTATGAAAAAGCCATTCAATCCGCTTTTCGTGAGGTCAATGATGCATTGGCTGCACATGCCCATATTGATGAGCGTTTAGCAGCACAACGTCGTTTAGTCTCTGCTACAGAGACCAATTATAAATTATCCAGAGCCCGATTTAGAGCGGGTATTGATAGTTATCTGACCGTATTGGATGCACAACGTTCTGCCTATGCAGCTCAGCAAGGTCTACTGCTGTTGGAACAAACCAAATTAAATAATCAGATCGAACTCTATAAAGCTTTAGGTGGCGGCTTATCTCAGGCTTCGTAAACGCTTAAGTCGATTATTTGGGCTGATTTTTAAAGATTCAGCCCTTATAGTATTTGAGTTTAAATAAGACAATAACCATTCAACTATGTTTACACTTTCGATTACGCCTAGATTCTATGAAACCGATGCTTTCGGACATATCAACAATACTGTGATTACAGGTTGGTTTGAAACTGCACGTGAACCAGTTTTCCGTCTATTTAATCCCGGCATGGACATCAAGAATTTGCCTTTGATTCTGGCACGGGTTGAAGTCGATTTTGTTGCACAAATCTATTACGGCGCTGATATCGAAATCAAAACATGGATTGAACATATCGGCAATTCTTCTTTTATTGTGGCGCATGAAGCTTGGCAAAATGAGCATTGCGTTGCACGTGGCAAAGCTGTTCAGGTGTATTTTGATTTCAGCACGCAAAAATCAGGTCGTATCCCAGATCAATTCCGCGACCAGTTACAACAATATTTGATGGGCCAATAAATATTCTCCGCTGAAATAAACTAATTTATTTCAGCGGATTAAACTTATTCGCCTAAATCTTCAAGAAAATCAAAAGTTGGCACAAAGAATAAGCTACCTGAAACTGCGGTACTAAAATCAAGTAAACGATCGACATGTCCAGTTTCTTTACCTAAGAACATATTTTCAAGCATGGTTTTGGTGATATTAAAAGAACGAGAATAGCCAATAAAGAAAGTGCCATACTCTCCTTCTGTTGGATTGGAGAATGGCATATTGGCTCTTAAGATTTTAAGCTCGTTGCCGTCCGCATCATGAGCCTTACTCGCGACATTATGTGCACTTTGTGGTTTAACGTCATCGCCCAGCTCGACATCATCATACTTCTTTCGACCAATCACTTTTTCCTGTTCTTCGGTGCTTAGACCCTTCCACATTTCCATGTTATGTAGGTACTTTTGGATAAATACATAACTGCCACCAAGGAACTCGGCATCTTCTGAACCGACATAAGCAATCTCTTTGGCAATTTCATGCTCAGGGTTTTCAGTACCATCTACAAAACCAATAATCGCACGACCATCAAAGTATCTAAAACCTTTGGTCTCGCTAATTGGGTAAGTATCTTCTTTTAACTGCTCATGTAAAATTGAGGCAAGCTCATAGCAAATCGCCATTTGATTGGCACGGATATGAAAGAATAAATCGCCTGTTGTCGCTACCGCGGTATGTCTTGGCCCTTTGATCTCTTGAAATGGTGCCAGCTCTTTCGGTTTATTTAAATCAGGGAACAGCAAATCCCAGGCATTTGAGCCAATCCCCACCGAAGCACTGAAATTACTATTCGGAAAACGATTGGTCAGACTGCGTACCAATGCGGAAAAATTCGCAAGAAAATCAATTACACCCGAATGATCAGGGTTGGTGTTGATGCCAAGCACGATAAATAAAGCATTTTCACCTGAAAGATTGTTGATCACAGGCTGAGGTCTTAAAGGTGTATTCATAATATTTGGGAATAAAAAAACTTAATGCTCATATCCTACACAAATCAATGCATTAGAGATCAGACAAATCACAAATTTTTACCATTATTCAGTATATAAAACAAAGCTCTCACCACGGCAAAAACTGGCTAAGGTGAGATTTAATTGTTTTGCCATTTCAATCGCCATACTGGTAGGTGCAGAAATAGTCGCCAATAGACCAATATTGTATTGCGCACATTTACGAATCAGCTCATAACTGGCACGACTGGTCATTACTACAAAACCCTCCGCAACATCCATTTTCTGTTCAGCCAAGTAACCCAATAATTTATCCAAGGCATTATGCCGACCAACATCTTCAAATAACGCTACGATCTGCCCTTTCACGACCCATGCTGCGGCATGTGCTCCACCGGTCAGTTCAGTAATTTTTTGTCTGACTTTTAATTGTGCAATTGCATTTGGAATTTGGCTTAACCATGTTGAAGAAAAATGGGTACTGACCGCAGGTAGATTTGCATAGAGTTGCTTTAGACTTTCAATACCACATAAACCACAACCTGTACGCCCGACCATCATACGTCGATGCTCTTTTAAAGCCATGAAAGCACGGGATGAAATGGTCATGTCCACTTCAACCCCCAATTCATTTTGACGAATATCGAGTGAATACAACTCGCTTAAACTTTGTAATATCCCTTCCGAGAGACTAAAACCTTTGGCAAAGACCTCAATATCTGATGGTGTTGCCATCATCACGGCATGTGAAATACCATTATAAATTAAGGCAACAGGATACTCTTGGACAATATAATCCAGTTCATTTTCAGAGACATCGCGATGGAAACGATGCACTGGCACCGTTTCATAACCTCGTGTTTTTGTATCCACACTTACCTCATTTGCATCACTGATTCGAGCTATGCGCTACTGACGCGTTCATTGGCATGCTCAGGGTCAACTTCAACATTCAAATTAAAATGTGCTGGTGCATTACCTGCATGCAAAATCACAGGTATGCTTTTAGACGCTGGAATTTTGGCATATTTATCATGACTACCCAATGCCACCAATGGATTGGTTTCTGGATAATAAGCCGCTAGACTGCCTTGTGGAATGTTATACGGCACAATACGGAAACTATGTACAATCCGTTTCACACCATCCGAGAATACACTCTCAATATCAACCCATTGGTCTGCTTCAAAGCCCGCTGCATCAATATCTGCTTGATTCATAAACAACACTCGGCGTTGCCCGAATACACCGCGATAACGGTCATCCAAACCATATAACGTGGTGTTGTACTGGTCATGCGAACGAGTGGTCATCAAGGTGTATACTTGTTGCTCGCTATAGGCCGCTGCATACTGGTTTTCTTTATCTTCGTAAACTTCGGCCAATGGTGTAATCAAAAACTGAGCTTTACCACTTGGTGTATTCCAGACATGCTGATTGGCAGGATGTTCTAAATGGAAACCACTTGGTTGATAAACTCGTTGATTGAAATCATGAAATTCATCAAAAACCTCGGCAATCGAGTCACGAATACGATCATAACTTTCAATATACCAGCGCCATTTCACCCTACTCTCAGGCAATGCTGCTTCAGCCATACGCGCCACAATATCAGGTTCAGATAAGATATTTTCTGAGATCGGAGGATTACGTCCCGCTGAAAGATGCACATTGCTCATGGAATCTTCTACTGAAATCGCTTGTGCGCCATGCACTTGCATATCAACTTCGGTACGCCCTAGACACGGTAGCATCAACGCATCCTGACCACACACCAGATGGCTACGATTCAACTTGGTAGTAATATTGACGGTTAAATTACAACGGCGTAATGCCTCTTGAGTATAAGGTGTATCAGGTGTGGCAACCGCAAAATTTCCCCCTAGGCCAATAAAGACTTTTACATCACCTTCATACATCGCCTTGATGGTATCGACCACACCAAAACCATGTTTACGTGGCGACTTGATGCCAAATACCCGATCAATACTATCGAGTAGCTTATCACTTGGATTTTCATTAATCCCCATGGTTCGGTCGCCCTGCACATTACTGTGCCCTCGCACAGGACAGAGGCCTGCCCCTGGACGACCGATATGTCCCCGTGCCAACATCAGGTTCGCCAACATATGAATATTAGCTGTACCATGACGGTGTTGGGTAATTCCCATCCCCCAACAGAAAATAGCGGTTTTTGCATCTAGATACATCTTGGCAATCGATTCTAAATGTTCAGGTGAAAGTCCCGTATGTTTATGAATTTCAGACCATGCTGTACCATCAATCTCAGCCAACATCTCATCAAAACCAATGGTATTCAATTCTATGAAGCTACGATCAAAAACGCTTGCTTTTCCTTTCGCGAGTGCCTTTTTATCCCACTCCAATAAATGCTTCATCACCCCAAACATCAGCGCATAGTCACCACCAATTTTGGGTTGGAAATAATAACGACTAATTGGGGTACTGCCATTGGTCATCATTTCCAATGGGGCTTGCGGATCTTGGAAACGTTCCAGCCCACGCTCCTTGATTGGGTTAATGGCAACAATATTACCGCCTCTTCGAGAGACTTCTCTTAAGGTTGCCAACATCCTTGGATGGTTGGTGCCTGGATTATGCCCAAAGCTAAAAATGGCATCTGCTTGGTCAAAATCATCTAGAATGACGGTGCCTTTACCTAAACCAATCGCATCTTTTAAGCCAACACTGGTGGTTTCGTGGCACATATTGGAACAATCTGGAAAATTATTGGTGCCGAAGCTGCGGACAAATAATTGGTACAAAAAAGCCGCTTCATTGCTGGCACGCCCAGAGGTATAAAAAGCAGCCTGATCAGGGTGATCAAGCGCCTGTAGATGTTTGGCAATCAACTGAAAGGCTTCATCCCAAGAAATCGGCACATACTTATCTGACACAGGGTCATAACGCATCGGGTCAGTTAAACGACCCAAATCTTCCAGATAGAAATCATTCTGTTCAGCAAGCCAGCTCACGGTATGCTGTGCAAAAAATTCTGGTGTTACCGTTTTACTGGTTGCTTCGAAAGCCACAGCCTTGGCACCGTTTTCACAAAAGTTAAAGGCATGCGCATCCTTTTTCTCAGGCCATGCACAGCCAGGACAGTCAAAACCAGTCGGCTGATTAATATTAAGTAAAGTGATTGAACCTTTTTTTAAAATGTCTTGCCTTTTTAGGTTTCGGGCAACGCTCAGTAATGCGCCCCATCCACCCGCAGGTTGGGTATAGGGTTCAATTCTTGCAAAACTGGTATTTTCTTGCTTATGAATGGGTTGTTCTGAGTTATCCATCACGCTGCCCTCATCTGAGCTATTTTTAACATTGGCTACAGATAGGATTAACATGAATTTTGCTTCTTTTCTATTCTTGATTTGTCTTATGCCTGTATTTTTGACGTCAAAAATAAAGCCTAGGTCATCTAGGCTTTATTGATCATTTGATAAAAATTATTAAATTACTCTCCTGCCAAAGCACACTCAAAGTTGGCTTTATCCACAGAGCAACGTGCCTTTTTTAATACAGACATCATACTTGCGTCATAAACCCCGCGTTGAGTCAATTCAATACGCCCATCACGCATCATTTTTTGATATTTCAATTTATCTTCAGGGGTCAAATTCATCTTATATTTAGCAGGAATTTCAGCTTCTAGACGCTTAATGGTTGCAAAGATTTTCGGTAGTTGCTTAACTGACCAATCACGGGATTTTTGCCCAAAACCAGCAGGGAATTTTTCAGGACGAATGACCACGTTTGCAGTGACTTGTAATACAGGAAAATTGTACATGACTCCATTGCTGCCTAAACCTTTGCTAAGTTCCAAAGGTTTATATGCATAAGCTGGTGCACCAATCATATCTACCTGACCATTGTTAAATTTAGCAGCAAAGTTGGAAATATCAGAAAGTACAGCTTGCGCACCAACACGTTGTACAATCAATTTTTGTGCATCGTCATAACCCAATACCGCAAACTTTTTACCTGCGGCTTTTTCAATTGAATTAATACTTTTGTCACGAACAAAGATATAAGCTGAACCTAAAGGGGAAATTCCAACTACTTCATATTTATTGCCACCAAGATTAGTGGTCATTTTCGCTGCGTTACGCGGATCAGATACAAAGGTAATGGCACGTTTTGCGATCTCGTCACTGGGTACCCCCCCTAAAGAGTCAATCGAACCCACAAATTTATTGTATGGACGGGCACGCATTGAAGTCATTGCCACACCCGCACATTTCCCTGCTTTAAAATTATTGTCAGCGACCTGTTCATCCGTGATCGCCAATAGGTTGATATCTGCCCCCCAGCCTTTGGCTGCCAGTGCCCAGTCTTGCATCATTTTATAAGCCTCACCAGACTTACCTAAAATATCAAAAACACAAACATCAATCGCTGCTTGGGTTGAAGCAGAAACACTCAACATTGAAGTTGTTACGATAGCTAATGCGATTTTTTTCATATGTCCATCCTTTTACAAACGTTATGTTTGTTTTCCTCATAAGACACTCGATGTGCCTTCTTATTTATAACGATTCAAAATCATCGTTATTTAAAAATACTGAATCATAAAAAATTATAATTACAGTCCCTATTTCAATGCTTGAACGGCAGGTGATCGAGCCAAATAATCTAAAGCTTGTTGGGTATTCCCTTCCGTTTCTGGATGAAACTTAGGTGAAATCCAACGAATTGTTGCTTTGGTTATAAAGGTCAATGTCGGTCCATTATCTGTTGCTTTGGCTTGTTTGTTATAGGTAGATAAAATGCCAAATAAACTCTTATGTGCAATCTTTTGTACAGCTATATCTGGATCTTGTTTACCTAAATGTCGACCAACATCTGCCAATACATAAATAAAAATCGGGAAAACCAATGCCATTAAGAACTGACGATAAAGATAAAAGAGAATCGGATTTGGCAGTATTTCCTTAAATAAATCAAATGCAACACAACGATGTTCGACTTCCTCTGCCAAATGCCAGCGGAACATGTCGGCAATAACTGGATCAGCTTTGTCCCATGATTTATTGTCCATACACCATTGCCCAAGCACACCCGTGAAATGTTCAATGGCAGCAACTACCCCTATTCGTGTAATTAACCAGAAATGCTCTAATGGCTTTATTTCCAATTGTTTAATGCCTAAAGGACTTTCACCGAGCAAAATACCAAAGATCCAGTTGATCTTTTTGAAAGCGGGTTCCAGATCGTAATCATGCTGTTTCAGAAATTCCTGAGCACCTTGATGCGCACGTGCATGAGTTGCTTCTTGTCGAATAAAACCTTTTACATCATCCATAAGAATAGGATTTTTTACATAAGGTAAAGCCTTGTTATAAACACGACAGAACCAAAATTCTCCCGCAGGTAAAATCAAGTTAATCCCATTGATTAAATGTGAGCATACAGGATCATTAGGAATCCATTGCACAGGAGAGTTAGAAAAATCAAACTTTACAGGCCTAGCAACCAGTTTATGATGATGGGGAATGGCATTCATATTGACCTCAACTTTACAACCTTCATTTATCACATCGTTAATCTTTGAATAAGCTCAGTGAATAACTGCGCTATTCGCCACTCAATGAACATTCAAAATTAGTTCGTTCCACCGTACATCGCGCACGCTTTAGTACACCCATCATGACGGGGTCATAAACACCCAGTTTGGTTAATTCAATGCGGCCATCGCGAAGCATTTGTTGGTAACGGCGCTTATCTTCAGCAGAAAGACTCTGTTTGTACTTTTCAGGAATTTCAGCTTCTAAACGTGCAATCGTGGCAAAGTTTTTGGGCAATTGCTTGGTGGCCCAAGCACGAGATTTCAGACCAAAACCAACTGGGAATTTGTCAGGGCGGATAATGATGTCACCAGTTAAATTAATCACTGGAAAATTAAACATTGCACCATTACTCCCCAAACCTTTGGCAATTTCTAAAGGTTTATAGGCATATGCAGGAGCCGCAATCACATCAACTTGCTTGTTATTAAATTTTTTCGCAAAATCAGAAATTTCGGAAGGCACACCCACCAATTCCAATCGATCTACAATCATTTTTTGAGCTTGATCATAATGTAAATAGGCGAATTTTTTGCCTTTACCTTTCTCAATGGTATTAATGGTTTTATCTCTGACAAAAACATAAGCCAAACCAATTTGAGCGATGGCAGCCACCTCATACTCATCATCATTGATGTTTGTCACCAGACGATGTTTATTCCGAGGATCTAATACATAAGTAATGGCTTTCTGGGCAATCGAATTACTGGTGATCGCACCTAATGCATCAATCGATCCTGCAAATTTATTGTATTTACGTGCTCGCATCGATGTCATCGATACCCCATCACATTTGCCTGCTTCAAAATCATTTTGGGCTTTGGCTTCGTCTTGGTATGCAATGAGATTCAAATCCGCTTGCCAAGCCTTTGCAGCCAACGCCCATTCCTCTACAATTTTGTAAGACTCACCTGCCTTGCCCAATAAATCGAATACACAGATATCAACTTTTGCTTGTGTTGTGGTTGAAAATGCAGTGAGAAAGGCTGTAATCAAAATTCCTTTTTTCATTACGGGTCCTAGTGTAATTTTTAAACAATTTAAACACGCTCAGTAACAGTTAATGCTGAAACATTAATGCTTTGCCTCAGTGTTAATGCGCCTATTTTTAAATAAAAAAAAATGTTGTAATAGTTCCCAGTAAGCCATTTTAGTATCATTTTCCGACGATCCCTGTTATGCCCTTAAATAAACAATCCGAAAGAACAGTACCTGGCACTTATATTGCGCTCATGGTTGATGTGGTATCACGTTGGGATATATCAGCGGATGAACTACTCAGCAACTCAGGCTTCACTCAAGAGCAATTGGTGCAACCTTTATGGCGGGCTGATGCCAAAATTGTGATGGCGATCCTACGACGAGCACTTGAACTGACTCAAGTTCCTGCACTTGAATTTGGTTTTTATCTGGGCATGCAAATGACCATTACCTGCCATGGTTTAATGGGGATGGCAGCCATGCTCGCACAAGATGTAAAACAAGCACTCAATATTGCGCAGGAGTTTATTTCACTTCAATCCAGTATTCACACCATCAAACTTGATGTTGTCGATACGCATGCAGTCATCATCTTTGAACAGACCGAAGCCTATTATTTGGATGAAGTTATTCAGATTGCGTTATTGCTTGGTTTTGCACAGATGGGGAAAAATATTTCAGGGCAAGAATTGACTGGTTTTGCCGATGTACAATTTAGTAAACCCGATTATTTTGATAAATTGCTGCCGTTAATTCCTGGTGATGTGCGATTTAATCGCCCTGCGACTCGTTTAGAATTTAAAAAAGAAATATTAGATCTTCCATTATTACATTCTGATGCTATTGCAGAGCGTCTGGCACGAGAGGAATGTAAATCACAGCTACGTAAGTTATTAAAACAAAATAGTTTTAGCAGTACTTTGCAAGATTTGATCTATGATGAGGCGATGGGAATAAGCCCTTTAACTGAAATCTTAAAGAAAGTTCAAATGTCTGAACGAGCCTTGCAACGAAAACTGGAAAATGAAGGCACAAATTTTAGAACATTGGTCGATAAAGTAAGATGTGAAAAAGCTATCCAACTACTCAAAAATCCAACTTTATCACTTGAAAATATTGCAGCTCATCTTGGCTATACCAACACCAAAAATTTCTCTCGTGCTTTTAAACGCTGGACTGGGACCTCTCCACGTCGCTATTAGCTTTTTCGTTACCATCCAAACAAACCAAATTTTAGCATTTAAAAAAAACTTACTGGCAAGTGCTCAAAATCACCAGTAAGAGAGAAAAACCAAGCTTCGGATTAAAAAATAGTTATTTATTTGATTGAACTGTTGATTGTACATGAGCAGCATTTTGCTTCTGTTGCGATGGCATATAATCGGGTTGATTGCTGACAGCCAGAAAGAAAAAGACTAAGAATAAACAACCTAATAAAATACTGATTCCAACCGCAAGGTATGGGAATTTTGATTGCTGTTGAGACATGAGCTCTGCTCCTATTGAAAGACTAAAATTTAATTCATAACAATTACATGGTGGATAAAGCCTTAAAACTAGCGCCATTTTGAATACGGGTTTGCATGTATTCGGCATAGACCGATAACTTTTCAAAAATATGTTCCGAATAGAACATATCCTCGATTAAATGAGCCGCTTGGGCTGGACTAAACTGACCAATCTTCGCTACCAGATTTGCATTAAGACTGGAAAACAAAGTACATAAGCTTTTGTGTGCTTCATCTTTGTTTTTAAATAGCAGCCTACGCGTATTAATCAATTCATCATTGAGCATGCTTGGCCTACGATCAGCATGAATCACATCAATTTTCACATCAAAATAATCTTCTAGGATTTGAATCTGTTGCTGATCCAGTGACAAATGCGTGATCAAGAAGATATGAAAGACATCCGTCCGACACAGTGCCTTGACTAAACAACGGAACAGAAAATCTTGCTCTACTTTTGCATCATCGACCAGCTCGATATAAAGTTTCAGGCTATGAATCACATCTTCGATTTTGAGATTGACACTTTTATCGGCTTGATAGTATTGATTCAATATCTTAAGAACAGAGGACGAGACTGGCGTGGTATAAATCACTGGCTGATTTAAATTGGCAATCATAAATGGCGCAAATAAATAGGCGAGATTATTATCGTTTCCCACAATTTCAGCTTGAGCAATATAAGCGACCTTTTCCTTAGAAAAATCTCTGAGTACCTTGCCTCTTAATAAAGTTGCTTCAAGATTTACATATTCAAGACTTAGCTGTTGTTGTACTGCTTGCGATGGAACTTTGCTTTGAAAAAGCTGAGTCAACGCATTAAGTTCTTTGGTGATAAACATAGTCATACGCCATTCAGTCCGAATTAATGTCATTCAAACGACTTACAATGCTTGATCAATATTTAACACACTGCATCGTTGCTTGATGCTATTTTGAATCAGGTACAAACAACTGAATAGCTACAGAGTTTCGCTAAAAAAATATAACAGATCATTTATGGACACCCCATCTGTTATAAAAAAACAAAAAGAAATTGTACCTACTCATATACAACAGAAGATTAGATGATGAATAAAACTTAAATCGCTTTTAAATATCCAAGCCACAGCTTTTTCAGGTTCTGCTTATTTTCAAACATTTAAGTCCGTTCTTTCACATTTTCCTAGCGACTGCTTTTGCTGGTCTGTTATAGGAGAGGATATATGGATCTCGGTCTCACTGCTTTAGAATTAGCCCGAATACAGTTTGCGTTTACTGTTTCATTTCACATTATCTTTCCCGCCACCTCGATTGGTCTCGCCTGTTTTCTTGCCATGCTGGAATGGAAATGGCTGCGTACTCAAAACCCCATTTATAAAGATCTATTTAAATTCTGGATCAAAATCTTTGCCGTGGCCTTTGGCATGGGTGTGGTATCTGGCGTGGTGATGAGCTACCAGTTTGGTACCAACTGGAGTGAATTTTCCCGTATTGCGGGAAGCGTGACTGGCCCTTTGCTCACCTATGAAGTATTGAGTGCTTTCTTCTTGGAAGCGGGCTTCTTGGGCATCATGCTATTTGGTTGGGGACGAGTCAGTCCCAAAGCCCATTTCTTTGCCACCTTGATGGTCGCCATCGGTACCTGTATTTCCATGTTCTGGATTCTCTCCTCCAACAGTTGGATGCAGACACCGCAAGGTTTTACGATCGAGAATGGCATCATTATTCCAACCGATTGGTGGGCGATCGTATTTAATCCCTCCTTCCCTTATCGTTTTGCGCATATGGCCGCTGCTGCATTTTTAGTGTCTTCCTTACTGGTGGTGGGTACTGCTGCATGGCATCTGATCAAAGGCCGTCGTGATGAACTGATCAAAAAATCATTTTCAATGGGGCTATGGATGGTGCTAGTCACCTCATGTTTGCAAGTGGTGATTGGTGATAATCATGGCTTAAATACCTTGAAGCATCAGCCGGCAAAATTGGCCGCAATGGAAGGTCATTGGGAGACCAATTATGATGAAGGAATGCCACTGTACTTATTTGGCATTCCAGACATGCAAGAGGAACGTACCAAATACGCGATTGCGATTCCAAATCTAGGCAGTCTGATTTTGACTCATTCTATGGATGGTACAGTCAAAGGCTTAAAAGACTTCGCCCCAGAAGACCGACCAAACTCAACCATTGTGTTTTGGAGTTTCCGTGTCATGGTTGGGCTTGGCATGTTAATGGTGCTGCTCTCATTTATTGCCTTATGGTTGCGTAAAAAAGGCAAGCTTTATGGTTCATCTTGGTTTCATAAATTCGCTTTTGTCATGGGGCCTACAGGCTATATCGCCTTACTGGCGGGATGGGTGACGACTGAAGTTGGCCGTCAACCTTGGGTGATTTATGGGGTGATGCGTACCAAAGATGGTTTGTCGCATACGGTGACTGCCGATCAAGTCGGTATCAGTTTGATCATTTTCGTGGTGGTCTATGCCATCGTGTTTGGTAGCGGTATTTACTACATGCTGAAACTACTGAAAAAAGGTCCTGAATTTATTGAAGCGATTGATCTTGAGCCGGCAGGCCATGGGCATTTCAAGACCCCAATGCGTCCTTTAAGTGCTGTTGATGAAAGCATTGATCAACAAGACCCAAACAAGGAGAACCGCCATGATTGATTTATCTCTGATTTGGGTCGGCATTATCGGTCTCGGTGTATTGATCTATGTCATTCTGGATGGTTTTGATCTGGGGATCGGGATTTTATTTCCCTTCATTAAAAGCCGTGAAGAACGTGATGTGATGATGAATACCGTCGCGCCTGTCTGGGATGGCAATGAAACATGGATGGTACTTGGTGGTGCAGGTTTGTTCGCAGCTTTCCCACTGGTTTATTCAACGGTGTTATCAGCTTTATATATGCCGATTACTCTGATGGTGATTGCCTTGATTTTTCGTGGTGTTGCCTTCGAATTCCGTTTTAAGGCCAATCGCACTAAGCATTTATGGGATCAGGCTTTTATCTGGGGTTCAATTCTGTCTAGCTTTCTGCAAGGTGTGATTCTAGGTGCTTATATTCAGGGCATCCAAACTACCAATGGTATTTTCTCAGGTTCAGGCTTGGATTGGTTCACTCCTTTTGCCTTATTTACTGGGCTGGGTGTAGTTGCCATGTATGCAGCGCTTGGTTGTGGCTGGTTGATTATGAAAACCGACCATGAGTTACGAGATCAAATGTATGCACTAATGCCTAAACTGATCATTGTTTTGTTTGTGGTCTTTGCTGGTGTCAGTCTCTATACCCCACTGACCCATCCTGAAATTGCAGCGCGTTGGTTTGCCTTGCCGAATCTGCTGTATTTTAGCCCTGTACCCATCTTAGTACTGCTATTTACATTCTTGATTTTAAAAGCATGTAAAGAGCGTCAGGACTTTAAACCTTTTATTTATACCTTGGCACTCGTGTTCTTGGCCTTTACTGGATTTGTGATCAGCCTCTGGCCGAATATCATTCCACCATCAGTCACGATTTGGGAAGCAGCAGCACCGCATTCTAGTCAGAAATTTGCATTGGTTGGTGCGGTAATTCTGATCCCGATCATTATCGCCTATACCATCCTATCGTACTGGGTGTTTAGAGATAAAGTACGGGTTGGAGATACAGGTTATCACTAAGGAGCAGCTTTGCATGAAAATTAAATCTCTGCATTTAAGCCAAACGCAATGGTTTATAATCTTATGGTTAGTTGGTTTTTTTGCACTCGCCATCATTGCAGGTCTCTTTAGACTGCTATTGATGTTTGCTTATTAAAAAAGAGATGGAACAGCTTGCATACCAAGCTGTTCCATCAAGATGGATTCACTTTACTTTATGTATAAATCAGAACAATTAGCGCACAACCTGAAACTTCTCATTGAAAATGGATCATGGCAGCCGCACAGCAAACTTCCTTCTTTACGTGAGCAAGTGCAACGATCAGGGTTTAGCTTAATTACCGTGATGAACGCTTACCAAGAACTGGAAGCGCAAGGATTGATTTATTCCAAAGAAAAGTCAGGTTATTTTGTCGCAGAGCAAAATAATATCCAGATTCCACAAGCTTATTCGGTGGTCTCTTTAAACCCCAAAATTGAAATTAACTCCTTGGTGTTTAAATATCTGAAGTCGATTCAATCCAAACAGGTCAGCCCACTAGGTTCTGCATTTCCAGATAGTCAGTTACTCTATCCACCCAAACTGATTCAGATCATGGGGCAACTTTCCCGCAATCGCCATAGTTATGATCAGACCACCAACCTACCGCCTGGGAATTTAGCACTCAGAAAACTGATTGCTCAACGCTATTGTATGCAAGGGATTCCAACCGATGCAGATGACATTGTGATTACATCTGGTGGTTTAGAAGCTTTAAATCTTTCCCTGCAAGCGATTACTCAACCGGGCGATTATATTTTATTGCAGCAAACCATCTTCTATGGCGCATGGCAGGCAGCTGAACGTTTGGGACTCAAGGTGATTACCCTGCCAGAACATCCACAACATGGCTTTGATATTGAAGCTTTTGAACAAGTCATTAAAAACTATCCGATCAAAGTGTGCTGGTTTATGTTGAACGCACATAACCCGATTGGCTTTACTGTCAGCGATGAGATCAAATATAAAATTGCCAAGCTACTGCATGAACATCAAATTCATTTGATCGAAGATGATGTCTATGAAGAATTGTTTTATGGCAATCAAAAGCCGCTACCCATGAAATATTTCGATCAGCAAAATCTGGTCTTGCACTGCTCTTCTTTTTCTAAAACCTTGGGTTCAGGGTTCCGTATGGGATGGGTCTATGCTGGCAAATTTTCCGAACATATTCAGCACCTACAATTGATGAGCACCATTTCTGCCAATGCCCTGATCCAAAATGCACTGGTGGAGTTCCTCTCTCATCATCATTACGAAAAGCATCTGAGAACGCTTAGACGGGCTTTGGAAAAGAATAAAAAACAATTCTTTCAATATCTCAAACAACATCTACCGAAGGACTGTAAGGTATATAACTATCCAAGTGGCTATTTTCTCTGGATTCAACTGCCTGATAAAGTCAGCAGTATGCAAGTCTATGAACAGCTGATTCAACAACAAGTAGGTGTTGCGCCAAGCCCTTTATTTAATGTGTTGCCCTCACATCAACATTTTATTCGTATGAATTGTTCCTTCGAATGGACAGAACAGATTCAGCATTCGTTAGAACGCTTTATTGAAACGGTTCAGTTGGCGATGTCGGATGAATCGGCCTTGGACAAATAGCTTTTCCGATACTGACTCGGTGTTTCCCCAAACATCTTTTTAAAAGCGCGAATAAAATTAGTGGCTTCTTCATAACCCACCAGAGCTGCAACGTCCTGAATACTATATTGTGGTTGTTGCAGTAACTTCTTTGCTTGACTAAAACGAACCTCAGCCAAAATATGCAAGAACGTCGTTCCTTGTGCCTGCAAATGTCGCTTGATGGTTCGTTCAGACATATTCAATCGCTGTGCAATCAACGCTAATGTCGGATAAGTATTGCCAGCTTTATATAACAACTCAGAACGAATGCTTTTCTGCAGGTCACGCGTCGATTCCTTGAGTAATTTCAATTTGTCATTTTCGCAATACAATAATGCCTGCTGGAATGCGACTTGATCAGCATTTGGATTTTTACAATGCAGATATTGCTTGGGGAAGCGTAGGCCATTGCGTTGCTGATTAAAATGAATCTTGATCTGAGATAAATCGATACGTTTATAATTCTGTGCATCGGCCCAATCAACAAAGACCTCACAACGTTCAACAATTTTTTCAGAAAACAAAGCTAAAAAATGAATTGCGCCAAATAACAAACTTTCAATCATAAACTGCCGTAATTGATCAGATTGCTGCTCATTGCCAAATTTAACAGGATGTACACCATCCAAATAGACATAGACAAAGTCTGCATCTATGTACGATTCAGGGGTGAAGTTCTGGATTCGTGTACAGAAATATTGTTGGCACAGCGTTAATGCAGTTTCAACATCCGTACAGCTCAGAAATGCAAAACCTAAGGCTCCATGTGAAGTGGGACGTAATTTAAAACCATATTCAATGCCCAGACGCGGATTATCGGTCAGCCTTAAAGCATTCACCACCAGCTTTGACCATTGATGCGCACTCATTTTGGCATCAGCTTGTTTCATTTCTGCAAGCACTAATCCTGTGCCAGCCAAAACTGATTCAGTATCAATCGCATAATCATGCACAATTTCTAATAATAGATGTGCATAAGAAACCGAGATGGTTTCCTGAAACAATCCAAAAGGATCTCGCATCGCACATCCACTGTCCTAAAATGATCATCAATATGGCATAGTCACACCTATCGTGCGAGTGTTTTATTCGAAATAATGACTGCAATCAATCAACCATCGCAGAATGAGGAAGCGTTTCAATGACCACCATGACGCTTGATCAACAGCAGTCTATTTATGTTCTCACCTTAACCAATGGCGATCAGGACAATGTCTTAAATCAAGATGTGCTGAATGAATATATCGAGATCTTTGATGAGATCGAGCGGCATTCGCATAATGCTTGCCTAGTCATTCAAAGCGACCATCCCAAGACTTTTTGTAATGGATTAGACCTCGCATGGTTAATGCAGCAATCCATGCAAGATAAAAAAGCCTTTACCTTAGAACTGGAAAATATGCTGCTGCGTTTGGCCTTGCTTAACCTCCCTGTCATTGTGGCAATTAATGGCAATGCTTATGCAGGTGGTGCAATCTTGGCATCTGCATGTGACTTCCGCTTGATGCGGGCAGACAAAGGACGCTTTTGCTTTCCAGAAGTCAAACTGACCATTCCTTTTACCGACTGTATTGCAGAAATTGTGCAACTCCTTCCCAATCAACATGCGATCTGGGAGATGTCATTGACAGGCAAATCCATGACTGGGATCGAGTGCTTAGACGCACATGTGGTTCATCAGATTCATCCTGCCGAATCATTAAATGCTGAAGTCCTTAAGTTTGCTGAAGAAATGTCACAAAAGCATCGCCTCACCTATGCCGTAATCAAACGTCAGTTGCGCCATCGCATTGTTGAAATTGCCAAACAACGACAGCTCTACAATCCAGAAAAATTTGCACATCCTTTTATGATTTAACGACATATTGATAAAAATTAAATATAGGATATCGAGATGAGTAATATGCAAGGAAAAACCATTTTTATTACTGGTGGCAGCCGAGGAATTGGCAGAGCCATTGCGCTGAAAGCAGCACAAGCTGGGGCAAATGTTGTCATTGCGGCAAAAACCGAAGTGGAAACAGTCAAATTAACAGGCACGATTTATAGCGTCGCCGAAGAGATTGAAGCTGCTGGCGGCAAAGCATTACCCTTACTTTTAGATGTACGAGATGAACAGCAAATCCATGCTGCCATGCAACAAGCAGCCAAGAACTTTGGTGGTATTGATGTATTAATAAATAATGCAGGTGCAATTGCACTTACAGGTGTCGAAGCCACTTCATTAAAACAATATGACCTGATCCAAAGCATTAACCACCGAGCAACCTTTATTTGTGCGCAGGCCGCTTTACCCTATCTCAAACAAGCAAAAGATCCGCATATTTTAAGCTTATCTCCACCTGTGAATATGTCACCGAAATGGTTAGGCATGCTCTCGCCTTATGCCTTGTCTAAGTATGGGATGACAATCCTGACGCTAGGTATGGCAGAAGAGTTCCGTCACTATGGTATTTCCTGTAATACCCTCTGGCCTGAAACTTATATTGCCACATCAGCGGTTTCGAAGAACCTAGGTGAGGAAAATACGCGTCAATTGAGTCGTAAACCTGAAATCATGGCAGATGCGGCATTTGCAATTTACAGTACGGCGAAAGGTGAACTGACGGGACAAAGCCTAACCGATGAACAAGCGTTGGTGCGTATTGGTATCACTGATTTCGCTCAGTATGCCTGTGTCAGTGGCAACACCCAGCTACAAAAAGATTTCTTTCTGGATTGATTCCACAATAAAAAAACGACCTTAAAGTTTACACCTTAAGGTCGTTTCAAAAACACAGCTAAAATTAGCCTGGGAAAATACCACGCTCTTTACGTGCTTTTAAGATACGCTCACAACCTAAAATGAAGGCTGCTGTACGTAAAGTACATTCTTTTTCGCTTGATTTGTGCCATACATCGTTAATGGCTTGAATCATCAACTTATCCAGTCTTTCATTAATTTCTTCTTCAGACCAGAAGTAGCTCGACATATCTTGAACCCATTCAAAGTAAGATACGGTTACACCACCTGCGTTACAGATTACATCAGGCACAACAGTAATACCACGTTGAACCAAAACATCATCCGCTTCAGGGAATGTTGGGCCGTTCGCGCCTTCAAGTACTAACTTCGCAGTTAACTTTTGAGCACGTTCCACTGTGATTTGGCTTTCCAATGCAGCAGGGATCAAAATATCCATCTCTACATTCCAGAACTCTTCATCACTGATCACTTGCGCACCAGCAAAGCCACCCACACCTTGGTGAGTTGCCATGTGCGTTTTTAATGCAGCAAGATCGATCCCTTCAGGATTGAAAATCGTACCAGTGTGATCTTGAATCGTCACGATGATTGATTTCGAGTCTGCAAACAAATATGCAGCTTCGCTACCTACGTTACCAAAACCTTGAACCGCAATTTTCGCACCGTCTAAAGGTAATTTGATTTTTTCAGCAACTTGTTGACCTGTGATGAATACACCACGGCCTGTCGCTTTAATACGACCAAGAGAACCACCAAGATGGACTGGTTTACCCGTTACAACACCTGTAACAGTATGACCTTGACCAGATGAATAAGTATCCATGATCCAACCCATCACGTTTGGATTGGTACCCACGTCTGGTGCAGGGATATCTTTTTGTGGGCCAATGATATGGCTGATTTCACTGGTATAGCGACGTGTTAAACGTTCTAATTCACGTGGTGAAAGTTGACGCGGGTCAACACGGATGCCACCTTTTGCACCGCCAAATGGTAAATTTACCACCGCAGTTTTAATTGTCATCCATGCTGAAAGAGCCATTACTTCATTTAAATCTACATCTGGGTGATAGCGAATACCGCCTTTACCCGGACCACGTGACAAGTTGTGTTGTACACGATAACCTTCAAAATGACGAATTGTGCCATCGTCCATAACAATTGGCACGTCGACAATCAAAGCACGTTTTGGGCGCTTCAATGTGTCCACATAGTCTTCTAAACCATCTAGATATGGAGCAACACGCTCGATCTGTTCAAGATAAGTTGCCCATGGACCGTCATTTTGAGAGACATAAGATAAATTAGACATGTTTTAACCTTTTGATGAATTCACATGATCCATCAATCAAATATGTAGTTAAAAATTATATAAGCGGCTAATTTGGCAGTTCTACTATCCAAATCAAACCGTGGATTACATTCCGCCACATCAAAAACTTTAATCTTTCCGGTTTCCTTAATGGCCTCTAGTAATGGGTCAAAGACGGATAAATCAATCCCTTTAACCGCAGGTGCGCTTACACCTGGCGCAATGCTAGCACTAAATACATCAAGATCAACTGTAATATACAAATAGTCAACTTTTCCGGTAAAAGCTGTCAACTTTTCGATTAAAGTTTCAACATTTTGTTGCTGCAACTCATAATCGTAAATATAAGTACAATTCAGCCGATCTGCGGTTTCAAATAAAACCTTGGTGTTTGAATGTTTCGCTACACCAATGCACAAATAATTAAATTCTTGCTGATGCTGTTCAGACAGTTTTGCTGCATTTAAAAAAGGTGTGCCAGAAGTCACCTGTTCAGCTTCACGCAGGTCGAAATGTGCATCGAAATTGATAATGCCGATCTTCTTATTCGGATCATGATGTTGCAGATATTGAAACAGACCGGAGAAGCTACCAAAAGCCACCTCATGGCCACCGCCTAACACAATCGGCTTCATGCCCTGTTTGAGGCTTCTTTCAACTTGTTCAGCCAATTCAGCCTGTGCTTGTTCCAGTTTTGAGCCGTCACATACCACTGTGCCAATATCTGCAATGGTGACTGGTTGATGCACAGGTAAATTAGCCAATTGCGCACGAATACTGTCAGGTGCATCTGCTGCACCCAACCGCCCTTTGTTACGCTTAACGCCTTCATCCGAGCTAAAGCCAATTAAGGCATAATCAGCTCTTGGCGTGGTATTGACGACTTGGTGAATCCTTAAGTGTTCAGCACCCTCACCATCTTTACGTCCTTGCCATGTAAATGAATGATTCATTATGTCTAGCGTCCTTTAAAAATGAGTTTTGCTGTTAGATTGAGATTTCATTGCCATGCTGAATAATCCGCTTCGGTAAATCGCCACCCAACCAGTAAACAATCTCAGATGGATGCTCAATATCCCAAGCAATAAAGTCTGCAACTTTACCTGTCTCTAAAGTGCCGTGAGTCTCTTGTAAACCCAATGCATGTGCCGCGTGCGTTGTCACACCTGCCAAAGTCTGTTCAGGTGTTAGACGGAATAAGGTACTCCCCATATTCATCATTAAGCGTAAAGATAAGGCTGGTGATGTGCCCGGATTTAAATCACTGGATAGCGCAATGCGTACGCCATGTTGACGCAAACTGTCTAAAGGAGGGTATTTGGTTTCTCTCAAGAAATAGAATGCGCCCGGTAATAACACCGCCACCGTTCCAGCAGCGGCCATCGCCTTAACATCATCCTCAGTCATAAATTCCAAATGATCTGCCGATAAGGCTTGATAACGTGCAGCCAAACTCGATCCACCCAATGCAGATAGCTGCTCAGCATGTAACTTGATCGGAAGATTTAAAGACTGGGCTGTTTTAAATAGACGTTCGACTTGAGCTGGCGAAAATGCCAAATATTCACAAAAGGCATCGACTGCATCAACCAAACCTTCTTGATGCAGTTTTGGCAGCATGTCATTGCAGATATGCTCAATATAAGCATCGCTTTGATCTTTATACTCAGGTGGTAAAGCATGTGCTGCTAAGCAGGTACTGCGAACTGTCATCGGCAAAGTATCTGCAATCTGACGAATCACACGCAACATTTTGCGTTCATTGGCATAGTCCAGACCGTAACCAGACTTAATTTCAATGGTAGTCACACCATCTTTGAGCAGGCAACGAATCCGTTTTAGCGCCGATGCAAGTAACTGTTCTTCACTCGCTTCGCGGGTCGCACGAACCGTACTGGCAATACCACCACCACTCGCTGCAATCTCCGCATAGCTAACGCCTTGCAAGCGTTTTTCAAACTCAACGCTACGGTTGCCACCAAACACACTATGGGTATGGCAATCAATCAAACCTGGTGTCACCCATGCCCCATTCAGATCAATGGTTTCCGCATAAGCATCGGCAGGAAGGTCTTTAAATGTACCAATCCAGTGAATCTGCTGTCCGAGCGTTACAATTGCAGCATTTTCAATACTGGAATATTGACCCGCTTGCATGGTGGCGATATGACAGTTTTTCCAAAGCTTTTTCATTCAAAATTCCTCTCACTGCTCAAGTGCTGTTAACACTTGAACAGCTTGATTATTAGCTTTCCATCTCAATGTTTTGTTGCAAAGCCGTGTTTTCTTTTACCGTGTTTTGCTTGGGTTTCACCCAAATGGTATAGGCAATCCAGAGTAAAACTAACCAGGTTGCACCGACATAAATTGCAGGTCGTGAGTCTGGGAAATAACCCATCATGGCTAAAATAAACAGCATGAACGCAATGGCAAAGGCAGGTGCATACGGCCAGCCAATCACAGGGAAATCGAGGGCTTTGATCTCAGCTTTAGACAACTTGCGACGCATCGCAACCTGAGAAAGCAAAATCATGAGCCAGACCCAAACGGTCGCAAATGTTGCGATTGAGGCAATAATGATGAATACATTTTCTGGAATAAGATAGTTCAGCAATACACCGATCAACAACACGCCTGCCATCACCACCACAGTCATCCAAGGCACACCATTCTTAGAAATTTTCTGGAATACTTTTGGCGCTTGTCCACGGTTTGACATTCCGTACAGCATACGTCCTGCACCAAACACATCACTATTGATGGCAGATACAGCCGCTGTAATGACCACAATATTCAAAACGGTTGCCGCTGACCCAATGCCCAGATTTTCAAAAATCTGTACGAATGGACTGCCCTGACTACCAATCTGGTTCCACGGGAAAATCGACATCAATACAAAAATCGTCAGAACATAGAACAACAGAATACGTACTGGCACAGCATTAATCGCTTTTGGAATCGAAGTTTTTGGATCTTGAGATTCACCAGCGGTGATCCCGATAATTTCAATCCCACCAAAAGCAAATACCACCACAGATAAACATGCAACCAAACCTGCAATGCCGTTTGGCATAAAGCCTTCATGAATCCATAGATTTTGAATGCCTGTGGTAAAACCACTGTGGTCAGCATGGAAACCGTAGAACATTAGCCCCAAACCACCCACAATCATCGCCACAATAGCAGTGACTTTGACAATTGAAAGCCAGAACTCAAGCTCGCCAAAGACCTTGACGTGAATCAGGTTGATTGCGCCCAAGAACATGATCAGTGACAAAATCCAGATCCAACGTGGTACATCGGGATACCAGAATCCCATGTAGATCCCGAATGCAGTCACATCCGCAAGTGCAACGATGATCATTTCGAAAACATAGGTCCAGCCTGTGGTAAAACCTGCAAGCGGGCCAATATATTGAGAAGCATAATGGCTGAATGAACCTGATACCGGGTTGTGTACAGCCATTTCACCGAGTGCGCGCATCACGATATAAATTGCAATCCCTGCAACGATATATGCGAGTAATACGGACGGGCCTGCCATTTTGATCGCAGTAGCCGAACCGTAAAAGAGTCCTGTCCCAATGGCTGAACCCAATGCCAAAAAACGAATATGGCGGGTGTTTAGCCCCCGCTGTAATGTGGAGTGCTGTGACATTATAATCTCCAATCCTTGAGGAAATTTAGTTAGATTCGGCCACTCCATGTGACCGATTTATTGATCACACTTCAGACAAACTCGGTAATAGCTTCGGAATGAGTAATTCGTTCAGGCAGCCATTCGCGAGCAATTCACTTGCTTGCTCGATATCTGGCGCAAAGAAACGATCTTCACTGTAGTAAGGCACTTGATCACGCAACACTTTACGCGCACGCTCAAGTTTGGGAGAACTCTTCAATCCTTCACGGAAATCAAGGCCCTGACATGCACCTAGCCATTCAACTGCAAGGATGCCGCGAACGTTGTCAGCCATATACCACAAGCGTTTCCCAGCATTCGGCGCCATGGAAACATGGTCTTCCTGATTTGCAGAAGTCGGTAAACTATCAACACTGGCAGGATGTGCAAGTGCTTTATTGTCACTTGCTAACGCAGCGGCTGTTACTTGAGCAATCATGAAGCCTGAATTGACCCCACCATTGGCAACTAGGAACGGTGGCAGCTGTGACATGTGACGGTCCATCATCATTGAAATACGGCGTTCTGATAGTGAACCAATTTCGGCAATTGCCAATGCAAGGTTGTCCGCAGCCATAGCCACTGGTTCAGCGTGGAAGTTACCACCTGAAATCACATCACCTTCCGCTGCAAAGACTAATGGGTTATCCGACACAGCATTTGATTCAATTGCTAATACTTCTGCAGCTTGACGAATTTGAGTCAAGCACGCCCCCATCACCTGAGGTTGACAACGAAGTGAGTACGGATCTTGAACCTTGCTGCAATCTTCATGTGAATGTGAAATTTCACTCGATTCAGTCAATAAATCACGATAAGCAGCAGCCACATCAATTTGACCACGTTGACCACGAACCTCGTGAATACGGGCATCGAATGGCGCACGAGAACCCAACATGGCTTCAACGCTTAAACCACCGCACACCGTTGCAGCAGCAAATAAATCTTCTGCTTCAAACAAACCACGTAAAGCATAAGCAGTTGAAACTTGCGTACCATTTAACAGTGCTAGACCTTCTTTCGCAGCTAAAGAAATTGGCTCTAGACCCGCAATTTTAAGTGCTTCAACGGCTGGCAACCATTCACCTTTATAGCGTGCTTTACTTTCGCCTAATAACACCAAAGACATATGCGCAAGCGGTGCCAAATCACCTGAAGCGCCCACAGAACCTTTTAATGGAATATGTGGATAAACTTCTGCATTGATCAATGCCAAAATCGCATCAATCACTTTACGGCGAATACCTGAAAAACCACGTGCCAAACTGTTTGCTTTGAGCAGCATAATCAGACGCACCATCGCATCATCAAGCGGCTCACCTACGCCAGCAGCGTGTGAAAGTACCAATGAACGCTGTAATTGCTCTAGATCTTCTGGTGCAATTTTAGTTGAAGCAAGTAAACCAAAACCTGTATTAATACCGTAGGCTGTACGGCCTTCATTGACGATTTTTTCGACACAAGCAACACTTGCATTGATGCCAGCAGAAGCGCTGTCATCGAGTTTCACTTTGATTGGATTTAAATAAGCGTGGCGGAGATCTGCTAAGGTAAGTTTGCCGGGTTGAATTAGAAGTTCCATTGTTGGCGTCCTGTTTTGCACTCTATTGTTCTCTTACGATGCTGTTTACACAATTGCAAAAAGCATCGTAATGTCCTTGTCTGTTTATTGCGTGATCATTGGCAAGTTCAAGCCTTGCTCTTTGGCACAGTCAATTGCGATGTCATAACCCGCATCGGCATGACGCATCACCCCTGTTGCAGGGTCATTGGTCAGTACACGTGCAATACGTGCTGCTGCTTCATCTGTACCATCACACACAATCACCACGCCTGAATGTTGAGAGAAGCCCATACCTACACCACCACCATGGTGCAATGACACCCAAGTCGCACCGCCAGCAGTATTCAGCAAGGCATTCAATAATGGCCAGTCTGATACAGCATCTGAACCATCTTTCATTGATTCGGTTTCACGGTTTGGACTAGAGACTGAACCTGAATCCAGATGGTCACGACCAATCACGATTGGTGCTGACAATTCACCACTACGTACCATTTCATTAAATGCCAAGCCAAGTTTTGCACGTAAGCCTAAGCCGACCCAGCAAATACGTGCTGGTAAACCTTGGAAGCTGATGCGTTCACGCGCCATATCTAACCAGCGATGTAAATGTTCATCATCTGGAATGAGTTCTTTTACTTTGGCATCTGTTTTATAGATATCTTCTGGATCACCTGAAAGTGCAGCCCAACGGAATGGACCAACACCGCGACAGAACAATGGACGGATATAGGCAGGAACGAAGCCAGGGAAATCAAAGGCATTTTCTACGCCTTCATCTTGCGCCATTTGACGGATGTTATTGCCATAGTCAAAAGTTGGCACACCCATTTTCTGGAAATCCAGCATCGCTTGAACATGCTTCGCCATTGATTGTTTCGCTGCTTTCACTACAACTTCTGGCTCAGTTTTCGCGCGTTGACGGTATTCTTCCCATGTCCAGCCAATTGGCAAATAACCATTTAATGGATCATGTGCGCTGGTTTGGTCAGTCACCATATCTGGATGTACACCACGGCGAACCAATTCAGGTAAAATCTCAGCGGCATTTCCATGCAGTGCAATCGAAACAGCCTTGCCTTCTTTGGTATATTTTTCAATACGCGCTAACGCATCATCCAAATCAGTTGCTTGCTCATCGACATAACGGGTGCGTAAACGGAAATCGATACTGGTTTGCTGGCATTCAATATTCAATGAACATGCGCCTGCAAGTGTTGCAGCCAAAGGTTGCGCACCGCCCATACCACCTAAGCCAGCCGTTAAGACCCAACGCCCTGTTAAATCGCCGTTGTAGTGTTGGCGACCTGCTTCTACGAAAGTTTCATAAGTACCTTGTACAATGCCTTGGCTACCGATATAGATCCAAGAACCAGCCGTCATCTGACCGTACATTGCCAAACCTTTGGCATCCAATTCATTGAAATGCTCCCACGTTCCCCAATGTGGAACAAGATTCGAGTTTGCAATCAAAACACGCGGTGCATCTTTATGGGTTTTAAACACACCCACAGGCTTACCAGATTGAACCAACAAGGTTTCATCGGTTTCTAAATTCTTTAGCGTTTCAACGATCTTGTCAAAACATTCCCAGTTACGTGCAGCACGACCGATACCACCATAAACAACAAGCTCTTTTGGATTCTCTGCAACATCAGGGTCAAGGTTGTTCATCAGCATGCGTAAAGGCGCTTCTGTTAACCAGCTTTTTGCATTGAGCTTTGTACCACGTGGTGCGCGAATTTCTACATCACGAAATTTTGTTGTCGTTGTTGTCACAATCGGACTCCTTCCATTGAGTTTGAATCAGCAAATTAACCTGCTTTACTGTATAGCAATGTATTAACTTGTATATACATCCATATACTACACAAAACTTTTATATTGAAAAGATGCTTTTCAATTCTTTTATGAAAATAAATTACAAACTTATGAAATAAATAGATTTATTTTTTGATCGGCAATAAAAAACACATACAACCTGAAGTCATATGTGTTTCGTGAAATTTGCAAAAAATTAGATTTTTGTGAGTTCGATCAGACAAGCTTGCTTAAAACGCTCAGATTTTAAAACCAGTTTTTTCAATGCTTTTTGCTGCTCTATTTTAAGACTCTCATGGTGCGCTAAACGAAAAACCTGCCGATCCACTTCAATTTCTAATGGTTCTGGACTCTGATTAAAAATAAAAATCAGATCGGCTGAACTGAAAATCTCAGTGCTTGCTGACTCAAAAATCCATTGGTAGCGAGAACGCCATTTTTCAGGATTATAAATCAGATTAAAATCCCGAATCGGCCCGTCGATTAGTCTACAACTGGTCGTGCTATCCCCACTGAATTGAGCGGATTCTAAGGTTTTTAGATGTTCGGAATCATCATCAATATTCAATACGATGCCAGCACCTTCCAATACAGTAAGGATGCGTTGCATGCCATTAAACTTGGAAAAATCACTCGAAGTTTTGACATCTGCCATGGAAATACGCCAGTCAAAAGTATCCAGATTTTCACCCGCACTACGCGCCAGTTCAACCGTATAACCTGCACTATTTTTCCACAGCATCTGCCGATAATCAGCGCTGGTAAACTGCTTGATCATTGGGTAAATTTACCTTCCAGATAATAACGGCTGCCCGGATAGATCAAGCGCGCACTGGAAATGAGTTGTTTATTTGACCAAGTTCTGCGACGAATCAACAGACAAGGTTCAGTCTTGTTTATTTTCAGCCATTTACATTCTTGTGCTGACGCAAGAATTGCGGTCACCACATGTTCCCCTTCAGTCACGGGTGCTTTCGACATTAAATACGCATTGGGTGTGATACTTTTAAAATCTTGTGCCAAATAATCTGGAATCAACATCGGATCGACCAGTCGATCTTCGATTTGTACAGGCACATCATTTTCATAATGCACGATGATCGAGTGAAATAGCTTTTGCCCTTCTCGAATCTGCATTAACATACTTTGTTCAGCATTGGCCTGAATCTGTTCCAGCACCAAGACTTCGGCATGATGTTTATGGTTTCGGGCAATGATTTCTTCTGCAATATTATTGACATGAAACAAAGCGGTACGCCCTTGTCCTTCCGCAACAAAAGAACCAACACCTTGGATACGCACCAACAGACCTTCACTGGTGAGTTCGCGCAAGGCACGATTCACGGTCATGCGACTACAGCCGAGTAAATTAACCAATTCACTTTCTGATGGAATTTTTTTATTGACGGTCCATGTTCCTTCATAGATTTTTTGCGAAATCATTTGTTTCACACGCAAATACAAAGGAACAGGACTATCTTCTTCTAGAGACAAATCTAAATCGTTTTGCTTTGTCGCTCTTGACATTGGCTAAAACTCATACTAAATACTATAACTCATTGTATATTGAATTTAGCGCAATTGTATATACAAGCCTATACAAATAAACAATTTAGGTTTAATAGAAGATAAACAACTCCGATTTAATCTCTTAAATATCCCAAATTTATTCAAGCTAAACCGTATATCTTTTGCTTAAACCCCATTCAGCCAAGATACGGCGATACATGGTCGAAGAACGATCTGCTTCAAAATGTGCTTCCATACTAATATCTAAAGGTAACTCTTCTGGCTTTTGCGCCTCTACCATCTCTTGATCTTCGGCGAAAATCTGCGCATTAAAATCATAAACAGCCTGTAAATCCCCCGTAGTATCAAAATTACGGGTTAACGGTACAAATAAGCGAGTTTTATTATGCGAGATGGGACAACAGGCATTTAAAATCTTGAGCACCCCGTCATTCGGGAAGTGAATGGTTAACACTGCTGAAAATGGCGGATAAACATCAAAGATCCGCTCCCATAAAAAATCATTAGGTGCTAAATGCTGCATGCCATGCGGGTAGTTGCTGACATTACTGGTATAGTTTGTATGCAAACCATAATCGGTACGTTCAGTCGAATATTTAGGTACAACAGGATTATGTCGATCGGCAAAGGCCTGATGATGCACCCAAGCAAAGTGTGCGACATCAATAAAACCTTCCAGTTGACGACCGCTTGAACCGGCAATATCGACTGAAGGCGGTAAAATGGCTTGATGTGCCTCACTCTCCCATGTGTCTAATACAGGGAAATTCGCCAAACTTTCATCTCTGCCCAAAATACTGGTCCAGACCAAGCCATATTTTAAAACCACGGGAAACTTGGTCAGCGAAAAACGCTCTGAGATTTTAGTTAAATCAGGTTGAGCTGGGATTTTAGTGCATTTGCCATCTTCATTAAAATGTAAGCCATGATAAGGACAAATCAAAGTATCTCCCTCAACCCAGCCTTTACTCAAAGGCACACCGCGATGCGGGCAAATATCCCGAGCTAAATGAATCTGCCCTGTTTCGGTCTTATATAAAGCTAGATTCATATCCAATAAGGTGACTTGCTGCGGTTTACTGCTCACATCTTCGATACGTGCAACGGGATACCAATGTTGTGCAAGAATCTGCCAATCCTGATCATCAAATTGGCTATGACATGGCTTATATGGAAGATTGATGAATGGAATTGCGTTCATATCCTGTGCTCATTTTTAAGATTTTTCTCTTCAAGAGCAGTGTGGAATAGATCAATATTCTCGTCTATTAGAATGATTTATATGCATCATTCTAAAAATTAGAACAGCCTAGGCACTAAAATTGCTTCTGTATTAAAACCTGCTTTATCTCAAGTGAGTTTGCAATGGCCTTGCCATTTTCACGTTTTGCCGATTATTTTATTGCCGTTGCTAAAACAGGTAGTTTAAGAAAAGCGGCCGATCAACTTTTTATTTCTGTCTCCGCGGTACATCGGCAGATTGTTTTGGCAGAAGAAGAACTCGGTGTGGCTTTATTTGAACGTTTACCCAGTGGCCTCAAGCTAACCTTGGCTGGTGAATTACTCTATGCCGATCTACGCAGTTGGCAAAAAGAGTTTCAAATCACACAGAAACGTTTGAATGAAATCCAAGGCATACAACGCGGTTCAATTGATTTTGGGATGATTGCAGCACTCAGTGAAAGCTTTGTCAGTGCCGTGATGCAGTCTATTGTTCAGCAATATCCGTGGATTAATTTTAAGGTTCGCGTCTTGGACAGTGATCGTATCGCTGATCTGGTGATCAATGCTGAACTCGACTTTGGCTTGATTCTGAATCCTAAACATCAGCACCAATTACAGATCAGTGCCTTTATTGAAATGCCCTTGGGTTTCGTGATTCCTAAACAGCACGCTTTAGCCCATAAAGAAAAAATCTACTTCTCCGATACGCTGGAATTCAATCATATTATTCCTGCCGAGCCTTTAGTTATTCATGACCATGTTACGGCCTTATATAAAAAACAGGATTTTCATCCACGCCATACCATCGAATGCAACGATATCCATATGATGATTTCATTGCTCAGACAAAACTTAGGCATCAGCATCATGAGTTATCTGGATGCAGCCCCTTATATTGAAAATGCTGAATTTGAATTTAGAGCGATCAATGACCATGGCCTACATCCAATTACGGTTGCACTTTGTGTTGCACCAAAACGGCAACTTTCTCGGATTGCTCAAATCATGATGAATCAAATCATTATCGAGATGGAAGCACTAAAATCGCGCATGCTACATAATATTCATCAATAAAATTGTATTTTTGCACCAAAATAAAACATACAAGCTATTGATTTAAATAAATATAGTGTTTGACACCTAAAGATTTAATCGGGTAAGTTGATGTGAAGATTCACTTTTTTCACGATTCAGGCATTGCTATGGTTTGGCCCAATACAGACGCTCATTTAACAGCAGATTATCCACGCGATATGGTCGGTTATGCCGATCAACCTCCACATGCCCAATGGCCCAATCAAGCAAAAATCGCGGTGCAGTTTGTACTGAATTATGAGGAAGGTGGTGAAAAACATATTCTGCATGGCGATGAAGGCTCGGAACAGTTCTTGTCTGAAATCAGTGGTGCGGAAAGTTATCCTGCACGACACCTTTCAATGGACTCAATCTATGAATATGGTTCACGGGTCGGTTTTTGGCGGATTCAGCAGGAATTTGCCAAACGCCAATTGCCCATGACCATTTTTGCCGTTGCCATGGCTTTGCAACGGAATCCATTGGTGGTCGAAGCGATCAAACAACACCATTACGATGTGGTATCACATGGCTTACGCTGGATTCATTATCAAAATATGGACGTTGAAACTGAGAAACAGCACATGGCTGAAGCCATGCACATCCTCAAAGACCTGTTTGGTGAAATGCCAACGGGTTGGTATACAGGCCGTGATAGCCCCAATACCCGTCAATTATTAGCGGAATATGATCATGTGCAATATGATAGTGATTATTACGGTGATGACTTACCTTTTTGGACAACACTCTGTAATGCAGCGGGTGTAACCCGTCCGCATTTAATTATTCCCTATACACTTGATACCAATGATATGAAATTTGCTTCACCGACTGGTTTTAATCGTAGTGAGGATTTCTTTGAATATTTAAAAGATGCTTTTGATGTCCTCTATGCAGAGGGCGCAACCTCACCCAAGATGCTTTCAATTGGTATGCATTGCCGCATTTTAGGACGTCCTGCCCGTTTTAAGGCGCTACAACGCTTCTTAGATTATGTACAAAATCATGATCGGGTCTGGATTTGTACCCGTCAGCAAATTGCTGAGCATTGGTATAGATATCATCCTTTTCAGGCTTAGATTTATTAAAGCGTCATCATGTGTCGTATATCCGGTTTAAACAATTTATCCAAACAAAATAAGCTTTAAGCTACTCCTTTAGAATAAGGAGATGATCAGGATGAAAGTACAGTATTTTGCAGCGAGTACACTAGATGGATTTATTGCGACCGAAGACGATTCTTTAGAATGGTTATTTGCATTAGGCGAACTAGATAACTCAAGTTATCCCACGTTTATTGCAAATGTTGGTGCTTTAGTGATGGGATCGGCAACTTATGAATGGATATTGAATAACGCAAAGCAAGTTGCTGCCGAAACAGGTTCCCCTTGGCCCTATACCCAACCAACTTGGGTATTTTCCAGTCGTGAACTACCCTTGATTGAAGGTGCAAATATCCATTTTGTACAAGGAGACATCACTCCTGTTTATGCTGAAATACAATCCATAATTGGAGACAAGAATATCTGGATTGTAGGTGGTGGAGAATTGGCTGGACAGTTCTACGATGCAAATTTACTTGATGAACTCATTATACAAATTGGTTCAGTCACCCTTGCACAAGGTAAGCCCTTATTTCCCCGCAGAGTATTTGCCCCGACACTTAAATTGATCTCTGTCCATCAAATGGGTGAAGGCATGGTTGAACTGCATTATACAGTTGATCGTAGCATCAATAGTTGATGATAAGAATTTTAAATGAACTAAACAATCTGTTTTACTGGTGCTCGGTAGCAGTAAATCAATTGAGGTAATGAAGGCCGTTTAAATACTTCTATTTAAACGGCACGCAGCGAATATTGAGGAAGTTATAGTAAAAATTTCAGCTTATCTCTCAGAATACTTATCGAAAAAATTCAGTTCAATCTTATATCAGTACACCAATATAGCTTAGGCTATTTTTGCCATATCCATACTCCGCTGCTGTAACAGCTTTACGGCTTGCTTTGCTTGCCAAGCCAACTCCATCATATCCAGATCAGGAATCTGATCATTCTCCATCACCATTTTCCCAGCAACAAACATGGCCTTAATATGCGCCCGTCCAGCACTCGCCACAGGCCCTATCGCCATGTCATGTAAACCGAAATAACGTGGATCGTCCAATTGATACACCACCAAGTCGGCCTGTTGCCCTACTTCAATCGTACCAACTTGATCTAAGCCCAATATCTTGGCACCGCCCGCCGTTCCCCAACGGATCACATCCTCAATACTTGCAGCATCTGCACCACCTTCAAATTGTCCGCCCTCATATTGTGGCGTCGCCAACATGCCCTTTCTGGCCCGTTGCAATAACCATGCAGCATGGGTTTCAGACAACATATCTGCGGCTTCGTTGGAACCCGCACCATCTACCCCAATCGAAATCGTCATGCCTGCCTGTTCCAGAGCAACAAGATCGGCAATGCCACTGCCCAAACGTGCATTACTCTGCGGACAGTGCGCGATTCCAGTTTGAGATTGACCCAACAACTGAATTTCTTCAGGCAGTAGTTTCACTAAATGCGCAAACCAGACATCACTTCCGATCCAGTCCTGTTCAGCACAAAACTGGACTGGAGTCATACCAAACTTGGCTTTGGCGGCATCCAGATAGTCCACAGTTTCGGATAAATGACTATGCATCCGAATCCCGAATTGTCTGGCGATTTTGGCACTTTCCCGCAATTGTGCCGCTGTGGTTGAATGCAGGGTTGAAGTCGGTGCCATCACAATTTTTCGAAATGCATCAGAACCTGATTGATGATATTGCTGCACCAAACGCTCAATATCCATCATATAGTCTTCAAACTTTTCAGGACGTAATGCTTGTGGCAACTCACTTTCCAAACCGCGCGTGAGCGTTGCGCCACCACGACACAATACAAAACGCATGCCTAACTTTTCGGCTTCATCAAATAAAATTGCTGCACCATCGAACGGCATCTTTGGCCAATACAAATAATGATGATCCGCTACTGTTGCGCAGCCTGAACGCAATAACTCGATTAAGCCAATCCGTACCGCAACCCTGAAAGTGTTTTCATCAAACGCACCACGAAACCGATACGGCGTACTGGCAAGCCATGAGGTCAGGTTTTGATTCAGTCCTTGTGGCTCACCCTTGAGTAAAGACTGGAATAAATGATGATGTGTATTCACCCACGCAGGGTAAATCACACAATCTTGGGCATCGATCACCTGTTCATTCGGCTGAGCAGTTAACTGACCGAGTTCAGTAATTTTACCTGCCTGAATACGAATATCACTGAATGAACAACGCGCTGCATTGCCAGATAACCCCGTCAAAATGGCATGTGCATTTTTAATTAAATAACTATTATTCAAAGACACTAGACTCATACTTGCTCACTCTCATGCCATTTGTTTAAAAAGAACTGACTTAATAAGGACATCAAGACAAATAAGCCCAAACCTGTGCAGGTAATCAGGAATAATGCAGCAAACATCAGAGGTAAATCTAACTGAAAGCCTGCTTGCAAGATTTGATAAGCCAAACCTGCACTGGTTCCACCCGCTCCAGCAACAAATTCGGACACCACAGCACCGATCAGTGCCAAGCCACAGGAAATACGTAAGCCACCAAAGAAATAAGGCAGAGCATTCGGTACACGTAAGCGCATCAGAATTTGCCAGCGACTGGCTTTGTTGATTTGAAAAAGATTGAGTAGACCTTTGTTGACACTACGTAAACCTAAAGTGGTATTGGTCAGTATCGGGAAAACCGCAACCAGCATGGCACAGACCACCAATGCCAAAGTTGTATTTTGAATCCAGATGATGACCAATGGTGCAATCGCAACAATCGGCGTGACCTGAAATAAAATGGCATAAGGCATAAAGCAGGCTTCGACCACACGACTTTGTACAAACACAAAAGCGACCAATGTGCCGATAATCACAGCACAGACAAAAGCCAATAAGGTGATTTTTAGCGTAACCCATAAACTGCCAAATAACACACTGGACTGATTGATCATCGCCATAACGATATCACTCGGCTTTGGCACCACATAAATAGGCACTTCTAGCTGTTGAAAACTCAACTGCCAAAACAACAGGAAGATCAAACCAAGCCCAAGTGGCGCAGCAATACGTTGTACCGTTGGATGTTGTATCAAAGGTTTAATCATGATGATGTCCTCCACTTGCCTCAGCCAATAATTGCGATAGATGCGAACATTGTTGAATAAAGATGTCTGAGCTTCTAAAGGCTTCGTCACGCAGATAAGGCCCTTCAATTTCCAGATCGGCGACCACCCGCCCAGGTCGCGCGCCCATAACAATCACGCGCGAAGATAAATACACCGCTTCATAAATACTATGCGTGACAAAAACCACGGTTAAATCACGTTCAGACCATAATTGGCGAATATCGCTATCCAGTTTATGGCGGGTAAACTCATCCAATGCGCCAAAAGGTTCATCCATTAATAACAAGTCTGGTTCCGTTACCAGTGCCCGAGCCAATGAAGCGCGCATTTGCATGCCCCCTGAAAGTTCGCGTGGATAGGCTTTGCTAAACTTCTCTAAACCCACGGCTGCTAAAGCCGCCATTACTTTCGGGGTGCTAACTGATTTTGAGATATGTTGTAAATCGAGAGGTAAACGAACATTGTCTTCAATATTGCTCCACGGCATGAGCGTCGCTTCCTGAAACACCATAGCCATTTTGCATTGGGATTGAATATCAGCTTTACCATTCCAGCGCACCACTCCGGCAGATGGATGCTCCAGATCAGCAAACATTTTAAGTAAGGTACTTTTACCGCAACCTGATGGCCCGAGTAATGAAACAATCTCACCACGTGCAATATTTAAATCTAAACGCTGTAATGCATTGGTGCCATTCGGATAAGTTTTCTCTACACCTCTGGCCATGATCATTGGCGTGACAAAGCTTGAAGATTCATGGATTGGCGTATCCATTGGTAAAGCAGAATTCATATGGTTTCCCCTTTGTGCCAGTGCCCTATTTTTTAACCCTAAAAAATCCTGATCGACATTCCAGATTATTTGGCTGGTTTAATAAATTGCGTGGTATAAGCGGTTTTCCAATTGGTTTTAGTGTTCAGTAAGCCTGCACTCACCATAAAATCTCGCGTTGCTTTCCAACGTGCATCCGTCATGACGCCAATGCCTTGAGTCTTGGCATCGCCACCATCAATCAATTTCAATTTCCGCATTTGTCCTACAGCAAACGTGAGTAACTCATCATTCATATTCGGATTTTCTTTTTTAATGATGCTATTGCCCAAACGGGGATCAGCTAAATAGTTTTTCCATCCCTCCATAGACGCCTGAACAAAGCGACGCAGCACATCAGGTTTGTTTTGAATGACATCATTTCGTGTCACTAAAATACCGCCATAAGCTGGATAGCCCGCGTCAGCAAATAAAAAGAAATTACTCGATGGTTCTGCTTTTTTGGCCTGAAAGACTTCAGAGGTTGCATAGGCTTGTTGTGCGACATTTTTGCCTGCTAAAAAAGGCTGCATATTGAAGGTATATGGGCGAGCTTGTGCTACATCTAATTTATATTTGCCTTTTAACCAAGGCCACCAGCTTGCTTGTCCACTGGTCGAGACCAGAATCGTTTTTCCTTTCAGATCGGCCAAAGACTTTACATCGCTATGGGTTAGTACACCTTGCGGATCAAACTGAAATGGCGCTGCAACCGCTTTAATTGGAAAATTGCTTTCAATGCCCTTTAAGACCTGTAGGTCATAATTAATAATAATGTCAGCACGTTTTGATAATAATAAAGTCATGTTATTGACTTGTGGCCCACCGATTTTAATATCGACATCAAGGCCGTATTTTTTATAAATTCCTTGAGCTAGTGCCTGATAATATCCACCTTGCTCAGCTTGCGCATACCATGTGGTTTGTAACACAAGTTTATCGGCTGCATAACTGGTTGAGCTGAGAACGGTGACAAAGCCCAATAACGCGCTCGCGATAACAGTACGTCGTCCTTTGCCTACATAGTGCTGAATATTCATAAGTAACACCCCTAAATCTGTATGGATTCATCTTGCTATTCTTTTTAGGGGGTCAATCAATGTATAAGCTACACATTTCTCTCAAAGCCAAACCCAATTGGCTTTGTCCCCGAAAGAGGAACAGCAAACGCTGTAGAGCAATGTCCCGCGTGTTTGGTACACACTGACCGCTTATACTCAGTAATGTTTTAGCAAGCTCTGTGCCAAGATTGATTTCACTTTATTTTTCATAGGCATAATCTAGTTTGAATTTATTTTTGATTATTTTTAGATGAATAGACTATGTTAGTTATTTTGTTTTATGTGCAATTTAATGGTGCATTACGCTAATGCTAATGCACTCTAGGGATGCTATCTAACTTTAAACAAACAGTGAATTATTGATTGAATAGAATAAAACAATGATTCATAAAGAATGGAGCTAATGAGCCTTTTTATTTAACGTGTTTTCTCACAAAATCAACCTGATCTAGAACTTCTTTCCAAACTTTTCCGTCAATACCAATTCGGTTTAAAGCATTATTTACACTGTCATATTTCAAGTGATCTAGCACTTCACTTGTTCTTTCTATATTGGTATCTATAGAAGAATATCCTGATGCACTTAAAATATATCTTCCATATTTTTTTTGAATTTCTATAGGGTATACTTTAACAGTGGTAGCCACCACTGATGCAGATCGAGAAATCATATCTGTTTGAGTTATATGCAAACCAAGATTTTTTTCTTTTAACATCGCACATATTTGATCATATTTTTCTCTTTCAAGCCCCCAACCATTATTTTCGTTTATAACATGCTGCAATGTATAGTCTTGAAAAGAAACTATAGTGCAATTTGCGTAACCCATTGAAGATGTCATAAGAATAAGTAAAGCAAAAAAACATTTCATGAAAATACCTTAATTGATTTATTATTAACTAAGCCCAATCTTGTGATATATGTAAAACTCTAAGAATAATAACAACATCTGCAATATCATACATGATATCACTGCATTATCGTAATACAGACTTTTCAATTTGAATGGCAATTGAGGAATTAATTAAAACTGGTATAAAAAATGCTTATGTGTTTATGTCAGAGTAGAAGCGTTCAGCATACAGTCACACCGACTGCTATGTGGGTCATTGCTCAGAAATCAGCTCACACTCTTCATGAGAAAATATCTTTTGAAGAAAGTGCGGCTCTTTTTTGAATGTGACCCCGTCTCTTTCAATGCATTGGATTGGGTCACGGTTTATCCAAAAGATGAGGTTGAAATATGAATAGCGCCAACATGACTCCAATCGCTGAAAATGACTACAGCTTAGAAGAATTACAAAAAGAAGCCCGTATGGGCGCTTTGGGACAAGAAACCTTTGAACGGGAAGTTCGGGTGATTGATTTATCCAACTTTGAACAACGAAAGTATGAGATTGCAGAACAGCTTTGGGCAGCAGCGACGGATATCGGTTTTTTTCAGGTCGCAAATCATGGTATCCCTTTGGAGCAGATTCAAACAGCTTTCGACATGACACAGCAATTTTTTGCTTTACCTGAACCTGTCAAAGCGCGTTATCCACTGAATCGCAATGCGGGTTGGGAAAGTAAGGCACAAGTCCGTCCTTCGACCAGTACGCCAGATCAAAAAGAATCCTACCAAATCACTCGTCCCCGGATGGAAGGACTTTACCCAAGTGAGCAGGAATTACCGAACTTTAAAAAGACCATGCTGGAATTTGAACAGGCATGCTGGCAAGTCGGTATGAAAATACTGTCCTGCTTTGCTTATAAACTGGGTTTTGCCGATAACTTCTTTGCACTGGCGCATGATCCTGAGCAGGACAGCTATCAAAGTACCTTAAGAATGCTACATTACTACGCAATTGATCCAGCGCTTAAAGATCAATTGGGACTATGGCGTGCGGGTGCACATACCGATTTTGACTGTTTAACCCTGCTGTTCCAACGTCAAGGACAAGGTGGTTTGCAAGTCTGTCCTGGCAAGGATATGGAACAACAGCAATGGACCAGTATTGAACCACTCGACCATGTGATTACCTGTAATATTGGCGATATGCTGATGCGTTGGAGTGATGACCAGTTACCTTCTAATTTCCACCGTGTTAAAAACCCAGAAGCCAATGAATATCAAGGGCCGCGTTATAGTTTGGCATTCTTCTGCCAAGCCAATGAAGATGTGCTGATTGAAAGCCCACAAAAGAAATATCCTGCAATCACGGCGAAAGAATATTTAAAACAACGCATCAGCGCCAACTTCAAAGGTAAATATTAATCCTCTATTCTTTACAGACAGAGATAGATCGTCTCTGTCTGTTATTTCAGCTTTAGTCTATTTATTTTTATCATCTATGGTGGTGTTTGCGGTCTTTTATGCGATCTCTTCAGATTTCTTTTCTTGGGTCTTTTTTGAGGGATAATGATTTTTCCAGTGCCTAAACCTCGGAAGAAATAATTAAAAAGATAAATAAATAAAAAACCAAAATAAAAAAATGGGAATATGGTAAAGACACTAAAGGTACTTTCCCAAAAAAGTACACCGATCCGATAATTATAACCTAACTGGATAAGTGCACCTCTACGACTACCATCCTGAAAGGAGATATTCTCTAAAAGAAAATGACTCATCCCCATGATAAAGCAGAATAAAAATATCCCTGAAACAATTGTTTTTTTAATCAGTGGCTTCTCCAGCCACGGGTATTTCTTCGATGCCTCAAACTCAGCTTGAAAGAATTTACGATAAATTTTTTCCTGAAACGCTTTGTTCACGCCTACTTTCTGAATAAATAACAGGCACATGTAACAACCCAAAACAAAGGCTAAAACAGTACAATAAATACTTGAAAGAATAGTAAAAAATGGCAATGGCCCTTTAGTTCCCACCGTAATCAGCATCTGCTCTGTAATATAGCGATAAACCTCATACTGCCACTGATTGCGTGGATATGCTGGAAATAAAAAGAGTGGTAAAACGAATACAATAATCAAAAATATGGTATGTATTTTCGTTTGTCTTTTTTCTTTAACTTGTTGTTCAAGCACCAAACGCCTTTGTTCTAATTTTTCTTGCTTCTTTTGCTTTGTATGCTGTTCAAGCAACTCTCTTGCTACATAGCGTTTTGTTGACATAAAAAAGAAATAAATATTTAGGTTATATACAAAAAATCTTAATTAAAAAAAGATTCGAATATTAATATGCTTGAAGATTCTAAATTAAAATGAATCACCTTCCAATATTCTAAAGTCAATATATTTTCCAATATACAGTCAGAGATTGATGATCTCTGACTGTGCTAAAGCTTCGGTGATCCATAAAGATTGAGATAAATGATGCACATCGCAATTACTGCCGCCACCAATCCGATCCACCACTAAAAAATCACTGTTTGCTTCTAAGGTAATTAAAGGATGATGCCATACCCCTTGATGATAGGTAATTCCCTGCTGTCCATTGCTGATAAAAGCATAAATCCTTTGCTCATCGGGACATTCCTGATCAAAAGGCAGCGCCACAACAATAATAAATTTCTGCTGCTGTAAAGGAATAAAAGACTGCGAACCATAAGGATGTCGTTCCAGCATCTCAATCTGAAATGGAATCTGAGTTGCAAATAAATTGTGAAAAATGCTCATCCCAACCGCAACCTGCTCTCCTGAAATTTGTGCCAGTGAAAGCGCATGATAACGTTCAGTGAGTCCCTGATTAATTGGGATAAAGTCTTTGTTACTCTTTTCAATCACATCGCCAAAGGGTGCAAAACTTTCTTGGGTTAAAGGTTGAATCTCAATATTTTTTTCATGCATATATTTATTCTCTGCCATTTCTTATCAGCCCCATTGAATCACAATGAGGCGATTACTCATGAGAAATTACTAAACCACTTTTCCCCATAAACGAATCCGGCTAATGCCACCATCAGGAATCATATTGACGCGGATATAGTTCACTTTTTGATGTTGAATGACTTCTGCTAGATATTCGTGAATATTGTCCATTGTTAAAGGTTGCTGTTCCAATAAAAATGGCCAGAACATACTCTGTGGAATCAGTTGTGCATCGGTTGCATCTTCAATATAAGTCGCTTGTATTGAACAAAATGCGGGGAAATTACCTTTAAAATATGCGGTATCGACTTCAATTTTTTCAACTAATCCAGCTTGTCCCAAAGCAATAATGCACCAATCAAAACCAGGCGCACGACGGCGTTTGGTTTCCCAGCCATCACCCATGTTTAAACCACGATCAGGATTGAGCAAATTATTTGGATGCCCGAAATGTGCATCACTAAAAGCCACAATACGTCCGCCATTTTTTAAACCAATCAGGTCGATCTGCTGGGATGTATCTACATTTTCGACCACCACACGGCCATATACCCTTAAACGGGCAATCCCGCCATCCGGGAAAATATTGATGCGGATATGCGTAATTTTCTGTGCGCTACAATCAAAAAAATGATGCTGATCTGGGGATAGAACCGAATTTTCTAATAAGAGTATCCATTCAATATTGTCTAATTGATTGTTTGGTGCATAACATCCTTCTACCGAGGCAGAAGCTGGATAATTGCCTGTAAAGAAAGAAGTATCAATATCAAATCCAGATACCAGCCCTGCCACACCTAGACGGACAATACACCAATCATAGCCAGCTTCACGCTTGCGTCGGGTTTCCCATCCGTCCATCCATTTACCATTGTCATCATATTTTCCCTCAACAAATCGAGCTGGCGTACTTTGCAACATTCTTTCTGCTTGTGCAAAGAACTCATCTGAACAGCTTACAATCGTTGCACCAATTCGGGCATCAGCAAGATTGGTTAACGCTTGAAAATGGCTCGGTAAAGTTACTGTTTTGGCAATATGCACTGTCATCGATCAATCCTGAACATTTCATTTCTATTCTGTTATGCAAAAACCAGTCCAACTGGTCTGACCTGTTGTCAAAATATAGCGATTTTTTATCAGGAACAACAACAAAAATAGAAATTTTGTGTAGAATCAAATTGTTTATTTTATAGATAAGGTGCGTGGCTTATGAGTCCACAAGCTATGCTCAATGGAAAATCATCTCAGGTGACTGAGCAAGCGGTGGAAGTGATTCATCAACGCATTCAACAGAACACTTATGCGGTCGGTTCTGCCCTGCCATCACAACGGGATCTTGCTCTTCAATTAGGAATCAGCCGTGCTTCTTTACGCGAAGCATTAACCCGTCTTGCAGCCTTAGGCCTATTAGAAATCAAGGCTGGTAAAGGTGTTTACGTTATTTCACAGCATAGCCAAGCGGCAGAACAATGGGATGGCGAGCATCGGATTTCTCTCAAGGATTTCTACCAGTTACGCTATGTACTCGAAGGCTTTTGCGCACTGCTGGCGTGTGAATATTTAACCGCACAAGACAAATCTATTTTAGAACAACATCATCAAGCACTGACAAGCGCAATTCAAGAACAGAATTGGCAAGCAGCTTCTGAAGCTGACTATGCTTTTCATCAGCAAATTATTTTACTAAGCCATAATCAATCAATTATTCAAACACTTAAAATGCATACTGAATGGATCAAAAAGAGTCAAATCCTGCCTTTCCTACAACCCAATTTGGCATTTAAAACCATTCAGGAACATGAAGTCATTCTACAAGCCTTATTTAAACAAGATGCAGCGGCGGCAGAAAAAGCCATGCAAGCGCATATTATTGGGGCTGCGCAACGGGCTGGGGTCTATTTTTCTCGACATGAAAATGCTTAAAAAGCCCTACATTTAATTTGAATATAAACTTTTATTGACTATCGTGACTGGCGGCATGGATGCCGCCTGTTTAGCTGTGGTATCAGGGAAGTACCATCAGCTAAACAAAGGATTTTTGTTACTTTTGATCCATCAAAAGTAAAGTAAAAAATTATCGTTTTAAATTCTACCGAATTAAGTTATTTAGAAAATATTTTAAAATATGTAGCCTATCGTAATCACATAAATTTAAGAAAAATCTTATTTCTATTTAAAATAAAAACTTGAACTTTTATTAATGCACCACTTTGCCTCATGCTTTGAACCACATCAATGCAGCCTTTCTATTTCTGCTTTTTAATAAAGCAAAATATCTGGTATGACCAGTAAAACCAGTTATTAGAATTGG
>NZ_BKGB01000020.1:0-72475 GCF_008980925.1 Acinetobacter sp. TUM15071 | reverse complement strand
GACCGCCATCACCGCCGCCGATGCCACCAGTAAGACCACCGATAATGCCAGTGACTGCACCCAGAGGACCGCCATCACCACCGCCGATGCCGCCAGTAAGACCACCGATAATGCCAGTGACTGCGCCAAGAGGGCCACCGTCACCGCCGCCGATTCCACCAGTAAGACCACCAATGATTCCAGTAACTGCACCCAGAGGACCGCCATCACCACCGCCAATGCCGCCAGTAATGCCACCGATAATGCCAGTGACTGCGCCAAGAGGCCCACCATCACCGCCGCCGATGCCGCCAGTAAGACCACCAATAATTCCAGTGACTGCACCGAGAGGGCCGCCATCACCACCGCCGATGCCACCAGTAAGGCCACCGATGATTCCAGTGACTGCGCCAAGAGGCCCACCATCACCGCCAATCACTCCACCAATTGTTCCCGTAATGATGTCGAGAGGGTTGCCACCTTCACCACCGATTACACCGCCAACCAGACCAGTCACCAGATCAAGAGGACTGCCACCCTCACCACTGAGGACACCACCAACAATACCCGTGACAACATCAATAGGGTTGTAATCGCCACTAATAATGCCTTCTACGCTAGCGGTTACACCGCCGACTGCGCCTGTGACAGTACCTAAGACACCTGTGCTATCAGCATCACCAGTCACAACTGTGACGAGATTGGTTACAGGAGTAACTAGATCACCGTGAGAGATGCTATTTAAATCGAGTACAGAGATCGCATTGCCTGAGAAATTGATTGGAATGGTAATAGGAGTCACGACGTTAGTACCATCTCCAATGCCATTGCCGATACCATAGTTATGGTCGCCATTGCCTGCACCAATACCATTACCGATACCACCAGATCCATTGCCAATCGAGCCATTATTTTCGGTGTCATTGTCCTGGAAGTTATTATGTGTAGTCGTTGTTGCATTATTGGTTGAAGTTGACGTTGCAGTACCAAATAAGGAAATGGCATTGCCAGAGAAGTTAACGGGAATTGCAATGGGTGCGACAAAGTTTGCGTCATCCGCAATACCATTGCCGATACCATAGTTATGTTCACCATTGCCTGATGCGATACCATTACCGATACCACCGCCAGAACCGACACCTGTACCGCTGCCGTTACTATTGTTGGTTGTATCATTGTCTTGGAAATTGTTATTGGTTGTCGTAGATGAATTGTTGGTTGAATTTGCTGTCGCATTTCCAAAGATAGAGAAGGCATTCCCTGATGCATTCACAGGCGTTGTGATTGGGATAATAATACTTGCGTCATCTGCAATACCATTGCCAATACCGTAGTTGTGTTCACCATTGCCTGAAGCGATGCCATTACCAATACCGCCACCTAAGCCATCTGCACCGTTACCGCCGCTATTGCTGTTATTGGTTGTATCGTTGTCTTGGACATTGTTATTGGTCGTGGTTGAAGAATTATTTTGTGAATTTGAAGTCGCATCACCAAAGATAGAGAAGGCATTCCCTGATGCATTTAATGGTGTGGTAATTGGGATTACGATACTCGAATCATCTGCAATACCATTGCCAATACCGTAGTTGTGTTCACCATTGCCTGCGGCAATACCATTCAGAATACCTCCAAGATCACTACCAGAGCCGCTTCCTACGCCACCGTTATTGCTATTGTTGATCGTATCGTTGTCTTGGAAGTTGTTATTGGCTGTTGTAGAGGAGTTATTAATTGAGTTTGATGTTGCATTACCAAAAATAGAGCCCGCATTACCAGAGAAATTAACAGGGCTTGTGATTGGTGCGACGACACTGGCATCACTACCGATGCCATTACCAATACCAAAATTATGGTCTCCATTGCCAGAGCCAATACCATTGCCTATACCAACGCCATTACCAGCACCACCACCTACAACTGTACCGTTATTGCTATTGTTGGTTGTGTCATTATCTTGCAGGTTATTGGTTGTTGTGGTTGAACCGTTATTTACAGATGTATTAGTGGTATCACCAAAGAAGGTCCAAGAGTTACCTAAGCCATTGACTGGTGCGGTAACAGGCATGGTTACACTTGCGTCATCGCCATTGCCATTGCCAATACCGTAGTTATGTTCACCATTACCCGCACCAATGCCATTGCCTATACCACCACCAACACCGTTACCTGTGCCGGTTCCAGGACCACCATTATTACTGTTGTTGGCGGTGTCGTTGTCTAGCACTGTATTGGTTGTTGTGGTTGCTGCATTATTGTGGGATGCATTATTTGCATCACCAATGAAGGAAAATTCATTACCTAAACCATTGATTGGAGTGGTGACAGGTGTAACAACATCAACGTCATCACCATTGCCATTACCAATACCGTAGTTCTGTTCACCATTACCTGCACCAACGCCACTGAGTAGTCCGCCTACACCGTTGCCAGTGCCATCACCTACGCCAGTACCATTGTTGCTATGGTTGATGTTGTCATTGTCTGAGACGATGTTGGTTGTATTGGTTGTTGCTGTATTGGTTGAGGTATTACCTAGACCATTCGGATCATTGTCATTATCCAGTCCAGAGACATTGTTGCCCATAAAGTTGATCGGTGTTGTCACTGGTGATGTCCAATCGGCATCATCGCCATTGCCGTTACCAATGCCATAATTGTGCTCGCCATTACCAGCACTTACACCATTGAGTAAGCCATCAGCACCATTGCCTGTTGTTCCAGTGATACCAGTGCCATTGTTACTATTGTTGGTTGTATCGTTGTCTTGTACATAGTTAAGGGTGTTGGTAGAACCATTATTGACAGAACTAACATCGCCACCGCCGATAACACCCGCTGAATTACCTAAGACATGGACAGGTGTGGTCCATGGGGCAGTGATATCTACATCATCACCGTTGCCATTGCCAATACCATAGTTTTGTTCGCCATTGCCTGCGGCTGGACCATTACCTAAACCACCAAGGCCATTGCCTGCATTTGTGCCAACGCCATTATTACTATTGTTGGTTGTATCGTTGTCATAAACAATATTTGATGTGTTGGTTGGCGCTGTATTGACGGAGTCTACATCACCACCAACGCCTGCAACGGAGTTACCAAGAACTTGGACTGGTGTCGTAATGGGTGTCGTGACGCTGGCATCATCACCATTGCCGTTACCGATACCATAGTTGTGCTCATCATTGCCTGCAGAAACACCATTTAATAGACCGCCTGCACTGCCATTGCCTGTTGCACCAACACCACTGTTGCTGTTATTGATGGTGTCGTTATCTTCGATCACAGTAGAGGCATTGGTCGGAGCAGTATTCACCGAATTAACATCACCACCACCAATTGCTGAAACTGAGTTGCCTAGACCTTGGAAAGGCGAGGTCACAGGTATGGTGACACTTGCATCATCGCCATTGCCATTGCCGATACCATAGTTCTGTTCACCATTACCTTCGGCTGGACCGTTGGCTATACCGCCAAAACCATTGCCAGCCACACCAGTTGCATGATTGCTATTGTTGGTGGTGTCATTGTCTTGAATATGTGTGGTGGATGTTGTTGCTGCAGTGTTGACAGAATTAACGTCACCGCCACCAATACCCGTCACTGAGTTACCTACAGCTTGTACAGGTGTGGTCCATGGTGTGGTGATATCTGCATCGTCACCATTGCCATTGCCGATACCGAAGTTATTTTCATCATTCCCTCCGGATACACCGTTGAGTAAACCACCCTCATTACCATTGGTCGCTGATCCAACACCATTGTTGCTGTTGTTGGTTGTATCATTGTCTTGAATTGCTGTAGTTGAGCTGGTTGAAACATTGTTTACGGAGTCGACATCGTTTGTGCCTATGCCTGAAACTGAATTGCCAATTGCTTGGAATGGTGCAGTGACGGGTGCAGTGAAGCTGGCATCATCACCGTTGCCATTGCCGATACCATAGTTCTGTTCACCATTACCTGCTGCTGGGCCGTTGGCTAAACCGCCAGAACCATTGCCAAGGACACCAGTTGCATTATTACTATTGTTGGTGGTGTCATTGTCTTGAATATTGGTAGTTGATGTTGTGGTTGATGTATTGACCGAACCTACATCGCCACCGCCAATTCCTGCAATTGAGTTGCCAACTGCTTGTACAGGTGTGGTCCACGGTGTGGTGATATCAACATCTTCACCATTGCCATTACCAATACCGTAGTTATGTTCACCATTGCCAGCAGATACGCCATTTAATAAGCCACCATTGCTGCCATTTCCTGCTGCACCCACACCGTTATTACTGTTGTTGGTGGTGTCATTATCTTGAATCGTTGTCGTTGAACTTGTTGATGTATTGTTGGCAGAATCTACATCACCACCGCCAATTCCTGCGACTGAATTACCAATGGTTTGGACTGGCACAGTGATTGGTGTTGTGACACTTGCATCATCACCGTTGCCATTGCCGATTCCATAGTTTTGTTGCCCGTTGCCTGCCGCTGGGCCGTTACCCAAGCCACCAAGACCATTGCCGGTACCCGTTAAGCCCGTACCATTATTGCTATTATTTATGGTGTCATTGTCATGGATTGTACTGGATGTATTGGTTGTTGAGGTGTTCACCGAATTGATATCGCCACCACCAATGCCTGCAACGGAATTACCCACTGCTTGAACAGGTGTGGTCCAAGGTACGGTTACACTTGCATCATCACCGTTACCATTGCCAATACCATAGTTATGTTCACCATTGCCTGCACCAATGCCGTTAAGTAAACCAGCACCCACACCATTGCCAGTACCAGCTACACCAACGCCATTATTGCTGTTGTTGGTCGTATCATTGTCATCAATTACACTGCTATTTGTGGTTGACGTGCTATTAATTCCATTGACATTAGCACCACCAATCGCTGCGGCTGAGTTGCCTATTGCTTGGAATGGTGCGGTAACCGGTGTGGTGATACCAGCATCGTCGCCATTACCATTGCCAATTCCATAATTTTGTTCGCCGTTTCCAGCACCAATGCCATTTAATAGACCACCAGCACTGCCGTTTCCAGCAGAACCTATGCCAGTATTACTGTTGTTAGTCGTATCATTATCTTGAATTTGAGTTGAAGAGGTTGTGGGTGATGTATTCACCGCGTTGATATCAGCACCACCAACGGCAGCGATTGAATTACTGATTGCTTGAACTGGTGTGGTCCATGGCACTGTTACGCTGGCATCATCAGCATTGCCATTTCCAACGCCATAATTATGTTCACCATTGCCTGCGGCAATACCATTTAATAAGCCACCGGCATTACCATTGCCAGCTTGAGTACCAGTATTACTATTATTAACAATATCGTTATCGTGGATTTGAGTCGTTGATGTTGTTGGCGTTGTATTGGCCGTTGTAACAGGTGTTGTCGTGCCTAGCCATGAAAATGAATTGCTGAAAGGCTGGAACGCTGCTGTGAAAGAGGGGGTAAAGCTAAAATCGTTTGCGTTACCTAATCCTGGACCGTAGTTGTGACTACCATTACCTGCCGCTATGTCGTTGAGCAAACCGCCATGACTCGTATTCGTACCACTATTTGTATGAGTAAGAGTGCTACTGTCTTCGATAACTGTATTTTTTACAGTGGGTACAGTATTAACCGAAGAGGAGGATCCTTGGCTATTGCTAGAAAGAGACAGAATACCTTTAATGGGTGATAAAATATTTTTAAATAACATATCGATATACCTATAATTATTGGAGTTTTGTTTTATTAAGTTTAATAATTATGTGACTCCTGTCTCATAATCTATCTGTTAGTATTTATTAGTTGTCTATTTAATGTCAATAATGCAGTGTGTATCATATTTTTAATGGAATATAAAAGTGAAATAAAACAGGGGGCTATATAATGACTTAGAGATAAATGGTTAAAATCAAAAAGATATTATAAAAAGATAGATTATTAATAAAAAATACAAAGTTTATACCTGAATTAAAACTTAGTAGAAATAATATTTATTTGAATTTTAATAATAATTATTGCTGTTTTGGGCGAGAAATTGTCTTATGACTGAGGCTAAGCAAGGAAATATTGCTTTACTTTTAAGGCCAAGAGAATCCGATGAAATGTTAGTCGATCCACATTGAAAAAAACAAATTATGCCGAATCTATAGCCAGTTGATCGTGATCTTGTGAAAAAGGTCTTATCATTTGGGGAAAAGTGCGTATAATGCCCTCCATCAAATATGCGCTCATAGCTCAGCTGGATAGAGCACTTGGCTACGAACTAAGGGGTCGGGAGTTCGAATCTCTCTGAGCGCACCAATTTGAATAAATAAACCGCTTCATTGCGGTTTTTTTGTGTCTTAAATTTTTGCTTTGATTTTTTGTACAAAAACGGCATTGCCACCGACAGCAGGCAATACATCATGATAAGGCAGGCTGCGCATGGCTCTCAATAAGAAAGGAGCTTTCTCATCGATCTTCATTGCACTGGTCATTTTAAATAAAGTCCCTTGATCTAAACTGGTAAACCGCATTTGACCTTTAATAAAACGTAGATCGCCACCATTGGCATAAAAATTATTTTCAGTGCTTTGTGGATAGTTAAAGCGCAGTTTAAATGCAAAAGGAATATTGATGACTCCAAGTCCCACATTCACTTGAATGTCCGTATCTTGTGCCTGATTTTGGATTGGTGTGGTTATAACTTTCTTGATTTGTCGTGGAAATAGCTCTTGATAAGCCAATGGTGTCAGCCATTTTTGTAATTGCTGCGGTGTTTGTTTATAAAATTGATAGGTGGTGGTAAAGCGCATGGATTCCCGTCCATGGGTATAAAGCATGCTGGTCGGTGCATGAATAATACTGACAGGTTGTTGAGCCATTTGAATAAGTTGGCTAATTTTTGTGAGTTGCGCTGTGCTCAACTGTGGATTGGGAAGTTGCCCTGCATTGAGTGGGGAAATGTTAGGTTTAATAAAACGATTCCTTAATGCCTCAAGTATAAAAGCATTACTCCCACTTGGAAGTCCTAGTTTTGCTTCTGGAATTGCATTGAGAATTTTCTTAAAAATAAAACCTTTAGGCTGGTTTAAATCACCCCATTGAGTCAGCGTGATTAAAGTCCGATGTTCATCTAATGCAAACCATTCAAACTTTCCAACGCCGTATGGGATAGGTGCATCGATAACTAAACTGGCAATGCTATTCGGCTTGATCTGGTGTTGTAGGGTGACATCTTCATTAAAGTTGAGCACAGGAATAGGTGTTGGGATGGAAACCCGATATTTCATTTGTACAATGTTGCCTGATTGTTCGAGTGGCTTGGCTGATTTGAGTGTGGGAAATAGACCAACATATTGACTGAAATCGGTGAGTGTTTTGGCGACTTGCTGGGTGCTAACAGGAACAATAATGGCTGCTGAATTAAAGCTGGCAGTGGGTTGTGGGTTACTTTTCAGCGTCGGGATTGAGGTTTTAGTCGCAGGATGCCCATAGATGAAAATATTGTTTTGAGTATAACTGGCCAAGAGTTGTGGATTGTTCTGAAAAGGCTGTAAGGCACTTGGAATATTGTCATTCCATGACAGGATTTGTGCAGAGCTGTGTTGTACCACTGCCATAAAAATGCAGAGACACAAGAGACGATTCAAATAAGACATCACATTCCTTTGATTTTTATCCGTGATTTCATCCATGACTAGATTGCTCGTAGGGAGCTGATCAACACTGCTTATTAATAAATTTTTTTATGCATAAAAAATAGTCGTATTATGTAAAACCCACTGAAATATTCTTTCGAGCAAGACATTTTAGACATTTACTTTTTACCAGTTCTATAGATCAGAATGATTTAAATTAAATAAAAGTATATTTATATCGTTTCGGCATAATATTGATTTATAAAAATAAAAGTATTCAATGAAAGCAACATAAACAAGTATGAGATGGCGTGACAATATCATTTAAATTTTGTATTAAATCACGAGAAATGTGATTGCCCGTTGAATCATTTATGTTCTAATAGGTCAGTTTTTTTCAAATGTTAGAAATCTAAAAATGTCTGAACAACGTCCAACGGTATCTGTACGCTATTATTTGAATTTAGAAGAATCCCAAGATGGGTTTGCTTTGGTAACGTTCGGAAAAAAGACCTTTAGTCGTTTTTTAACCCCCGTAATTAGTATCGCGATTATTTTGTGGGGCGTTTATTTAGGCTTTTCTGGCGTGGGACGTTATTACGTTGCACTCGGTGCTTTTTTTCTGATTATGCAGGGTGTCATGCGTTATTGGTTTTTACCAATGTTGTTTAAGCGCCAATTTGTACGTTATCAATTTGGTAAAAGCGAGCAAGGGATCGATTTGTACCAAGATCATTTCGAGCTCTATGCAGCAGGTAAAAAACAAACAGCGCAGTATGCAGAAGTACAATCTTTTGCAATTGGCAAACTGACTTATATGCTAGAACTTAAAAGCCATACTGTCGTGATTGTGCCTAAACGCGCATTTACCGATCCTGCGGATCAAAGCAAGTTTGAAAATAGTTTTAAAAAGTAAATTTATTGACGGTTGAAAGAACAAGGAGTTTTCATGAGTACACGTCCTTCAAAAATTGTTTGTGTGGGTCGAAATTATGCTGAACATGCGAAAGAGTTGGGGAATGCTATTCCTGATCGCGCGTTGCTCTTTATCAAACCGCCGAGCAGTCTTGGTTCTTTGACACAAGGCGTAAGTTGGAATCAAGCATTAGGTGAGTGTCACTATGAATGCGAAATTTGTTTGCAAATCGCAAATCCGTTATCGCAAGAAACCGATCCAGCCAAAGCCTTAGAAGCAATTGGTGCGGTGACTTTGGGCTTGGATTTGACCCTACGTGATTTGCAGGGTGATTTAAAATCCAAAGGCGAGCCGTGGGAACGTGCCAAAGCTTTTGATGGTGCATGTATTTTGGCGGACTGGATTGAAGCAGATGAAATTGGTGACTTGCAAGAGCTAGAACTGATTTTGAATATCAATGGTGTAGACCGTCAGCATGGTTTTACCAAAGACATGATCTTCGATATTGGGACTCTACTCGTTGAGATTAACAAATCGTTTAGTCTGGAAGTTGGTGATGTCATTATGACGGGTACGCCTGCTGGTGTTGGAGCATTACGTGCCAATGATCAATTAACTATGAAATTGATTACCCAGTCTGGCGAATACGATTGGAATACTTTTGTAAAAGTATAAGTTGCAATGAAATAAAGAGGATGGCGCTGGTTTTGCGATCAGCGCCATTTTTATAGCTCAACATATGTGTTTTTGTTAGAGCTGAAATACAAACTCAGTCAAATGTTAACTGCCTTGATACAGTTTTCGGAATTGGTCAGGGGTAAAGTGCATCCAACGTTTAAACATATAAATAAAAGCCGATGAGCTGGCATAACCTAAGTCTAAAGCAATATTTTCAATGGTTTTACCCTGATTCAACATCGACATCGCTTTCATCACTTTTAAACGTTGTCGCCATTCATGCAAAGACATGCCTAATTCTTTCTGGCTATAACGGGCAAGGGTACGCTCAGTCATATTGATCATTTGTGCAAGCTGTACCAAGGTACTGTTATCCGCAGGAAATTCATGCAAATGGGTCAATATTTTCGCCAGTGCGGGATGCTGTGTTGTAGGTAAATAACTCCCGACAAGTTCGGCATGGGTCAGTGAGTCGAGTAAGACTTGAAGCAAGCGTAAATACTCTGGGTCTTGTTCAGAAAAGGGATGCTTGCGGATATGTTCGAGCAGTGCAGAAACCAAGGGTGCAGACAATAAGATACCCGCCTGTTGAGGCATATTTTGGCAGAGTGATTCATGCACGTACAAGGTGCAATGCGTGACCTCGTTACGATTGATACCGCTATGTTGTAAATGCGGCGGCAGCCAAATCCCATAAGGTGGTGGGGTTAAATAATGAATTTGATCAATATTGACCTCTAAAACACCGTCAAAAGCATAGATAAACTCTCCCCAAGCATGCGCGTGTTGTGGGTAAAAAGTCTCGGCAGGTGCGTCCCGAATCTGAAGCCATAAGGGCGCAGGAATATCGTTGTAGGTCGGGATTGGCTGAAAATCTTGAATTCTTTGTGCTGATTTTTTCATAACATGAGAATTGCCTGAAAATACGCATCTATTGTCGTAATTTCACTATATCATGAAAATACGACAGTCTTATATTGGTGCTCAAACCATAAAATCAGGAGCGCGCAATGGATGAGCGTAAAGCATTAGATGCAACGGCATCGGGTCTGATGATCGTACTGTGTATGATCTGGGGACTACAACAAGTCATTTTAAAAATGGCAGCTCCTGATATTTCGCCCTTAATGCAAATCGCGCTGCGTTCGGGCCTTGCCGCCATACTGCTTTTACCCTTACTTTACTTCGATAAAACCAGTCAGCTGTTTAATCGCCAAAATTTGAAAGCGGGTGCATTGGTCGCCTTTTTATTTTCTTTAGAATTCTTTTTATTGGCACAAGCTCTACAATTAACCTCGGCTTCACATGCAGTAGTACTCCTGTATACCGCACCGATTTTTGTGGCCTTGGGCTTACATTGGAAACTTCCTTCAGAGCGTCTTAGTCTGCTGCAATGGACAGGTATCGGGATTGCCTTTTTAGGGATTGTAGTGACGTTCTTACGTGCTAATTCAGGTGGATCGATTGCGGATCGACAGATGTTATTGGGTGATTTGCTCGCTTTGGCAGGCAGTATTGCTTGGGCAGCGACCACGATTACCGTACGTTTATCTTCGCTTGCGCAAGCTGCCGTAACACAAACCTTGTTTTATCAATTGGCGGGTAGTTTTGTGTTGTTGTTTGGCACGGCTCTTGTTCTTGGGCAGGCCACGATTCATTTCACCCCATTGGTGATGGGCAGTTTAGCATTTCATACCTTAGTGGTTTCTTTCGCCAGTTTCTTGGCATGGTTCTGGTTGCTACGTAATTATTTAGCTTCCCGTCTGGGCGTCTTTTCTTTCCTGACCCCCTTATTCGGGATGGCATTTGGTGTGTGGTTATTGGGCGAAAAAATTGAGCTGAACTTTGTGATTGGTTCGGCGTTGGTCTTACTTGGCATTGTGGTGGTGAGTTTACAGGGCTGGTTAAGGAAATAAAAAAGACCTCGCAAGAGGTCTTTTAGTTACTTCTGTTCAAACAGAGTGGAAAGTGGAATAGATAGCTTGGCTGCTAAATAATCATTACTTTCAACCAATGAAGGACCGAGTCGTTCCATCCATTCATCATCCTGATGGATATGCTCAACATCGGGGCGCAATGGTAGTGGATAAGGCAGGGCCGTGAAGAAGCTCCAGAAATCTACCTGAGCCAGATTACGGACCAATACATATTCATCTTTATCCGTTCGCATAATCAGGTTTTGGGCTTCGAGTTCCAAGATAAAAGACGGTAAGCGACCGAGTTCACCACGACCAATAATATTTAACAGCTCTTTTTCGCTGACACTTTGTCCGATTTGCTGTTTTTTATAAAATAACTCCAGTATATCTAGCATCATTAAAATTGGATGACGCTTTTGTTCTTTACCAGAATGGAAAGCTGTCAGTGCATAACTGATTTCGACTCCCAATAAGATAATGTTCCAAGATAAATATATCCACAGCAGGAAAATTGGGACGGCTGCAAAGGCACCATATACGATTTCATAACTGGTGAAGTTGCTCATCACCCAACCAAAAAAGCGTTTTAAAACCTCAAAGACGGTTGCACTAAAGCAAGCTGCGATGAAGGCAGAAAAAACAGGCACAGTTCGATTGGGAATGGTCCAATATAAAATGAAGAAACCGACAATCGTTAAAACAAAAGAAATGAGCCATAACAGAAATGAGCCATCGAGCTGATAGCCGGCAAAATTATTACTCAAGATATTCATTGAAGCCACTGTAGAGGACAGTACAAAAGCACTGCCTAAAACAATCGGGCCTAATGAAATAATGGTCCAGTAACGCATAAAACCGACTAAGCCAGTCCGAGTCTCCTTGACTCGCCAAATTCGGTTAAATACATTCTCGATTGACGTCAGCATCAGCACGGTGGTTATAAATAGGAACAGCACACCAATAATGGTCAGGTTGCTGGATTTTTCGGTAAAGGCATTTAAAGCTTTGTCAAAAGCGATGGTACTTTTTGGTAAAAAGTTGCTATAGATCAGTTGTTGTAACTGCTGTCTGGCAGGTTCGAGTGCTTTAATCGAGGAGATAATCACTAAAAAAACCGTCAGCATCGGCACCACTGCAAATAGGGTGGTGTAGGTGAGTCCTCCAGCTTGCTCTCGGCAACGATCTGCTTCGAAACGTCGTAACACAAACACAATAAATTGAAACCATGTTTTCTCTAAAAAGGGCAGATTTTTTAGATAACGCTTTAAGATCATGGGTTCTATCCTAGTTATTTTTAATAAAAATCCGGTGTAATCACTGGATTTACTACAGCTCAAAATATAAAAAATGTCGTATAGTGTTCTTTTTAACAAAATTCTTGAAAGTGATGCAACCTTACGTTCTTGTTCTTTATTACAGTAAATACGGTTCAACCAAGCAAATGGCGCATCTAATTGCCGATGGAATTGAAGCTGCTGGCGTGACTGCCCGTATTCGAACAGTACCGAATTTAGCCCCTGTTGTAACTCAAGCGGAAGCCAGTATTCCTGAAGATGGCGATATTTATTGTAGTTTAGATGATCTGACGCATTGCGCTGGTTTGGCTTTAGGTTCACCAACACGGTTTGGCAATATGGCCAGTGAGATGAAGTACTTTTGGGACCAAACCACTAGCTTATGGCTGAATGGTGCTTTGCATAATAAGCCTGCTTGCGTGTTTACTTCTTCTGGTTCGATGCATGGTGGGCAGGAAAGCACATTGCTAACGATGTTACCGCCGTTGTTTCATCATGGTATGATGATTATGGGATTACCAAATTCGATTCCAGCCTTGTCCAATACCAAAACTGGAGGGACACCGTATGGTGCCAGTCATGTTAGTGGGCCACGTCATGATCAGAGCTTAAGTCAAGATGAGAAAATTTTGTGTGAAGCACAAGGCAAGCGTTTAGGTGAAGTGGTGAAAGCGTTGGCTGGAAAATTTTAACTTAGCGAAAGTCGATATTTCCGCCCAGTTGCGACCAATCTCCAGAAAGTAAGGTTGTCAGTTGGGAAGGGAATTGGAGCTAAGGCAGGATTCTGTAGCTGTATTTTTTCTGCACTTTGCTGGTCTGAGATTAAACTTGCATAGAGATAATCCAGTAGATCAACTGTGCTAAACACCAGTTTATAAGCATCTTGTAATTCGGTGTTTTGGCTGGCGAAACACACCCGATGTGGTTCATTGACGTTGATGAAACTAAGTCCAAGTGATTTTTCAATTTGGCTGACAATCTGGGGATTGAACTGTAGGGGAGAGAGGCTAAGAACCAGCTCATGCATTTTAAAGTGGGCGAGATGCTGACGTTGTTGCTGCATCGACTCTCCCCTGAAAGAAATAGAATCAATATACGCTGTTTCTGAAAGATTGATAAATAGCTTAAATTATCGGCCTAAAAAAGGGAGCATTCGCTCCCATTTTTATTATTTCTTTAACTGCCAGTCATAGATATTTTTACGGTAAGCGTACCAGATCATCCACAGACCAATAATAATCATTGGGAAGCTGAGAATCTGACCTTTGGTCATCCAACCAAATAAGATATAACCTTGATCTGCATCGGGTTCGCGGAAGAACTCCATAAAGAAGCGTGCAATACCATAGCCGACAAGGAATAGAGCTGAAACTGCCATACGCGGACGAGGTTTAGAACTAAACCACCACAATACGATAAAGAGGATCAAACCTTCGCATAGGGCTTGGTAGATTTGTGAAGGATGGCGCACTAAACCGAGTGGGTCAGTTGGAAAGATCATCCCGAATGGATAGCTCGGGTCTTGTACAGGGCGGCCATAAAGCTCACCACCAATAAAGTTACCAAAACGACCAAACATCAAGCCTGTTGGTACGCAGGGCGCAATAAAGTCCAAGGTCTGGAACCACGTTTTTTGGTATTTTTTACACCAAAACAGCATTGCAATCATCACACCGAGGAAGCCGCCGTGGAAGCTCATGCCACCTGTCCAGACTTGGAATAACCACAGTGGATTTTCTAAAAATTTACCAAATTCGTAAAACAACACATAGCCAACACGTCCACCGAGCACAACACCTAATGCACCGTAGAAAACTAGGTCTGACACCATGTCGCCTGTCCAGCCATCACGTTGTTTAGCGCGATAAGAAGCTAAACCCCATGCACATAGAAACGCCAAGAGATACATGAGCCCGTACCAGTGCACTTTGACAGGTCCTAAGCTCAGCGCAACTGGATCAATATTTGGATAGGTCAGCATTGCTGTTCCTCAATTTTATATTTTGAGCAGATTGTAGCGGAATGATGTTAAAAATGTTGTACATTCAATGTGAAAGATCAATGTTCCAAACATGTGAGAAAAAGAATCTATGTGTATTGTCGCTTTTGCATGGCAAGTGCTGGATGAGATGCCTTTGTGTCTCATTTCAAATCGTGATGAGTTTTATCATCGTCCAAGCTCACCCTTACATCTGTGGGAGCAGAGTACAATCGTGGCAGGACAGGACTTGCAGTCTGGCGGGACGTGGATGGGGGTGACAGCATCGGGACGTTGGGCGATTGTTACCAATTTTCGCAATGGTCGTGATCAAAAAAGTTATACGACTTCTCGCGGACATCTGATTCAATCCTTTTTAGAAAGTGATCTAGCCCCAATTCGTTTTGCTCAGCAATTGGAACAACAGCAACAGGATTATGCGGGCTTTAATTTATTTGTCGGTGATACAGAACAAGCGGTTTATATGAGTAACCGAGGTGAAGCTCCGCAGGTCCTTGCCAATGGCGTTTATGTGGTCTCAAATGGATTAATGTCAGAGGACTGGGAGAAAACCAGACATTTGCGTAAACGCTTTACCCAAGAATTTTTACCGATGTTGCAGCAACCACAAATTGCTGAATCAGCAATCGATGCCGCTGCTTGGGACATTTTGGAAGATGAACGAAAAGTCATTCCAGACCTGTTACCTGATACGGGCATTAATCCAGACATGGAAGCTTTATTGTCATCCACCTTTATTCAAAGTCCAATTTATGGAACGCGATGCTCTAATTTTTTAAGATTGATGCAAGCACAGTGGCATTGGCTAGAAAAATCCCAACAAGGTGAGCAGCAGGGAAAAGTTGTCGATCTTCAAATTACATTAGCGGATTAAATTGATATGTTATAACATAATTTATATATAAAACAACAAGATGAAATAATATTGTCATTAAGGTGACATAAAAGGGTCACCCAGCATTGTTATGGTCTATGCAACGAAATTACGTCCAAACAATAAATCTGGGGATATTTTATGTTCTTATCAAAGATGAGCTTTTCCAAAAAGCTATTGGCGGTCAGTTTGATAGCAGTCTTATCGGGTGGGATGGTAGCCTGTAACGATAATGATAATGATGACAAAGCAGAAGTACCAAAAACACCAGCTGCAAAAAATGTAATTTTCTTTTTAGGCGATGGTATGGGGATTACCACCTTAACCGCATCGCGTATTTATTCTGTTGGTGAAGATGGTGATTTGACCATTGATACTCTCCCAGAAACAGCGTTTGTTCGTACCTTTTCAGAAGATGGTCAGGTGACTGATAGTGCACCTTCTATGGCTGCCTATATGACGGGCGTGAAAATGAAGAATGAAGTCATTTCCATGCAGACAGGAACAATCGCATCTCCACCAAAAGCAGATGGGACCAGTACCTGTGATGATGTCGCAGAGAATAAAGGCAAAAAACCAGCAGAAACCTTACTTGAACTTGCCAAAGCACAAGGTATGGGTACAGGACTGGTGACTACAACGCGTATTACTCATGCAACACCAGCTACGACCTATGCACATGTTTGTCATCGTGATGCTGAAAATGATATTGCAGCGCAATTGGTTCCTGCAGGGAAGGGTACTGGATGGGGTGCGTATAACACTAAATTAAATGATGGTGTGGATGTGGTTTTAGGTGGTGGCCTACGTCAGTTTAAACCTACGACTGTATCGGGTGGTAAACGTGCTGATGGTCGTGATTTGGTCAAAGAAATGCAAGATCAAGGTTATAGCTTTGTTGCAACGGGGAGTGACCTGACCAAAATTGATCCAACCAAGACCAAAAAATTATTGGGCTTATTCAATGCCAGCCATATGAACTATGACCTCGATCGTACCAATAAAAAAATTGATGAGCCAAGCCTTGCTGATATGACGACCAAGGCAATTGATGTCTTACAAGCGAAAAACAAAAGCTTCTTCTTGATGGTTGAAGGCGGACGTATTGACCATGCCTTGCATGACACCAATGCAAAACGTGCCTTACAAGACACGGTTGCTTTTGATAATGCGATTAAAGCAGCGATTGATAAAGTCAAAAAAACAGATCCAGAGCTTAAGAATACTCTGATCGTGGTGACTGCTGACCATGACCATACTATGGTCTTGAATGGTTATGCGAAACGTACGGGTAAATATGTAAAAGGTGCAGAGACCAGTGTACTAGGCTTGGTTAAAAACTATAACAAAGCTGGCTATGCGACTGATGAAAATGGAACACCGTATCCAATTATTGGCTTTGGTACTGGTAAAAAGCGTCTAGATAATAACCGTCTTGAAGCACGTGGTGCTTTAAAGGATAACGATAGCTGTAATCCAGTCGCAGGTCCTGCAGATAAATATACCGATAGCCGTGGGACAGACATTGATAAAGAGGGTTGGTGTACAGGTACTGCGGCAGATGATTTCCAACAGGAAGCCGTGGTACAGACTGGTTTTGCGGATAGTGAAACACATGGCGGTACCGATGTCTTCCTTGGTGCAATTGGTGTCGGCTCAGACAACTTCCATGGCAGCCTCGAAAATATCGAAGTATTTAACTTAGTTCGTAAAGCCATTGGCCTAGATAAATAACAACAGACTGGAGAACGATGATGTTAAAACAATTTAAATTAGGTCAGTTCGGTATGAAAGCTTCTGTTTTAACTGTTGCATTAGTTGCGGCAAGTACGGGTGTACAGGCGGCGGGTGAAGCCAAGAATATCATTTTCTTTTTAGGCGATGGTATGGGGCCAACCACCGTCACGGCAAGCCGTATTTATGGTTATGGTGAATCTGGTAAATTAACCATGGACACTTTACGCCGTACCGTACGCATCAAAACGTATTCAGAAGATGGTCAAACCACCGATAGCGCGCCGTCAATGGCGGCTTATATGACGGGCAAGAAAACCCGTAATGAAGTGATTGGAATGACACCGGGAACGGTCGCGGTTGAACCAGGTACGTGGACAGATGGAAAAAACACGATATCCAATGCCATTAATAATTGCCCAACACCAGGTTCGAGTGTCACTGCAGGGAGTCCTGCGGAGACAATACTTGAACTCGCTAAAGCCAATGGTAAAAAAGTTGGCGCAATTACCACTACAGAGTTGACCCATGCAACACCTGCTGCGACCTTCTCTCATGTGTGTAATCGTAATGCACAGTTTGAGATTGCACGTCAGATCATTCCTGGCGGAGCAGGTTATAACACTAAACTGTTAGATGGCGTTGATGTATTAATGGGTGGCGGACGTAACCATTTCACCCCTTATAATGCAGCAGATAACAAGAAGGGGCGTATTGATGGGCGTAACCTACTGAATGAATTAAAAGCCAAAAACTACACTGTTGGTGCGACCAAAGCAGAAATGGATGCAGCGCCATTGAATAAAAAGTATATTGGTCTTTATTCTGCAACTTCACATCTAGAATATGATTTAGACCGAGCACGAACAGCACCAAATCAGCCAAGTTTGGCTGAAATGACTGAAAAATCGATTGATTTATTACAGGCACAAGATACCGCAGGTAAAGGCTTTTTCTTGATGGTTGAAGGTGGGCGTATTGACCATGCTCTACATGGAACCAATGCCAAACGTGCGCTACACGATACCATTGCATTTGATAATGCGATCAAGAAGGCCTTAGATAAAATCAAGAAAACTGACCCTGAATTAAAAAATACTTTAATCGTTGTTACGGCTGACCATGACCATACCATGACCTTTAATGGTTATACAGCACGTACTGGAAAAACAACGACTGCGAATCCTGGTATCTTGGGTTTAAGTTATAGCTATCAAGAAGCCAAAGCGACAGATACGCGCACGCGTGTGTTGGCCGATGGCAAAAAGCATGCACCTAACTTAGATGCGAAGGGCAAAACCTCAACCACGTTGGTGTTTGGTAATGGTGGTGGACCACGTCCAACGTCACGTATTGATATTACTGATGATGAAGCGGCGGCAGATGATTATTTGCAACAAGTCGGCGTTAAACTCGGTAGCCCAGGTTCTGAAACACATGGTGGTGGTGATGTCCTCTTATTTGCTGAGGGTGCAGGTTCTCAAGTGTTTAAAGGTACACGTGAAAATGCTTGGGTGTTTAGCAAATTGAAAGAAGCATTCGGATTTAAATAAGCGCTTTATTCAATATTTTCATCATATTGCAAAAAACCTCAGTCATTATGACTGAGGTTTTTTTATGCGGGAAATAACATGCGTCTAGTGATGAGTTCGGTATTGCTCAGTTTGGGAATGACGTCTTTGCATGCTGCACCGTTATTGAGTGCCAGTATTACACGAGAGACTCAGACCATTGGCAATGATGGTGTGACACGTACCAGTGTGTTTCAGGAGCGTATGTATCGTGATTCTCAGAATATCTGGATTGAACGTGTGTTGCCGAGACAGCATCAGCATGGTGACGAAAAGGGTGGACATAAACATCTAGATCTAGCGGAAGCTGCTCAACATTATTTTATTGATCAGAAAAAACAACCCAAACTGAATTTGGTTTTGGTCGAAGATAAAACCGTCGTACATTTGCAAGATGCGGATGTGGATATGCTGGGCTTAAGCAACTGTTGGTCATGTGTCTATTCGTTACTTGATCCTAAAACCTTAAAAGGGATGAAGATCATTAAAAAGGATACCAACAGTACCCTATATGAAAGCCAAAATAAGAAGAATAAGATTCGTGTGGAATGGGATAACCGTAACAATATTGCCAAACGCGTTGATATTCGTAGCTTAGATGGTTTGCGCTATGACATCATGAAAGCCAATATCCAACAGGTCAATATTGCAGAACCATGGAAAAAATATAGTAAATTCAGCAGTAAAGATTATTCAGATTTTGGTGATTAATTGCATAAAGTTGGATTGATTGAATCGAGCTCCTTTTTTAAAGGGGTTTTTTTTATCATAGAAATTGATCTGTTCGGTGACCGCTATGATTTCAATCTTTGAATAAAATGATCCCGCTTTTCTATTATTTTTATATAAGCACGAGTACTAGCTGAATGGTTGAATTATGATTGATTTAGATAGGCAAATGCCGACATGATGTCGGCATTTGCTTTTTAAAATGGTGCTGAGATTTAAGCTTTTTTCACAACAGATGGCGCAATTGGGTCAGCAGTGATATAGCCAACTGCAGCAGCGAATTTGTTGCTGTAGTTTTTATTAATGGCTTCATCAAGTTGCGCCAGTAAAGTGGTGCTCAGACCACTACGAGAACCATCGGCATTGTCTTTGTAGAAACGATACCATTCATCACCAGGATGCTGGAAGTTGCTCATGATATATGTCCAGCCATTCACTTCATCAACAGCATGTAAACCTGTTGATTCTGCACCAGCCGGTGTCGATAAAATACGGATTAACTGTTTAGTATCAACGTTATATGCCCATAAGAAATTATTTAGATGGTTACCTGAATCCTCACCAATGAACAAGGTGCGTAACTTCTCAGAGAACTTCAAGTTATCTGGGCTTGCAATTTGTTCTGGATCAGCGGTATTACCTAAGCTATCAAAGCTAATATCTTTACCTTTAAGCAATAGGTTTGATTCGCTTGGCACCCAATCACTATTAATGGCAGTGTTGGTACTGTCTTTTTGCCCACCCGTTAACTTGTGTTCCAAGATACCGCCAGCAGTCAATTTCGGGAACTTTACATTGTGCTCAGCCAAGTAGCCGCTACCACCTTCAACCATTGAGTCTACAATGTTCGCCAATGCTGAATATGCACGCTTGTCAGCGATATTAACGGTCGTACCTTCATTTTTGGTTAATGCCATTGATGCACCAACATAAGCTGCATAACGGTGAGTTTCGAGGAAAGCCGCTGCTAATTTGGTTTTATCGCTATTGTCTTTTAACTTCAAGTAAACGCCTGTTTTACTCAAATAAGTAAATTTAAACCCTTGTGCCTCTAAAGTTAATTTTTGTTCTGCTTGCTGAGGTTTTATACGGGCTTTTGCAGCATCTGCCAATAGTTTTTGTTCCGCTGTTGGGCTAGTTGTATCGATTGCTTTTTTCTCTTCAGGAGTTGCATCACTTGGGTATTTTGCAATTTGTAATACTGACTCAAAAATATCCGTTCCTTTGATACCACTCTTAATAAGATTTTCAATCTCAGCACTGGTTGCATGACCCAGTCTAATCCAAGAAATTTTACCAATTGTTAAATCGGTTAATGGAGTCGTATATTTTGCAACATACAAGGTACCTGCAGATAAGTCTTTTTCTTTATCTGCGACGAACATGAATAAACCGCCATTGGTATAGTCATCACCCATTAATACTGTGCGATTATCTGGGAATACCTGTACCAGTTCATGTGAAATACGACCTAAACAGTAATGCTTTTTGACAGTACCTGTACCATCAGCTTTGACAATAATTTCAGGCAAATGACCATAGTTATATGGATTTGCTGTCGCTTCATTGCCATAGATGTTTTTACTAAAAGCTTTCAATGTTGATAATGACTGACCAAGTTTTTGATCGAATGCATCTGGCTCATACTCTTCACTTGAAAGGTGAGTTCCCCATGGCGAAAGACTTGCGCCACAAGTGATCCAAAGACCATGTGCACTAGATGTATCAACATTATGGTATTTAATCAGCGATAAATGACCCGTTTTTGGGTCTTGATCTAAAGTTAATACTGCAATTGGAGAAGACAACTTACCGTAAGTGTCTCCACCATTTTGGTCTTTTGAAAGATACTCAAATTGAACCACATGGAAAACAGGATTACCTGTTACACCTAGCGCTTTTTTATCTGCATCAGTAAAGTCTTTACCTGTTGCTTCTTTAAAGCTAATTAGTGAACTACCATCTGGGCAGTCAGAGAAATATTGGCGTTCTTTCCCTTCAACTGATTTATCAATAATCGGTTTATTATTGATATCAAAATAACCACCAGCAATGATTTGACCACCTTTGCCATCTGGTACTTTTGTGCCTGTTAAGAAAAATGGCTTATAAGCGAGTTGATAGTCAGTTTTGCTGCCGTCATCCCAGTTAATAGAAAGTCTTGATGAACAGGCCGTTGTTGCCATTGCTGCTACAGTTGCAGGTGCTGGCATACCTGTAAAGGTTGCATTTTTGAAGTTAATTGGTTTTGGCGTTGGTGTAACGATGCTGTTGTTATCATTGTCATCATTGCAACCTGTTAGAGCTGCTGCTGTACCCATTGCCCCCAATGGTAAAAATGGAACGCCAGCGAACCATTTTAAAATATCACGACGACTTGGCTGATTGGTATTGGCTGTCATAATAAATCCGTATCTATAATATATGGTAAATAAATCCTGATCGATTCTATGAATAGGACATGACATTTTTTTGACAGTTTGAAGGCAGTTTGAAGACAATTTTATTTTTATAAATTATTGAAAAATATAGGGCAAAATAAAAGAATCCCCGAAATATTTTCAGGGATTTTATCTCCGTTTTTTAGTTTTCGACTTTTCTTTTTTCGAGTATTTTTCCAAGCAATAAACCGAGTTCGAATAACATCCACATCGGTACAGCCAGCATGATCATAGAAAGAGCATCTGGAGGGGTTACAAACATAGCAACAAAAAAGCATCCCACAACGATGAAGCGACGTTTTTCAACCAGACTTTGTGTGCTCACCAGACCAATTAAGATGAGAACTAAAGTAATAATTGGAATTTCAAAAGTAAAACCAAAGACCAAAAACAGTTTTAAACAGAAGCTTAAATAGCTGTTGATATCAGTCATTGGCGCAACTGTTTCAGGGGATACGCTAATAAAGAAATGCAAAATTGCAGGCAAAGTAATGAAATAGGCAAATGCCACACCTAGATAAAATAGCACGATACTTCCTAACAGGAGAGGAATGGCTAAATGGCGTTCTTTTTCGTAAAGTGCGGGTTTGATAAATGACCAGATCTGATAAATGATGTAGGGCATTGCCAGCATAAAAGCAACAAACAAGTTCAGCTTAAATGGTGCCATGAATGTTGCAGTAACATCGGTCGCAATCATGGTCGAGCTAGCTGGCAGTTGCTGTCTTAATGGTTCAGAAAGCCACTGATAGGTTGTATTTCTAAACGGCAGTAAGCAGAAGAAAAGAAGAATCGTCACCCCAACAATCTTGAAAAGATATTGGCGGAGTACAATCAAATGCTGCATCACAGGCATTTGTTGCAGGGTTTCTTCAGTACTGACGGAAGTCGATGGTAATTGGCTCATACGGCAATCTTTAATTCTGTATCAAACTTTTGAGGCGGTCTATCCAGCTCAAGGTTGAAAGGTAATTGCTTTTGATATTCAAGACTGAATGGAACGACTGCTTGTTGGGACCAAAAGCTGTAAGTCGTCGTTGATTGATTCGTCTCTACTTGTACTGGCTCAGCATCGGATGATGTTTGTGTGCTTTTAAGCGCATCTAACTGTTGTTGCATCCTGCGTTCAAGTTCAGTGATTTTATCAATTTCTTTTTGCATTTCTTCGCGAAACTCGGAAAGGCGGAGTTCGCGATCGATTTCATTCTGAATATTGTTGATAAACTTTTTTATTTTGCCATACCATTTCGCCACGAACCGAGCAGCTTCTGGTAATTTATCAGGACCGAGCACCAGCAATGCAATCACGGCAAAGCAAAAGATTTCGGTCATTCCCAAATTCAGCATAGTCGTGCTCGCTTAGCTTTTTACTGAGCTTTCAGTATTTTTAACTTGAGCATCAATGGTGCGAGGTTCATTTAAAGGTGTCGCCGCTTCTTCTTCTTTCATTGATTTTTTGAAGTCTTTGACTGCACCACCAACATCTTTACCGAGGTTTTTAAGCTTCGATGTACCGAAAAGTAGAATTACCACAATTGCAAAAATCAGTACATGCCAAATTGATAAACCAGCCATCATTCTATTCCTATAAAACTTTGGATATATCTCAACAGTTTGGCATGACAAAGATGTGACACTTATATTGCAGTTTTAAGACAACACATTTACCCAATGGTAAATAGTGCTAGCATAAGCGGCATATTAAGACATGATAAAAACAGATTGACATGACCTTTATTCTCCCCATAAGTGCCTTTGTTTTTGGGCTGCTGCTTGCTCAATTCAAAGTCGCGGAACAGGCAAAGAAAATCTTATCTTCCTTATTGGCGCGCTTATTTATTCCTGTGGTGATCATCTACAACATGGTGTTTTATCAGGCGGGTAGCTTTGCACTGATGGGATTTAGTTTCATTACATCGATTCTTCTATTTTACTGTTTTTTCCACTTCTCAAAGGATCGCTTACAAGCACTCTGTGTGAGTTATAGCAACATTGGCTGGCTGGGTTTTCCATTTGCCATCGCCTTATTTGGGGAGCAGGTCAGTGGTGCCATGATCGCACTGTATATTGGAGGTTCACTGTTTGGCAATATTTGGGCAGTTGCTGCGGTTTCAGAAGGGCCGACGGATTACCTTGCAACATTGCAAAAAGTACTGAAATCACCCCCTGTATTGGCCTTGTTCGCAGCCTTGGTTTTATGGCTGTTGGGAGGACATGATTTGCAGGACAATGCGCTGGTAGAAGGAGTGTATGAGATTGCTAAATTTGGGATGAGTTTTGCGGGCATGTGTATTTTAGGAATGTGGCTGAGACATACCCGTGTATATATGGCTGATCTGTGGCTGAGTACGCGAACCTTAATGTTCAAGCTCTTGTGTGGTGTGGTGATCTGTACATCGACCTATTATTTTATTGCGATTCCGCAGATTGAATCATTGCTCCCTGTGTTGTTCTTTTTATTTTGTCTGCCGCCTGCCGCTAATATTGTTGCGTTGGAAACTCATTATCAAGGTACAGGCGTTTCAGCTCGCTATATTGCTGCGGGAACCATCGTGAGCTGTGTGGTGATTGTGATCTATGGTCTATTGTTGCATATAAAAAATGCCCTCGTGTAGGAGGGCACTTTAGGGTTTTAAACCAGACTGGCTTTAAACAGCTGCATGGCTTGACCGCGATGGCTAATTTTATTTTTCTCAGCTTTGCTCAGTTCAGCACTCGAAACATTGAGTTCAGGTAGCCAGAATAAAGGGTCATAACCGAAACCATTTTCACCACGAGCTGCTTCTAAAATCTCACCTTTCCAGATGCCTTGGAAAATTTGTGGGAGTGGATCTTCTGCATGCGTGACCAGTGCGAGTACACACACAAACATCCCTTCAATGGCTTCACCGTCTTTACGCAAAGGCGCAAGATCGGCCAGCAGTTTTTGGTTGTTGGCAGCATCATGACCATGCTCACCCGCATAGCGGGCCGAGTAGATGCCTGGTGCACCACCTAAAATTGGGACACATAGTCCTGAGTCATCTGCGAGTGCTGGTTTACCTGAAAGCTTAGACGCATGACGTGCTTTGATAATGGCATTTTCAACAAAGCTGAGACCATCTTCAATTGCATCTTCAATATCGAGTTTGCCTTGAGGGATAATCTCGATAGGAAGATCAAGTTGTTGAAACAGATGTTCAAATTCGACCACTTTGCCTTTGTTATTACTTGCAAGGACAAGGCTGCCTTGGTTGAGCCATGGTTGGGTAGACATATCAGTTTTCAGATCAGTTTAGATTGAGTGGAATTTTAGGGGGTTTTTATTGAATTAGGTAGTGCTGAATTATCGTATTCTAAAAGTTAAGAGGAATTGCTTTTTTCCATATCTTTAACTCTGTCTAGATAAGAAATCTTTTAAATCGTTTATGAAATCTTTAAATACAGTATCTGGTTCAGAAGGCGTATATCCTTCAAAACTTAAGTAGAACTGGTCATCATAGTAATTTAATAACTCAAAAAGATCCTCATTCTCTACAGCCTTAGATAAAGCCAAGAGCTTCTGAAGAAAAGGAAATAGAAGCTCTTGGCTTTTAACTAACTCTAGATGTTTTTCAATATAATCTTTTAATAGGTTATTGACTGATTCCTTTGTTAAATCTGTATTAAATAGACTTCGGGATAATTGGTTAAAATAAGTTGTAATTTGTTCTGGTGTTGATAGAAAGCATATTTCTAAAGCTAAATCATTCGATGAATTTTTTTCTAATGTCTCAATTGCCCACCTTTGGATTTCTTCTGGTGTTATTGTTTCCAATTCTAGTTTTGCTTTGAATATCGCCTTTTCTATATCGCTCATTGAATAAACTTAATTAAATATGAATGTTATCAATATAATAAAAAACCGACTCTTACAAGTCGGTTTTTTATTATCACTCAATAGATTTAAATAAGATTATTGCGCTTGAATCCATTTATCAGCACGGTCACGTGCAGTACGAATCTGATCTTGAGTTAAGTTTGCAGCCAACGCTGTTTTCTTCCCTTCAGAAAGACTGATCACTTTGGTGTCGAGCATGCCATCACGGGTTGAAAGCTCATACCACTGGTAAGCGCCAACAAAGTTTTTCTTCTGCTCTTCCATCATTGCAAGATTAAAGCTGGCACGGTTGTCACCGTTGCTCGCCGCTTTCTCGAAATATTTACGTGCTAAAACTTCGTCTTTCTTAACGCCCATGCCATCGGCATACATACGACCAACATTCAATTGTGCTGCAGATAAACCTTGATCTGCTGCTGCTTTGAATAAAGAAAATGCTTGTTTTTCATCTTTAGCAACATCTTTACCAAACTGGTAACGGGTTGCTAAGTAAAACTGTGCCCCAGCTTGACCAGATTTTGCTGCGCTTTGTAACTCATTGATACCCATCACTGAGTATCGCGCTGCCTGCGTTGCAACCGATTGAGGTTGAGCAACATAGTCAGCGTGCGCTTGTATACTGATCAGACCAAATAAAAATGTGCTGATTAATGTCTTTTTCATAGAGCGCTCACTCGATAAATTGCGACTTCACCAAATAGGTTCGGCATATGCTTACTGAGCACACTACCTTGTTGGTCACCATTAACGGCAAGTCGATTAATAATTTTAATCCGATTCTCAGCACATAAGGCTTCAAAGTCACGGAAAGTACATAAATGAATATTCGGGGTGTTATACCACATATACGGTAAAGCTTCCGAAACAGGCATTTTCCCTTTCAATGCAAGAAAAGAACGTGTCTTCCAATATGCAAAATTTGGAAAAGTAATAATGGCCTGTTTGCCGACACGCACCATATCACGAAGTAATACATCAGGTGCATCTACAGCTTGCAAAGCTTGTGCCATAACCACAGAGTCAAAAGACTGGTCGGCAAAACGGCTTAAACCGAGGTTTAAGTCCTGTTGGATAATATTTAACCCCCGACTGATGGCAATTGCAATCTTTTCTTGATCAATTTCTAGACCATAGGCACGAATATTGTGCTGTTTGCTCATATGAGCCAGCAATTCACCATCACCACAGCCTAAGTCTAGCACGCTAGAGTTCGGGTTAATCCATTTTTCGGCGAGTCGTTGATCTATACGCATTAGTGCTGCTCCTGCGATGTCGATTGCAACTGTTGTTCTCCACCTAAAAATGCGCGTAGCGTTTTTACATACAGTGGAATAGGGAATAAGAACGAGTCATGACCTTGTTCAGCATCAATATCTAAGTAGCTGACAGGCTTATGATTATCAATCAAAGCATCGACCAGCTCTTGAGAGCGGCTTGGACTAAAACGCCAGTCTGTGGTAAATGAAATTACCAAAAATTGGCACTTCGGTTGACTCATTGCCTTCGTCAAAGAATGTTCATATTCACGCGAAGGGTCAAAATAATCCAAGGCCTTGGTCATAATCAAGTAAGTATTTGCATCGAAATTGCGGCTAAATTGTTCGCCTTGGTAACGCAAATAGCTTTCCACTTGGAATTCGACATCAAAACCATACATAAATTTGCCCGATTTTAAATCGCGACCAAATTTCTGTTTCATGGCTTCTTCAGACAAGTAGGTGATATGACCCACCATACGCGCCAAAATCAAACCACGTTTTGGATAACTGTCATTTTCCAGATAGCGACCATGATGGAAATCAGGATCAGATAGAATCGATTGGCGTGCCACTTCGTTAAAGGCAATATTTTGGGCTGATAATTTGGGTGCGCTGGCGATGATGGCGCATTTTTGTAATCGGTCTGGATAATCCAAAGACCATTGTAGAGCTTGCATACCGCCCAGAGAGCCGCCAATCACAGAATACCAAACTTTAACGCCTAAACGGTCAGACAGCATTGCTTGAGTTTTGACCCAGTCACGCACTGTGACTAATGGGAAGTCAGGACCGTAAGGGCGATTTTCATTTTCAGGATTTGGTGAGGTGGGACCAGTTGAACCACTGCATCCACCGATATTATTTAAGGAAACAACAAAGAAGTGATTGGTATCAATCGCTTTTCCAGGGCCAATACAGCTGTCCCACCAGCCTGCCTTCTTATCATCTTCATGATGATAGCCTGCAGCATGGTGATGTCCTGACAGCGCATGGCAAATCAGAATGGCATTGGATTGATCTGCATTGAGGGTTCCATAGGTTTCAACCATTAAATCGAAACGTGGCAATACGCGGCCACATTCAAGTTCTAAAGGTTGTTCAAATTGAAACTTTTGTGGTGTGACTAAACCCACTGAATCCGATGGAAAAGACACTGGAATGATTCGCCCTATAATAAATCATTAATAATAAAAGGATACCAATTCAGGTATCCTTTCAAAAGTCATTTTTTCTGATATTACAACTCAGCTTTACTGACGATTATGTGATATTTCACCTATCTAAACAGCTGCAGCAGCCACTTGATCGGTGGTTAATACCCCTTGTTGAATTAAACGGTTGGTACATGCAATGATGGCTTCGATTGATGAAGTTACAATGTTGTCATGTACACCCGCACCAAATGCGCTCTTACCTGTGCCTTTCACTTGAAGCTCAATCAAGGCAAGTGCTTTGGCATTGGCACCTGAACTGATACTGCGCTCTTCATAGTTCACCACATCAATTGGTAACTGCAAGGCATTCAACATGGCTGAGATCGGGCCATTACCTTCTCCGCGGAGACGCTGAATTTCACCGTCAATTTCAACGTCTAATTCAATGATTTGTGTACCATTGATATCTGACAATTGATAATGTTTGGTTTGATAATGGCTGTTCTTCACATCCACATAGGTATTTTCGAATAAGGTCCAGATTTCATGTGCACTGATTTCTGTACCATTTTCATCGGTATGCTGCTGTACGATCTGACTGAATTCGATTTGAACACGGCGTGGCAAGGCAACGTTGTAATTCGATTCCAATAAGTACGCAATACCGCCTTTACCTGATTGGCTGTTGACACGAATTACTGCATCGTAGTCACGGCCCAAGTCCTTTGGATCGATTGGTAAATATGGCATATCCCAGATTTCTTCGTTTTTCTGGAATTCAAAGCCTTTTTTAATCGCATCTTGGTGTGAACCAGAGAATGCAGTAAAGACTAAATCACCTGCATATGGATGACGAGGATGAATAGGTAAACCTGTACATTCTTCAACTGTTGCAATGATTTCATTGATATTTGAGAAGTCTAAGTTTGGTGCAACACCTTGGGTATACATGTTCAATGCAATCGCAGCAACGTCCACATTACCCGTACGTTCACCATTACCAAATACACAACCTTCTACACGATCAGCACCTGCCATAATCGCCAATTCAGATGCTGCGATACCACAACCACGATCATTGTGACAATGTACTGAGATAATCACGCCATCACGACGTGCTAAATTGCGGTGCATCCATTCGATTTGATCGGCATAGACATTCGGTGTCGATACTTCCACTGTTGCAGGCAAGTTCAAGATGACTTTATTGGTTGGCGAAGCTTCCCAAATTTCAGTCACAGCATCACAAACATCTTTGGCTACTTCTAATTCAGTTGCAGAGAAACATTCTGGGCTGTACTGGAAAATCCAGTCTGTAGCAGGGTATTGCGCTGCATATTCTTTGACTTTGCTTGCCGCATTAATGGCAAGTTGCTTTGAACCATTGGCATCGACGTTTAAGACTTTCTGGCGGAAGGTTGGTGAATTTGAATTATAGATATGCACAATGGCACGCTTTGCATCAACCAATGCTTCAAAAGTACGTTCAATCAAGTGATCACGTGCTTGCACCAACACTTCGATATAGACATCGTCGGGAATCAAATTTTCTTCAATCAATTTACGAGTAAAATCAAAGTCAATTTGAGAAGCTGATGGAAAGCCAATTTCGATGTGCTTAAAGCCGATTTTAACCAACATGTGGAACATTTTTAATTTTTGATCCATATCCATCGGTTCAAAAATCGCTTGGTTCCCATCACGAAGGTCAGTACTCATCCAAATCGGTGCTTGATTGATTTCATTATTCGGCCATTGACGATCTGGTAAATCCACTCGCTGGTACATACGGCGGTATTTTTTGCTTGGGTCAGCCAACATCATGAGAAAACTCCTTGTCGTAGCATGGTTGCTGAGTCAAATAAAAGGCAACGTGCTACAAATATATATGGTGTCTATAAGAATTAATTTAAAGCGAATTCGGGGATCGAGCGCCTAAAAATGTAGGCGAAAAATTTATACGCGCGCGAGGCGCAGCATCAGGAGAAGTGCAGCAAGATGTGTTGTATGAGACGGGTGGGTAAAGCCGCGATTTGTTTTCATCATCTACCATTCATATTGGGTATTTAATTTTGCAGTTATATTAATCATCTAACGATATTCAGTCTAGGCGAAAATACAGACGACTGCAAAGGTCTATAAAACATTTTAATTGGAATGAATGGGAAATATTTCCCTGTTTTTTGCACTATTTAAATTTTAATAGGAAAAATTTCCCGAAATTTTATCAATTAGAGATAAAAAAGTTATTTTTATCTCTAAGCTTTGAAAAGTATCCGAATTATAGCTCAGCCCACTTTCGCATGAGGTTGTGGTAAAGATTGGTCATTTTAATCACTTCTTGATGAGTGTCACCAAGCTGTACACGCAAATTTTGGATCGTCTGATCCAGTGTAAATAACATATTACGTTCAGCATCATCACGCACCATGCTTTGTACCCAAAAGAATGACGCTGTTCGGCATCCGCTAGTGATTGCTGTTACTTCATGTAGGCTTGAGGATGGGTAGAGGACCATATCACCCGCTGGTAATTTGACTTCGTGATAGCCATAAGTATCTTCAATCACCAGTTCACCACCTTCATATTCATCGGGTTCTGACAGGAACAAAGTGCAGGATAAATCAGTGCGTAAACGCTCTTTGGTCCCACGAATTCGACGAATTGAATTATCCACATGGAAACCGAAAGCTTCCTGATTTTCATAGCGATTAAAGAGTGGCGGAATAATATCGATAGGTAGGGCAGCAGATAGAAACAAGGGGTGCTTGCCCAACTCCTCTAAAATAATATTGCTAAGATGGTGTGTTAAAGGGTGATCTTCTGGTAGTTGTTGATTATTTTTGACTGTAGCAGAAAGTGTACCTGCGGTGACTTTGCCATTGGTCCATTCTATTTTTTCCATTTCTTCACGAAAGTACCGTACTTGTTCTTGGCTTAATACATTGGGAATATGATGGATCACGACACTTACCTTTGTGAAAACAATAAATGATAAAAAATAGCCTCATTATGAGGCTATTTTTGAAATAAAATCCATAAATATATTATGGGTTTTATTAAGAAGATTAGTATTTGAAGTTTACAGAGAGTACTGCACTGCGGCCCTCAGCTTCAGATGCATAATGAGATGCATAAGCTTTAGTGAAGTAGCGAGTATCAGACAGGTTATTGACATTAAGCTGTAAGTTCACGTTTTTATTCACGTCATACTTTGCCATTGCATCGTAGCGTACATAACCTGGAACCCATTTAGTGTTGGTTGCATTACCATAGACTTTATCCATTGCAACAGCACCAGCACCAATCGTAACTTGCGGCAATACTTTATAGGTTGTCCATAAAGTTGCTGAGTTCTTTGGAACGTTCGGTAATTGTTTACCTTTTGCAGCATTTTCAGGTGTACACACACCAGAACGGTTACAGCTTGGACCAGGATTGGTATTTTCGCTATCTAAATAGGTATAGCCAGCGCTAACAGCCCATTTATCAGTGATATAACCGTTTAAGCCAAGTTCGATACCGTCAACTTTACTGTCGCCACCATTGGTATAAGTGGTTGGATCAAGTTGGATACGCGTATTTTGCTTTTCTGTACGGAAAATGGCTGCTGTTGCATTGAGTTTATTGTTGAATAAATCCCACTTGGTACCAATTTCAAAAGTACGTGCTTTTTCTGGATCTAGATCTTTATTATTGGCATTTACAGCAGTTTCAGAACCATCTCCAGCATCAATACCTACAGGGTTTGCAGAAGTCGCAAAGCTTGCATAAATACTGCTATTTTCAGTTGGTTTAAAGGTTAAACCTGCTTGATAGCTGAAGAAGTCAGTATTGTTTTCTAGTTTAACGCCTGTTGCGTTGGTTTTTAATTCAGTATCAAACTTATCCCAACGTACACCTAAATCAAGTAACCATTGTGGTGTGATTTCGATATTATCGAGTAAGTAGACAGATGTCGTCTCAGATGTAGTCGTTGTAACAGCTTTGTTTGCAGTCACTGTTCCTAAGAAACGGTCATTTGAATTTGGGTTAGTGGTAGATGTACACCAGCCATTTGAAGCACTTAAACCTAAGCTACATGCTCCGTTCGCTACTGCACCGCCAATTGCACTGGTGTTTGAATCAGTAATGGTATAGCTACCTTTATCTGATTCAGCTTTACTGTATTCAGCACCCACATTAAAGCTATGTTTCAAGATACCTGTATTCAATTTACCTGTTAATGCGAGTTGGTCTGTAAAAGTATCAGTGTCTGTAATACGTGTATTTGCACGACGCCAGATACCTGTCTCTTTTAACTTGCCAGTTGCGGGGTCAATAAAGTTACCTTGGCTATCATCTGGTTGAGTCCAGATATAGTCATTTTTAGATTTATTATAGACAGCAGTGTTGCTAATCGTAATGTTATCAGTCAAATCATGTTCTAACTTGATTGTTCCAACTTGGTTTTCCTGTCTTTGGAAATCGCGATCTTTCCAACCGTAATAAATGCCTTTTTTAACATCAATTGGCTTCCCTGAGCCTGCGGCATAATTGTTTGGATTGTTATAAGGAATACCTGCATCAGGCGTATCATCTGTTTTTAAGTAGTAATAGCTTAAGGTTGCGCGAGTCGCAGTATCTAAGCCAAAAGTAATGCTTGGGGCAATACCTGCGCGTTTGTATTCAGCGCCATCATCACCTTGTCCCGCTTTATTATTATGGTGTCCCATAACAACAACACGAGCAGCAACACCATTACCGAAATCTTTATTACCATCAAGGGTAATACGTTGGTAATCATCTGTACCACCTTGTACAGATCCTTCTAGGGAGTCACCCTTTTTAGCAACTTTAGAAATAAGGTTAACGTTACCGCCTACTGAACCGCCACCACCTAAAGATGATGAAGAGCCTTTTGATACTTCAACTTGTTCAACTGCAAACATTTCACGATTTTGTGAATTGGCATTACGAATACCATCTACATACATTGAACTTTCAGAACTATAGCCACGAATGAAAGGGCGGTCACCGTTTGGGTTGCCACCTTCACCAGCACCTAACGTAATACCAGGAACAGTACGCAAAGCGTCACTTAACGTTGTAACTTTGGTGTCTTCAATTAATTGTTTTGAAATCACAGAAACAGATTTTGGTGTGTCCAGAAGTGGGGCAACAAATTTGCTGTTTGCAGATTTATCTACTTTGAGACTTTGTTCTTTTTCAGCTTGAGCATGAATTGTTGGAAGCTGAACTGCCTGATCTTGAGCAATCGCTGGTACTGCAATTACTGAAAGTGAAGAAGCAATTGCAGAAGAAACGAGTTTCTTCCGTGATTTAATAAAAGACATGAGCACGCCTAAGTATGTAAAAATTTATGCAAAGGATAATCATTGTCATTTCTATATTCATTTGTTTTGGATTGGTTTTTTCAATTGTTTCTAATTGTTACAATGGAAACTTAAATAATTTTTCGTCCTTAATTGTTCAAAAATGTTGTTAATTTGTTGATTTTTTTATTTAATCTAAAAAAACGATTGTGGTTTAAATATTGACGCTTAATTCTGATGTTATGATTTTTTTCATTTTACTAAAGTTTTATTTATATGATTTATCTTCAAAAGCCTGAAAGTGTTTTGAATATCAGTTTGTTAAGGTAACGAGACGCAGTAAAGCGGATTATTGATTAATAAAGTCATGGTTAATCTCTTGTAAAGTTGTTGTTCCCATTAAGGCCATGGTGACCTCAAATTCTTCCTTTAAGATTTTAAGTACATGGGCAACACCTAAGGCACCAGCCGTTGCCAAGCCATAAATATAAGGACGGCCGATCAGTACGATGGATGCGCCCAGTGCTATTGCTTTAAATATATCTGAACCACGACGAATTCCGCCATCTAACAGTAGGGGATAACTGACTGGAACAACGGCTCTGATTTTTTGTAGCGCAATTAATGGAGGAATAGTGGTATCCAGTACGCGGCCACCATGATTGGAAACGATCAGACCTGAAACACCATATTCGACCGCTTTCTTGGCATCCGCGGGATGCAATACACCTTTAAGGATCACTGGCAGTTTTGTATTTCTAATCAACCACTCAATATCCTCCCATTTTGGTGCTATTTTCATTAGACCTTGAAAAATAGGGTGCTCGTCAGCAGCCAAATTACCAATTTCTAAATCAACTGATGCATGTGGATGTGGCATTTCATTGGGAAGTTGAAAGAAGATTTTACGCTCTCGATCTCGGATACCTGTATGTGGCGCGTCGATGGTGATCACGATCGCTTTATAATTGTGTTGTTCTGCAAGCTGAATTAAAGCCAATGATTTTTCTCGGTTAGCTTGCCAATAAAGTTGAAACCATTTGTACGGATTCTCTTTATTCAAAGCTTCCATATGTGTGTTGCTTAATGTACTGAGGACAAAGTTACTCTGCATTAACTCAGCGGCAAGTGCTGTGGCTTGCTCCGCTTGAGGATGGAAAAGTGCCTGATGCCCAATGGGAGCAAGAAAAATTGGATGAGGGTAGTCCATCCCAAATAAATTGAGCCGAGTATTGCCCTGAGAAAAGTCATTTAAATGTCGTGGAATAAGATGAATATCTTGAAACTGGAGCTGATTTTCTTGCACGCTTAGTTCATGCATCGCACCGCCTTGTAAATAATGCCAAGTTGCCTCTGCCAAATGTTGTGAAGCTTGTTGCTCGTAATCCGCCACGGTTTGTAAATGAGCAGGGATGATGGTCAATGGCGGAAGAGGTGACATTAGAAAATCCCCCATTGTCTTAATAAGTTGTGATAGTGACTGGTCAAATCAACCACTTCCTCAGTATCACCAAGCTGCTGTCTTAGTTTTAGAATAGTCATATCTAAATTAAACAGCATGGTACGTTGCCAGTCATCTTTGACCATGCTTTGAATCCAAGTGAAAGCGGCAATTCGACTGCCTTGAGTGACGGGTTCAACGCGATGCAGACTTGTGGACGGATATAAAATCGCATCACCCGCATCTAGCTTAACCTCGTGGCTGCCATAGGTATCTTCAACAATCAGTTCTCCACCTTCGTATTCATCGGGTTCGGATAAAAAAACCGTAATAGAAACATCGGTGCGAATCATTTGTCCTGTTTTTGAAGAAGCCTGAACAGCGCTGTCGACATGATTGCCATAATTGCCCAGATTTTGATAGCAATTAAACATTGGCGATAAAATATGTTGAGGCAGGGCGGCTGAACGTAACAGTAAGTTGTGTTGTAAAGCATTTAGAACAGACTGACTTATGGATTGATAGATTTCACTATGGATATCGATCTGTAAATTATTTTTAGTTTTCTGAGCTTGTGCACCTGCGCTTTGAGCACCATTGATCCATGCTGAGGCTGGCTGCATTTGTTGGCGTAGTTCTAACACTTGTTGTTTACTGAGTAGCTCAGGAATGTGCAACATCATATTTAAAACCCTTCAAAAAAGTACAGCCTGTCGAAAAAGTATACCTTTTCTGACAGGCCGAGTTCATCTATTCAATCTTCAATTTTGATTGAATAATTTAGAACTTATAGTTGAATGTTAATGCTGCTGAACGAGGTTGACCGAGCACAAAACGGCTACCACCATTGTTCAATGCGCTGATGTAGTCTTTATCTGCTAAGTTATATACATTCAGGTTAAGTGACGCATTTTTATTGAAGCTATAACCTGCCATTGCATCAAATACAACATACGATGGAACTTTTGGCATATTGGCTGGCGCAGTGCTGTCGGTAATGACACGTTTTTGTTCATCTACATAGCGTGCACCTAAGCCTACTTTAAAGCCAGCGATGTCATAAGTTGTCCATAATGTTGCAGTCCAATCAGGTGACCAACGAACAGAATCTGTTACGGTTTTTTCTCCAGTCGTACCAAAGCTCTGTTGGTTTTTTTGCTTGGTTTTCATGTGGGCAACACCCGCAGAAATATTCCACGCATCGGTAATTTGTCCCACAACACCAAGTTCAACACCTTCAACTCGTGTTTTACCTTCTTGAACAGATTCTTTGGTAATTGGGTCAGTGGTAAATTGGTTTTCATTTTCTGTGCGATAAACGGCAGCGTTTAATGCCAGTTTATTTTTCAACACATCCCATTTTGCACCCACTTCATAGTGGTTGGTTTCTTGGGGCTTGGCAGCTGAACTATTAATGCCTGTATCTGAAAGCCCAAAGTTTGCACTACCTGGAGGTGTGAGTGATTTTGCATAAGATGCATAGACACTGCTGTTTTCAGTTGGCTTACATAAGCTGCCCAATTTCCAGCTGACTAAAGTGTCATGTGCTTTTAAATCTGTTGGTGTTTTTGTTACAACACCAGTTGAAGAGTTGGTTGCAACTGTCAGTGCTTCATAGTCTGTGTGATAGTAATCTACACGGACCCCACCATTAAATTGTAAACGGTTATTCAATAATTTAATGGTGTCAAATAAATAAGCTGCGGCTGTATTGGTTTCACCATCAGTGTATGCACCCGTATAAACGAGTTTAGGCATAACATCATAATGATTTGGATTATATAGATTTGCCGGTTTTGTTGATGGGGCAGGAATTTGTCCTGGTGCTTGGGTTGATAATGTACGAGAAATTTGCTGTTCTTGTAAGAATTCTAAGCCTGCAACCAGATCATGTTCTACTTCGCCAGTTTTAAAATTCACATTGAGTGATGAGGTATTGGCAAGAATTTTATTTTCTTGATCGACACCTTGATGTGAACGGGAAATCGTCCATGCATCTGGATTGTTTGATCCATTCTTGTTTAAGGCATTAATACCTGTTAATGCACGATTCATTTGTGACTTACCGTAACGAGAAGTATTGGTAAATTTAATTTTATCGCCAAAATCACTTTCAACTTTTGCAGTCACCATATCAGCGTCAATATCTTCATAGTCATTGACACTGCCATAGTAATTCGAACGATCAACTTCTTTTGCCTTATTTAAATCGGCATCAGCATTGTAGAAGCCTTTCATCCCAACTGTAGGAATACCACCATCAGGGATATTATTTTGGCGAACATGCTGAGAATATAGGTAGAAACGTGTGTCTGTATTGAGACCGAAAGCAATCGAGGGAGCAATTGCCCAGCCATTATTTTCTAAAACATCGCGGCCTTCAACACCGCCGTCTTGTCCCATTACATTTAAACGAACTGCTGTGCTTTCATTAATTGCTTGATTGATGTCTGCAGTTAAGCGTGCATTTTCAGCAGTATTGTAACGTGCTGAAACTTCACGACTACTTTCAGCCTTAGGTAACTTGGTGACTAAGTTGATATAACCCGATGCTGCACCGCGACCAGCTTCAGAACCAGAAGGGCCTTTTACAACTTCAATTTGTTCTAAGTTAAATACATCACGGCTGACGGCACCGAGATCACGAATACCATCGACGTAGGTAGAGGTTTGGGTCGAGAAACCACGCATCTGGAAAGTATCACCTGCGCTGGTATTACCATTCTCACCCATTTGTAGTGTGATGCCTGGGGTGTTACGCAGTGCTTCCATTAATGATGCAGCACCTTGTTCCTGTAACAGTTCTTTTTTGATGACTTGTACAGTTTGAGGTGTATCGAGTAGGGGTTGTGTATATTTTGGAGAGCTAACAGTATCTACTTTATAGGTATTTTCTGCATTTACTTCAATTGTTGGAAGTTTTGCCACACTTTCTTCTTTAGGGGCAGCATGTGCCGCTAGAGGAAGACTTGCTGCAAGCGCAACTAAAGGTGTGGTACGAAAATGTTTACGACTTTTGATTTTTGCCATTGAGAGAACCCCTGAAATTGAAGTGGTGAATGACAGAACTTTCAACCTGATGAAACTTTTACAGAAAAAGGAGTAAAAGTAGATTAATTGTTAATCTATGTAACAATATGTGCGAAGTCTATTGATAATTATTATCGTTATCAATAGCTTTAGCTTCTGTGTAAAGAGCTGTATATGTTTATTGTTTTGAAATTTAAAGATATTTTCTCGAATTGGTATTAATGATGAATAGTTGTGCAAAATGATAATGTAGTGATGGTTATATTTAATGTGTTGATATAAAAGTATTTATTTGAATTTTTATTTAATTTAAGGGTTGGTCTTAGAGGGTCAAATATCTGAACATAAGGGGCATAGAGTAGGGTTCGGATGAGCTTTATATGAATGTTTTGGTGCTAGGTGTGGATAAGGAGGAATTCATTGCAGACTTTAATAAATCAAAAAACCCTGCATTTGCAGGGTTTTTAACATCATAGTGGCAGGTTATTGCTTAGAAGTCATAAGAGACAGATAACCAGAAATTACGACCTGCAAGGTAAGTGCCTGACATTCCAGAACCAATCATCATATAGTCATAATAAGAGGCTGGGTTTCCATTGGCATCAATATAAGAACCATTGCTGGTGAAATCTTTATCGAGTAGGTTGTTTACCGCACCATTAAAGCGCAATTGATCATTGACACTATAGCTGGTACCTAGGTTGAATAAGTTATAACCCTTCAACTTATTGTTAGTCGCATTGTAAATAAGAGCATCATCACCTGTAGTTTGTGCGATGTCGTAGCGTTTACGCTCTGACTTATATTCATGCTGTAACCATAGATCAAATGCATCGTTAATATGCCAAGTTGAGGTCATATTAAATGCATTTTTAGGGACATTACTTAGATATGAACCTTTATTTTTACCTTTGGTAATTTCGGTTTCCATATAGGTGTATACAGCTTTAATATCCCATTCAGGAATAATGCTATATTTCAAGCTGAGTTCTACACCTTTGGTTTCGGCCTCATCTGCATTGATTTTTTGTGAAAAAGCATCCTGAGTGATATGTGAGCCATAACTCACACATCCTGGCTGGTTAGGATTATTTGTGGAGAAGCAGTTTTGTAAGGCTGAACCTTCAGTAATTCGATTTTTAATTTTGGTAAAAAATGTGGTGGTATTCAAGTCTAGATTGCCATTGTTATAGTTGAAACCTAGCTCATAGTTAGTTGATTCTTCAGGTTTTAAATTAGGAGAACCAACATTAAATGTACCTCCTTGATTTCCTACGCTAATAACACCATTGTGAAGGTCTTTTGCAGAAGGAGCCTTATAACCTGTGCTCACTCCACCTTTAAATGTAAGTTCTTCATTTGCATTCCAGACTAAGTACGCACGTGGGCTAAATTGGCCACCAAAACCAGAATGGTCTTCATAACGGCCTCCAAGCGTAAAGCCGAGATTATCTAGGATGCGCCATTCATCTTCTGCATAGATAGAGAAAGAGTCTTTTTTAAATGTTGCGCCAATACCTGCAATATCATCTGCAATTTTTGCTTCTTTATATTCAGCACCAACGGTGAGTTTATGATCTGCAATTGGCATCACCACATGTGAGTCGGCGACAAAATCCGTATTTTTTAAAGTACGATCCTGACCTGCTGAAGCATTACCTGGGAATGTATTGCGGGGAATGGTACGCCCAACTGTTTCAGTTTTTGTTTGACTAACATATGAGTTCCATTGGCCAAAGCTATAATCACCGTTATGACCTATCGCAATTTGATCACGCTTAAACTCTAATTCATCTTTATAACCGTTGGCACGTGTTGGCGTATCAAGTGTGCCTAAACGATTATCATCATTCTTATAGGTTTGGCTAGAGTGAAAACCATCGACCCAGAAATTATTTTGGTCATTTAATTTAAATGATAATTTACCACCTACATCATAGATGTCTGCTTCACTTGGGCGTGGATCACGGCCAGAAGTGCCAGGAATGCGTTCAGATTTTTGACGATCTAAATAAGAACCACGTAACTGTACGCCTAGTTTATCCTGAATAATCGGACCATTGAGCACGACGCTGGTTTTCCATGAGTCGGCTTCTCCGCCATGTTCCATGACATTGCCACTAACGGTGACATTGCCATTCCATTCATTACTAATTTTCTTGGTAATAATATTAATTACACCACCCATGGCTTCTGAGCCATAACGTGTTGCCATTGGTCCACGAATCACTTCAATTCGTTCGATTGAAGCTAATGGGGGTAAGAAACCATTCGCAGACTCACCAAAACCATTTGGGGTGACATCTGATGAGGTGGTTTGACGACGACCATCAATTAGAATGAGGCTATATTCACTCCCTAGGCCACGCATCTTAATATTTAAACCCGATGTTTTCCCAATACCATCTCTGATATCGATACCAGGCACATCTGCAAGTAGATCGGCAATACTGGTTGCATTTTTCTTTTCAATATCTTCTTTTGTGACAACGCTAATTGAAGCGGGTGCATTTTTAATATCTTGTTCAAAACCAGCTGCCGATACCACAATGGTTGCAAGTTGGTGTGTGTTGGTATTTTCAGAGGCTGTCGTTGTATCTGCGAAAGCGGATGTGGTCATTACCCCAAGTAATGCGAATGAAAGGGGATTCAAATTAAATTTACTCATAACTAGAGTTCCAAAGCTGGACGAGAAAAATAGAACAAATGTTCAAAAAGAATGCAAAGTATAGTGATAATACTTATCACTAACAACAAAAAATAACGTTTCTTTTAAGATTCATTTAAGAAAACTATGATTTTGGCTAAAATAAGAAATATATTTGCTTTTTTAGCATCCGATTTTGTATATCCAGAAAGTTGTCATATAATGTGGCACTTTAAAAATTGTTATTACTAACTAATATCGAGGAAGCCATGCAAGTAACGACTGAAGCGGTTTCGGGCGTTGCCCGTCGTTTAAATGTTTCTGTACCGACGAGCCGTGTTAACGAGCAGTTTGAAGCTCGCTTACAACGCACTGCCAAAACTGTGAAGATCAACGGCTTCCGTCCAGGTAAAGTGCCTTTGAATGTTGTTCGCCGTGAATATGGTGCGGGCATTTATCAAGAAGTTGTGAATGACATCATTCGCGACACAGTATTTGAAGCAATTCAACAAGAAAAAATCAATGCGGTCGGTATGCCGAACATTGAAAAAGTTGAAAACAAAGATGATGCTTTAGTTTTTGAAGCGACTGTTGAAGTTTACCCAGAAGTAGAAGTGAAAGCTTTTGCTGACTTGGAAGTTGAACGTAAAGCATCAGAAATCAACGACAAAGACGTTGATGTCATGATCGAAAACTTGCAAAAACAACGTCAAACTTGGGCTGTAACTAAAGGTATGGCGAAGAAAGACATGCAAGTAACTTTCGACTTCGAAGGTACTGTTGATGGTGAGAAGTTTGAAGGCGGTGCTGCTGAAGACTTTAAACTAGTACTTGGTTCAGGTCGTATGATTCCTGGCTTCGAAGACGGTATCGTTGGTATGAAAGCTGGCGAAGAGAAAGTGATTGACGTGACTTTCCCAGAAGATTACCAAGCTGAAAACTTGGCGGGTAAAGCTGCTCAATTCAAAATCACTGTGAAGCAAGTTGAAAAAGCAAAACTTCCAGAAATCGATGCTGAATTCTTAAAAATCTTTGGTTTAACTGAAGAAGAAGGCTTAGACAAGTTAAAAGCTGACGTTCGTAAGAATATGGAACGTGAAGTTCGCAACGGTCTTCGTAACCAAGTTAAACAAGCTGCATTTGATGCGCTTGTTGCTGCAAACGAAATTGAAGTTCCTGCTTCAATGGTTGCTCAAGAAATTGACCGTCAACGTCAACAAATGATCCAACAGTTCACTCAACAGTTTGGTGCTCAAGGTGCAGGCGCATTTGACAGCAGCATGCTTCCTGATGAATTATTCAAAGAACAAGCTGAAAAATCAGTTAAGCTTGGCGTATTGGTAAGCAAAGTATTGGCTGACGCTAAACTTGAAGTTGACCAAGCACGTGTTAATGCTTACATCGATGACATGGCTTCTTCTTATGAAGACCCAACAGAAGTTGTTGAATACTTCAAAAATGACCAACAACAACGTGCTCAAATCGAAGCTGTTGTGTTAGAAGACCAAGTTGTTGATCACATCTTAGCTGCAGCTAAAGTAAAAGATGTTGCGATCAGCTATGAAGACTTATTGAAAGAACAACAAGCTCGCCGTGGCTAATCTTTTAAAAAGTTGATTCAAGAAAAAGGCGCTTAATGCGCCTTTTTCTTTAGGGTTTAGAATTTTATATTTCATTATGATTTAAAACAGTAAGACTTTGGCTTGCAGAGCTTTAAGCATAGGTGTGAAATTCCATAAACCATGCTGTGCATCATCAGAAAATCTCCCTTGCTTAAAGTATCGATGTAAAGTCTGCAAACCCTCTGTTAGCAAAGTGTTAATTTGTCGAAAAATTGCCAGATTTTAGTCTAAATAATCGAATATTTCAGATTGAACCTTTTGCAATTTCATTGATTATCCCTCATATTGTTGGCATAGATCGAGTCACAATAATTTAGGAATAAGTAAACGTATGTATGTTCCAACAATTGAAAATGCTTTAGTTCCTGTTGTCGTTGAACAATCATCTCGCGGTGAACGTTCATTCGATATTTTTTCACGTCTATTACGTGAGCGTGTTATTTTCTTAACGGGTGAAGTTGAAGATAACATGGCGAACTTAATCGTTGCGCAGATGTTATTTCTTGAAGCAGAAAATCCAGAAAAAGATATTCACCTTTATATCAATTCACCAGGCGGTTCAGTAACTGCGGGTATGGCGATTTATGACACCATGCAGTTTATCAAACCAGATGTTGTGACCTACTGTATGGGACAAGCAGCATCAATGGGTGCATTCTTATTGAATGCGGGTGCAAAAGGCAAACGTTACTGTCTTGAAAATGCTCGTGTGATGATCCACCAACCACTTGGTGGTTTCCGTGGTCAGGCTTCTGATATTGAAATTCACGCACGTGAAATTCTGTTCATTAAAGAGCGTTTAAATCGCTTAATGGCTGAACATAGTGGTCAAGATTATGAGACCGTTGCACGTGATACTGATCGTGATAATTTCATGACGGCACAAGCAGCCAAAGAATATGGTTTAGTCGATGAAGTGCTAAGCAAACGTCCCTGATTTTTTAGGACCTAAGTTTAAGATTTAAGTTGTGGAGTAAATATGTCCGAACATCCTCAAGGACAAAAACATTGTTCATTTTGTGGTAAGACGCAATCTGAAGTTGGAAAATTGATTGCTGGTGAGGACGCATATATTTGTAATGAGTGTGTAGATGTCTGCTTAGATCTCGTTCAAACCAGTCAACAAGTTGAAGCAGGTGATTGGGCAACTAAAGCCTTGCCAAAACCACACGAAATACGTGCTGCCTTGGACCAATATGTGATTGGACAAGATGTTGCGAAGAAAACCTTATCTGTTGCGGTCTATAACCATTATAAGCGTTTAAAAGTAGGCCAATCGACGCATGGGCATCAAGAGATTGAAATCGCAAAAAGTAATATTTTGCTGATTGGACCGACAGGTTCAGGTAAAACATTGCTTGCACAAACACTTGCGCGTTTGCTTGATGTTCCATTTGCGATGGCAGATGCAACCACTTTAACCGAAGCAGGTTATGTGGGGGAAGATGTTGAAAACATCGTGCAGAAGTTATTGCAGAAAGCGGATTACGATGTAGAAAAAGCGCAAAAAGGCATTATCTATATTGATGAGATTGATAAGATTACCCGTAAATCTGAAAATCCTTCAATTACCCGTGATGTGTCTGGTGAGGGCGTACAACAAGCATTGTTAAAAATGATTGAAGGTACGGTTGCGTCTATTCCACCACAAGGTGGTCGTAAGCACCCACAGCAAGAATTCATCCAGATTGATACAGCTAACATCCTGTTTATCTGTGGTGGTGCATTCTCTGGCTTGGAAAAAATCGTACAACAGCGCCAAGAGAAAGGTGGGATTGGTTTTACCGCTGATGTGAAGAATAAAGATGATAGTAAAAAAGTCTCTGAATTGTTCCGTCAGGTGGAAGCTACTGATCTGGTTAAATTCGGTTTGATTCCTGAATTTATTGGTCGTTTGCCAGTGATTGCAACTTTGGAAGAACTGGATGAAGAAGCATTGATGCAGATTCTGACAGAGCCTAAAAATGCATTAACACGTCAATACCAATATCTTTTCACCATGGAAAATGTAGACCTTGTCTTTGATGAGTCTGCGTTACGTGCTGTGGCGAAGAAAGCACTTGAACGTAATACTGGTGCGCGTGGTTTACGTTCTATTCTGGAAAACGTATTACTTGAAACGATGTATGACTTACCAAGTCGTACGGATGTTGGTACCGTTATTTTGAATGAAGCTGTCATTAATGGCACGGCTAAGCCAACATTCAAAGCAGAGCGTTTACCACAAGTGGGTACGCCAGAAGCAACTGAAAAGAAGGATTTGAAGGTGATTGATTCTAAATCAGCCTAATTCTCATTCATCTAAAAAAGCATGAAAGGCTTGGCTTTTCATGCTTTTTTTATTTGCAATTAGGCGTTGAGGTGTTAATCTTAAAAAATTGAAAAAATGTGCATAGTTTTGCGCTGTTAAAAATAAATCCAAGAAAACGCCTTGAGGGATGTCATGCGTTATTTAATATTGTCATTATGTTGTGCAGGGGTGTTGGCTGGCTGTCAAAGTCATAAGACAGTTGAAGAAAAACCAACCGCGCTGACTGCAACTTTACCAGCTGTCAATACTGAAAAAGAACCAGGCCTATTTGATCAATATCATGTGGGTGGCTTCTCCGTTGGTGGTTGGGTTAATCAAAAGTTAGGCCAATATTACGCCCCAATCAAACCGCAAAATGAACAAGCTGCGGTGGTTTATTTATATCGTCCAGATACACGTTGGAACCGTCAGGAAATTGCTGCGGCCAATTTATTTATCAATGGTCATCGTATTCCGAGCTTATTACATAATCATTATTACTGGGTGGAACTACCTGCGGGAACTTATCGCTTAAGCGTGAGTCGTCCTTTGGCAGGATTACATTTCCAAAAGCCGAAATATCTCGATTTTACAGTAGATGCTGCACAAACTTATTTTATTAAATACGATGAAGAAAATAAGATTTCACGTAGTGAGCATACAGGCCCATTTATGATTACACCTGACAAGGTGGCGCATCAGGAAATCGCATTCACACGGTTAAAATCTTCTAGCTATAACTTTGTCGCTCAAGATGCATCGGGTAAGGTTCGTTCAAAACCTCAAGAATTAAAACCAGCAAAGTATGATGAAAAGTCAGAAGTGCATTTGGTTAAGCCATTTAAGCTGTGGAATCCATTGACGTGGTAGGTTTACTTGAGCAGTTACTCATCCTGAATTAAAGGTTTGATGATGGTGAGGAACTGCTCTTTTAATTGCGAGCTCTGCTCTGGATCATTTAAGGTTTTTTGGCTTAAGTTATTCATATATTGGAAAACATGAGTACTGATTTGCAATGTTTTTTGATTAATGGATTTACCTTCCGGTGTTTTTAAAAATTTCAAATAGGCTTGTATTTCTTCTTCGCTCAAGGTGTCTGCATAAATCTTCTCGATTGCCCGAATAGTTTCGGGACGAGCAAAGACTTTTGAACTGGTATCTTTCAGCAATTGGCTCAGTTCCAATACAGCAAGATGTTCTTGTGTTGTGGTCAGTTCTTCTTTTCCTAAGACTCTTAATAAAATATTTTCCGCTTCGAGATCGAGTGTCGGCTGCATTTCATCAAGTGAGGTGTTTAAAACATTTTCGAGCTCGCTCAGTTTGATCAGCTCTTTGACGGATTTACTCTGGGCTGGGGATGCAAAGGTATTTTGCATGCCAACGAGAAGGCAAAGTCCAATCACCATGTTGAACATGTATTTATTCATCTATAGACCGCCTTATTGTTCTCGTCTTTTTTATAATTTAGCAGAAGCCGCAGGCAAAAAAATAGCCGAATACGATGATTCGGCTATGATTATTGTATGAGTATTATTTATGACGCAGCAGCATCAACTACTGGAATCTTACCGATTTTCGCTTGCCAGATTTTTGGTGCTGTTGCATGGATCGAAGTACCATTCACATCAACTGCAACAGAAACAGGCATATCTTCAACTACGAATTTGTAGATTGCTTCCATACCTAAGTCTGCAAAAGCAACGACTTCAGCTTCACGAACTGCTTTAGACACGAGGTAAGCAGCACCACCAACAGCCATCAAATAAGTTGCTTGATTGTCTTTGATCGCTTCAATTGCAGCAGGACCACGATCCGCTTTACCAATCATGCCGAATAAGCCAGTTGCTTCTAAAACTTGACGAGTGAACTTATCCATACGGGTTGCTGTTGTTGGGCCAGCAGGACCAACCACTTCATCGCCAACTGGATCGACTGGACCTACGTAGTAAATGAATTTACCTTTTAGATCCACTGGAAGTTCTTCACCATTATTTAACATGTCAACCATGCGCTTATGTGCAGCATCACGACCTGTATAAATCGTACCGTTCAATAATAATGTATCGCCTGGCTTCCAAGCATTCATTTCTTCTTGAGTAATGGTATCAAGGTTGACACGTTTCGATTGAGACGAATCCCATGTTACAGCAGGGTAGTCTTCAAGTTTTGGTGCTTGAATATGTGCAACACCAGTACCATCTAACTGGAAGTGTGCGTGACGAGTCGCAGCACAGTTCGGAATCATACCGACTGGTTTACCTGCTGCGTGGCATGGGTAATCCTTGATTTTAATATCAAGAACTGTGGTTAAACCACCAAGACCTTGTGCGCCAATACCCAATGCATTTACTTTCTCGAAGATCTCGATACGGAGTTCTTCCATTTTGCTTTGTGGGCCACGACGAAGTAATTCGTCCATGTTGATTTCTTCCATAAGTGCTTCTTTTGCAAGCATCATGGCTTTTTCTGCAGTACCACCGATACCAATACCGAGCATACCTGGTGGACACCAACCTGCACCCATAGTTGGAACAGTTTTAAGTACCCAATCCACGATTGAATCAGATGGGTTTAACATCGCAAGTTTAGATTTATTTTCTGAACCGCCACCCTTCGCTGCAACGGTAATATCAACTTTATTACCAGGAACGAGTTTGTAGTGAATCACGGCAGGCGTATTATCTTTGGTATTTTTACGACCAAAAGCTGGATCTGCTAAAACAGAAGCACGGAGTACGTTTGAGTTCTCTAGGTAACCTTGGCGTACACCTTCATTTACAGCATCATCCAAGCTCATGGTTAAATCAAATTTAACATCTAAGCCGACTTCAAGGAAAACGTTAACAATCCCTGTATCCTGACAGATTGGTCGGTGACCTTCAGCACACATACGTGAGTTGATAAGGATTTGGGCAATAGCATCTTTTGCAGCTTTGTTTTCTTCACGATCATAAGCACGGCTCATCGCTTGGATGAAGTCTTGTGGGTGATAGTAAGAAATAAACTGCAGGGCATCCTTGATTGATGTAATCAAGTCATCTTGTTTGATGATCGTTGTCATATCAAATTTCTCTTGAGCGGGCGATTAGCTGGCGGGCTAAATTATATGACAAAAAGGAATGAATGTGGGAGTTTTAGCTTAGATTTGGCTAAAGGTCTAAAGTAAGCCTTTGATCTAAATTGCATCAACAAAAGATGCGCTGTGGATTTTAGTTTTTTCTCAGTTGAGATGGGCTATAGCCAAACTGTTTCTTAAAGCGATGGCTAAAATGGCTGCTTGAACTAAATCCATATTGCACAGCGATCTCTGTCAGATTCGCTGTGGTCTGTTCAAGTGCTTGATGGGCACGCTCAAGACGGCGTTGCATCACATATTGATGCGGTGGCATCTGCATCGATTGTTTAAACATATGCGCAAAATGATACTCGCTGAGTTGCGCTTGTTGCGCCAGATCGGACAAGGTCAAACTCAAATGGAGATGTTGATCAATCCATTCTAGTAACTGCTTAAGCACATAAGGGGAAAGGCCACCTTTGACTTCAGGTGCTTGCCATTGTGCATGACTGTAATTTTTGATCAGATGATTGAGTAATAATGTTGTTGCGGTACTCATCTGCAAATGGTTTTCACGATTTTGCCATGCACCATTGAGTAAAAAGTGCCGATAAATCATCGAAATTTGTGGGTCAGCCACAAAAATTTGTGGGTTTAAAATGATTTGACTCGGTTCGCGATCCCAGACTTGTTCTGCCACACGTTGTAAGTGCTGTTCAGTATAGTAAAGATGTACGAAGGTGAGTGGATCACGTAGGTCCCAAGTCGACTCGAAATCTTGTGGCATCAGGCACATACGGTCAGGGCCACCGCCATTGTGCCAGCCCTGTTGGGTTTTTTGATAGCTTTCATAACCGCCCTGAATATACATACTCAAGGTGTGGTGATTGCTGCAGACACTGACACGGTCTTGGTTATTTTGCCACATGGCCAACTGCATGCCCGAACCCAGTTCTACCGAGTCGAGCAATTGCGCTTTATATTGCTGTAATTGATCTAGAATCTGATATTTCATCTTCTATACGCAGTGCCAAATATGATCCAGTTTAGTGTAGAACTTTCAGCCAGTTTTGTCATCTGGTCAAAAATTTCCTAGAAAAACGCAAATCCATGATAATCATCGCAAGATGGTGCAAGTAATCATGACCGCAAAAGCAGCAAAATAGTCATCGAGGTAATTGAGTTTGGTTCTAATGATATGAATGCGCTGTTATATGCTTTGGTGGTGGTGATCTGGGGCACAACATGGATTGCGATTAGTCTGCAACAACAAAGTGGAATATCAGCCAGTGTTGCTGTGTTCTGGCGTTTTTTTATTTCTGCAATGGTGTTATTTGTTTTTGTCGCTTTGAGCCGCAAGTTGCAGAAACTAGCCGGTAAAGATCATCTGTTTTGTATGTTGCAGGCCTGCTGTATTTTTGGCTTTAACTTTGTCTGTTTTTATTATGCCGTGCAATATATCAGTAGCGGTTTAGAGGCCGTAATTTTTTCCATGGCGGTGATTTTTAATACCATAAATGCCCGATTATTTTTCTCTCAGCAGGTTTCTTCGCGGTTTTATCCTGCGGCGTTATTAGGTGTACTCGGGATTATTGCTCTGTTCTGGCATGACGTGGTGGGCACCACTCTAAATCGCAATACCTTGATCGGTATCGGGCTATGTATCCTAGGCACCTATGGTTTCTCTTTGGGGAATATGATCAGTACGCGCCATCAAAAACATGGCTTGGATATTTTTACCACCAATGCCTACGGGATGTTGTATGGCTCACTGCTGATGGCATTGATTTCATGGTTTAGACAGGATCAGTTTTTTCCAAGTATGCAATTCAGTGCAATCAGTGCTTTACTGTATCTCGCGATCTTTGGTTCAGTGATTGGTTTCACCGCCTATTTCTATCTAGTCGGACGGATTGGTGCGGGCAAGGCAGCCTATAGTACTTTGTTATTTCCTTTGGTCGCACTGGTGATTTCGACTGTATGGGAAGGCTATCACTGGCAAATGAATGCGGTGATTGGGGTAGTCTTAATTCTATGTGGCAATGCAATTTTCTTTGTGAAAGGGCCGCAGTTAAAAAGAATTGGGGTTTCAAAACAAGCCTGAGTATGAAATTTGATTTAGTTGTTATATGAAGCTGATATAGTGAATAAAAAATATGGAATAAGCTTTATGGATAATCAATCAGTCACCCAAATAATGATTGATTTGTTAGAAAAACATGATGTCCCAGTTCAAATGTTTGACGAGTGGATTGTACCTCATGGGCAGCTCCCAGCGATACGGGCCAATTGGTTGGAACGTGAAACACATGGTCGTCTAGATGTTGAAGTGATGTTAGAAGATAAGCGAATCATCACTGAGAGTTTTGCTGGTATAGGGGTGGGAAATGAGGGGGTGCTGAATGCGCTGCAGAATTTTTCTGTCAATTCATTACATGTTTTTCTTGCCGCTTTCTGGCAACAGAATGATCGCACTGAGATCACTATCGAGCAATGGCAAATAGCAGGAAAAACGTATACAGCTTATATTGGAAATATTGGACAGCGTAGTGATCTCAATTATTCACCAGCACTGCCTGCAGACTTTTTTTCTTCAGTTGAACAAGCAATTTTGCAGTACAAGCCAAGTCATGATCTTACTTGGTATAGAGTATTTTTTTGTGATTTTAAGGGTGAGCAAACGTTTGAAGCATTGGCTGAAAATCAAGACTGGATACAAGGCGTAGATGCTTTAAAGCGTTTACATTGGGAACCGAGTTCTGGATATTATAGTGTTCGTAATTTTATTATATTAAAACGAGAGAAGGATCGTGGTTGGGCACGGATTAGAAATTATTTTAAAAACTGATGTAGCAAAACGTGCTACATCAGTTTTTTTATTCTTACATTGATTGAGCTGCCTGAATCGCAGTCAAGGCAATGGTAAATACAATGTCATCCACCAAAGCACCACGAGACAAGTCATTCACAGGTTTATTTAGACCTTGTAGCATTGGCCCGACACTCACCACATTGGCAGCACGTTGCACCGCTTTATAGGTGGTATTACCTGTGTTCAGATCAGGGAAAATAAATACATTGGCGCGTCCCGCCACTTGCGAGTTCGGTGCTTTTTGGCGACCGACGCTTTCAACCGAAGCAGCATCGTATTGTAATGGACCATCAATCAATAAATCTGGACGGCGTTGCTGTGCGATTTTGGTCGCCTCAGCCACTTTCTCAACATCTGCACCTGTGCCCGAAGTTCCTGTGGAATAACTGATCATTGCGATACGCGGATCAAGACCAAAGGCTTTGGCAGAGTCCGCAGACTGAATTGCAATCTCGGCAAGTTGTTCAGCATTTGGGTCTGGATTGATGGCACAGTCACCATAGACATAGACTTCATCAGGCAACAACATAAAGAAGATCGATGATACCAGTGAATAGTTCGGTGCAGTTTTAATCAACTGAAATGCAGGGCGCACGGTATTGGCAGTGGTATGAATCGCACCAGACACCAAACCATCCACTTGATCGAGCGCCAACATCATGGTGCCGAGTACCACGGTATCTTGCAGCTGTGCTTTGGCTTGTAGTGCATCAAGCTTACCTTTACGCAGCTCCACCATCGGTTCGATATATTGGTCACGGATGGTATCCGGATCAATGATCTGTAAATCATCGGGTAACTGAATACCACGTGCTTTAGCCACTTCGGCAACCGATTCAGGCTTCGCCAATAGAATACACTGTGCAATGCCACGGGTTTGACAGATCACAGCCGCTTGTACCGTGCGTGGCTCATCACCCTCAGGCAGGACAATACGTTTTTTCGCAGCAATGGATTTTTGTACCAACTCGTAACGGAACGCTGAAGGTGATAAGCGAGGATGCAAGTTGTTCTGGGTATGTTGATCCAACCAATGGCTATCTAAATGACTTGAGACGAAACGAGTGACTTGCTCTGCACGTTCAGTATCATCAATTGGAATTTCATTTCCAAAGCGATGCAGTAGTTGTGCCGTTTCTAAGGTATCTAAAGGTGTGTGTAAGATAGGGAGCCCTTGCTTAATCGCACTTTGGCAAAACTCGAGTACATTGCTTGCAGGCGCAGCTTGTTCGGTTAAAACCAGACCCGCCAGCGGTGTACCATTGCTGCTGGCAAGGCTCGCTGCCAAGATCGCATCGGTGCGTTGTGATGCGCTAATAATCAATTCGCCCGCAACAAATTTATGCAATTCTGATTCGATATTGGATGCAATTAAACTGGTATGCAGAATACGACGCTGTTTGGCTTCACCTTGATGCAACCATGTACCCTTGATGATCGAAGCGATATCTAAACTACGTGGCACACTGAGGGTGTTGCTGAATGGTACTAATCCAATAATCGGGAGTTCATCGGTTCCCATAAAGCGGTTATAACGTTGTAACTCTAAGGCAAAAGCATCGATATGCTGGTCTAGGCGTAGACTTGGATCAAGTGTGACTGGAATTTCGGCTGTGCCCTCTGGCAAGCCTTTGGTCCGCATAAACAACACGCCTGTCGTGCGTGCTGAAGCTGCGCCGCCGAATTGACGTAAGTGCGCATCGACTCTTTCCGCTGTTTTACGTGGATCAGCTAAATCTGCGGTGCTGACCAAAACCACTTGCGCATCCAGTGCTTGAGCGAGTGCGGCGTTGATTTCACTGACAAAATGATCTTGTCCATTCGGAACCAAACCTTCAACGATAATCACATCATGATCAGCTGAAATTTGGCGGTGTAGCGCAACAGCCTCCTCAAGTAACTCATCTGTTTCACCCAAAGCAATCAGTTGAGTTAGTCTTTCATAGGTGATTGGCTCGGCAGATTTATGCTGAAATAAATGGCGATAGAGTGTCGTGGTACGGTCAACCGTGGTGTCTGCAATTTGAGAGTAGGGTTTTAAGAAACCCGCATTAATCCCTTTACAATCTAGCGCGTAGATCATACCTAAGCAGGCTGAAGTTAAACCAACACCTTCACCTGTGGGGATGAGTAAAATTGTATTCATAATGACCTTAAAATTGTCTAATATTTTGATTAAATCGTGTGTTCAAGTACTTGGCGTGTTTCTTTGGCAATACGACCTTCTTCATCGGTTGGAATCACCCAAATTTGTGGTCCTGCACCATTGTCGATACGACCTTCTGTGCCACGCGGCAATGCATTATTTTTCTCTTTACTAAATTGAAAACCGAAATGAGCCAGATAGCCTAAAGTCTTTTCACGGACATAAGCCGAGTTTTCACCAATACCACCTGTAAATACTAAACCATCCAAACGCGGTAAACCGCAACTTAAAGCCGATAAAGATTTGGCTAAGCGATAACAGAACACCTCAATGGCTAGCGTTGCACCTTCGTGACCATTTTCAGAGGCTTCAACTAAGGTACGCATATCATTGGATAAACCAGACAAGCCGAGTAAGCCACTTTCTTTATTCAACATGCTGTCAATTTTTTGGATATCCCAACCAAGGTTGCTGGCAAGGAATAAATGTAAGCTTGGATCTACATCACCGCTACGGGTTCCCATCACCACACCTTCAAGTGGGGTCATGCCCATTGATGTATCGACGCTATGCCCATTCCATACTGCACAGGTTGAACTGCCATTGCCTAAATGTGCACTGAGCCAGCCGCCTTCATTTTTATGGCCTGCCAATTCGCTGGCGCGTTCAGTCACATAAGCATGGCTGGTTCCGTGGAAACCATAGCGACGCACTTGATGTTCGGTATATAAATATTGTGGCAAGGCATAACGGTAGGCGCGTTCAGGCATGGTTTGGTGGAAGGCAGTATCGAATACAGCAACTTGTGGTAATTGTGGGAATAAACGTAGCGTGGCTTCAATTCCAATCAAATGTGCTGGATTGTGTAGAGGGGCGAGAGGGGTGGCGGCTTCAATACGTTCAACCAACTCTGGTGTGAGTAATTCTGCTTTGGTGATGTCGCCGCCGTGAACGACACGGTGTCCAATCGCCTGCGGGTTATAATTGGCTAAACGTGCCAGCAAGGTTTCAAGTGCTTTGGCGTGATCTGCATACGGAATCGAAAGTTCCAGTGGTTCGCCACCCAGTGTGATCCCTTTAATACGGGCGTCGGCTGCCCCTAGATTCTCTGCCAAACCATAAATACGGTCTTCGCGACGTTCCGAGATAAGCGCGTACTTGATTGATGATGAACCACAGTTAATTACTAATACAGATATAGCCACGTTTGAACACCTAACAGATTTTAAATTTTATGATGAACACTTTGATCTTGCTGCAACGCATGAGGCAGTGGAATCAAGCGCAATGTTTTAACATGGGATGTCATCTTGGCGAAGATAGACTTTAGCCTATACAACCCGTTTATAAATCAACCTATTCAGTATAGTTAGGAAATAAGCAGTTGTTTTGATTGATCTGTTGATTTTGTCATTGTTTTTTGTATGTAAATATATAAAAACACGATAAAGATCAAATGAATGGCCTTTATCGTGTTTCTGTGTCCGAATGCTCGATTTTGTTATTGGCGGATTTGACCGTCACCAAAAACGATCCATTTTTGTGAGGTTAGGCCCTCAAGGCCAACTGGACCACGGGCATGGATTTTATCAGTTGAAATACCGATTTCTGCACCTAAACCATATTCAAAGCCATCAGCAAAGCGGGTTGAAGCATTGATCATCACCGAACTTGAATCCACACGCGCCAAGAACTCACGGGCTAGACTAAAGTTTTCAGTAATAATGGCATCGGTATGGTGTGAACCATACTTATTGATATGTTCAATTGCTTCATCCATACCAGTGACCACTTTAATCGCAAGAATTGGACCGAGATATTCGGTATACCAATCTTCCTCTGTCGCCGTTTTCACGGATACACCTAAAATACGTTGAGTTTCCGCGCAACCGCGCAATTCAACCTGTTTTTCAGCATAAAGTTCGGCAATGCGTGGCAAGAATTCCTCAGCAATCGCTTCATCGACCAATAACGTTTCCATAGCATTACACACACCATAGCGATGCGTTTTGGAATTGAGTGCAATCGGTAAAGCTTTTTGCAAATCCGCTTGTGCTTCAACAAATACATGGCAGTTGCCATCTAGATGTTTAATGACTGGAATACGTGCTTCATTGCTGATTCGTTCGATCAAGCTTTTACCACCGCGCGGTACAATCACATCCACGAATTCAGTCATGGTAATCAGGTGACCCACTGCAGCACGATCAGGAGTATCAATCACTTGTACTGCATGTTCAGGCAAGCCTGAAATTTGTAGACCATGCTGGATCGCGGTTGCGATGGCTTTATTAGATTCAAGTGCTTCTGATCCACCACGTAAAATAATTGCGTTGCCAGATTTTAAAGCCAATGACGCTGCTTCAAGGGTCACATTGGGTCTTGATTCATAGATCATGCCAATCACGCCTAAAGGCACGCGCATTTTTCCAAGTTGAATCCCCGACGGACGGTAGGCAAGATCGGTAATCTCTCCAATCGGATCAACCAAGGCAATCACATCTTTCAGACCTTGCAGCATACCTTTAAAACGAGCAGGAGTAAGTTCTAAACGATCGAGTAAAGCGCTGTCGAGTTGACGTTGGCGACCACTGTCCATATCGATTTGATTGGCTGCTAAAATTTGTGCTTGATTATTTTCTAAAGCCGTATAAATTGCAGACAATGCGTGGTTTTTCAAATGGGTCGACGCACTCGTTAAAACACGAGACGCTTGACGCGCTTGAGTACCAACGTGTTGCATGTAATCTTGAATAGAGTCTTGCATAGCATTTTGATATTTGCATGTATTTATAAAGATAGTAACAGTCAAATGCTGAACAATGAATAGGCTGAACTGACAATTCAAAAAATTATGAAGCGTTAATTGGCACAAAAGTTTTTATTTTAGTGTGATGAAGATATTGAATATAAAGCCAAGATTACATATTTTGCAAAAGATTAGTGCTCTAAACAAGATAAGTGGTTAAGGAAATGATTGCGTATAAAACGTGCATATGTATAGAATGAAAAAGTATAGGATAAATGTAATACAAATTTTATAAATTTGTTAACTTGCAAGTTGAATTCGCTGAAAATGAGATGCTTGCAACAAAAAAATAAACAAGGATGGAGGAAGGACATGAATTCCATTATCCAAATGGACTCGGATATAAATCATACCTACACAGGCTTTGGTTTTTTCGACATTTACAATAAAAACAGTTTTAAACAGCCAGCGCGTACCACGTGGATCGATGGTTGGAAAATTGAATATATGGCAATTGCAGATCCGAAAACGATCTACAACACGCCGATTGTAATTGTCGGGGGCGCATTTCAAAATTTTAACTCTTATAAGTATTGTGTTGAGCAACTCTTTGAGAGTGGTCCCGTTATTCTCATTGACTTACCGTCAATGGGGGCGAATCAACAGATTCGTAATGTTGATACAGGTGAATCTGCTGGAATCCTGGAACTGCCTGAATTATCTAAAATGCTTGGTCAATGGCTCGATATTGTTGGACTTGAAAAAGTTTCAATGATGGGGATGTCATTAGGTTCGGTGGTCGCATCGTCATTTGCACACCAACGCCCCGAATTGATTGACCGTATGGTATTGATGGGTGTGATGCAGAAGACGCGTAAAAGCTGGCGGATGCTGCTGGAAGAATCATTGCATTTAATGCGCGAAGATCGCATGGATGAGTTTGGTCAAGCGGTGATCCTATATTTAGTGAATCATGCCAAGCTTGATAAAACTCGCATGTCGCCAACAGCAAAGCGTTTATTCTTCAGACAAATGGCAGAATTTAGTGCAACTGAACGTGAACGTTATGAAATTAACTGCAACCGCTTATTGCGTTTAAGCGACGTGCCAGTACCACAATGTAAAACTTTGGTGGCTGCTGGACAGTACGATAGCTTTACTTTGCCACACGAAAATGCTGATTTTGCTTTGCAATGCCAAGATATGCAGTTTGCTTTAATTGCAAACGCAGATCATGTGCCGCAATTGCAGCGCCGTAAAGAAACCATGAATTTGTTTACCTCATTCTTGAAAGGGGAATCTATCGAGAATCTGGATGGTATTATCCCGATGACGCGTGAACAAATGCAAAAAATTGAACGTCGGGGTGAGGAACGTATTGCTGTTTTACAACCACAGACTAAATTGACTCATCGTCATTTAGCGACAGAAGTGGCAGTGAAAATTGTCGATATCACCTTCTTTGGCGTTTATTTAAAACTTAATGATCTTGAACAGCTTGATTTTGTTAGCCAACATCCTCGTGATTTAGCTCTACATTTAGCTGATGAAGAAGGTGAGTTTAAAATTGAATGTTTAAACTTTGATGCAACTGAGCAAGGACTGCGTATCTTGTTTAAACATGGTAGTTTTGAGGTTGCTGATCGTTTAACGCGTTTTATTGAGCGTCAAAAACAGGCTTGATGAGAACCGGAGATTTGAAAAGGGAAGTGGTCATTAACCACTTCCCTTTTTTATTGAGGATTATTTGTTGGTTGCCTGAATGACCCAGACTAAATCACCTAAGTGTTGCTGCGTATTTTCTAAAGTTGCCTGTTCAAAAAACTGCTTTGGCTGCAGAACATCAACTTGATTAAAGCCTGCCTCTTGGAAGAAATTTTCGACCTCGGCTGGGTTTTTAAAATGAAAACTAAATGCACTGCGTGACATCCATTTTAGTAAACGGCTGCTGTTCCAGATAATGGTTGCCAATTTGTTTTGGGTCGGTTCTGGGTAGATGTCTGTTAAATAATGCAGCTCTTTAAAGTTTTGACCGTAGTTGGCAATGGCTTGAATGAGTTGCTGTAACATTGGTTTTTCAAAGTAATTGATGAGTCCTTCACTAATAATTACCAATGGACGTTGTGGATCAAATACCTCAAATGCAGCAGCAAAGGCATCGGTAAATAAGTCGACAGACAGAACTTCATCTACATTGCTTTCAATTTGTTGTAGTGCAGCTTGTTTGGTGGCTGCCATATCGGGTAAATCCAATTCACGGTAAGTGATATTTGGATAATGTTGTCTAAACCACCAGCCTCGTGGTGATAGGCCACATGCAATTTCTAGTACTTGAAGATTAGGGTGTTGTTCAATCAATTCTTTTAAGTGGTTATCCAAGATGCTGTGGCGTTGTTTAAGCGTGGTGCGCATACTGCCACCGACATATTTTTCTGCCCAGCTTTCAATTGGATGAACTAAGGCTGCCAGCGTTTTTCCTTTTGCTGTTGCCAGTGCCGGATGTGAGATCCCCATTTGATACCAGATGTAGCCAGTGTAGTGTGCGGTAAATGAAATGTGGCGGTGTTTCGAAAGTTGTTGTGTCATCTGTCCTAGACTCTATTTTTCCTAATTGGGATATATAAAATTAATCTCTTTTTTGAATTGAGATTTTTCCACCAAATCCGATTTTAGGTTTGTTATTTACTATCGTGGGGCGGCATGGATGCCGCTGTTGGGCTGGGGTTACAAGGATGTACCCTCAGCCTAACAAAGGATTTTTGCTTACTTTTCATCCCTGAAAAGTAAGTCGAGCCGAAGGCAAAATCCTTCAATTAAATGAGCACTCGGCAAGATCCCATATGTTAATAAAACGATGAAGAAATCTAAGTAAAGTTAGAACGAATTCTTAAACTCTTCAATGACTTTTCTGACGCTGTGCCAGTTTTCATCGTCTAAAGTCAATGTGGTACTAACCTGAATATTCGGAATTTTACCGCGCATACGCTCTAAACGCTGTTGATTTGGTAACGCTAGTGTTTGGATTCCATCTAATGCGGTACATGCAGCTGCTCGGTCATTGCAGACTAAGCCCATATCACAACCCGCATTTAAAGCGGCTTGAATACGTGCGTCGGCACCGCCTGCAACACAAGCAGCTTGCATACTCAAGTCATCTGAGAAGAGTACGCCGTCAAACTTAAGTTGTTTACGTAAGATTTCTTGTAACCAGAAAGGTGAGAAGCCTGCTGGATTTGGATCGACTTGATCATAGATCACATGGGCTGGCATCAATGCATCTAGTTGAGGCATTAACTTGATAAAGCTCTGCATGTCTTTGTCATAGATTTCTTGATACGAGCGGCTGTCAATTGCAGCGGCAACATGCGAGTCAGCTTTGACTGAACCATGGCCAGGGAAATGTTTACCTGTCGTCGCCATACCTGCTTTTTTCATACCGCGCATAAAGGCATCGGCAAGTGGAACGATATCCTGCATATTTTTGGCAAAGCCGCGGTCACCGATCACATCACTGACATCATTCAGGTCTAAAACAGGAGCAAAGCTAAAATCAATACCAACCGCGAGGACTTCAATCGCCATTAACCAGCCACATTGCTCAGCCAGTTCGAGCGCTTGTTGTGGATGGCTCAGGTAATGTTCGCCTAGACGTCCCATGGCTGGGAGTAAGGTAAAACCTTGTCTTAAACGTTGTACGCGGCCACCTTCCTGATCCACCGCAATAAGGATCTCTGGGCGGATTTGACGCATATGGTCGGTTAAAGCACGAACTTGTTGAGGAGATTCAATATTTCGCGCAAATAAAATCATGCCACCGACTTGCGGAGCTTGTAATAGTTCAATATCTTCTTGAGTAAGTTCTGTGCCAGCAATATCCAGCATCAATGCGCCGATCATAAGGATTCCGTTTGAATTTTGATGAAAATTTTGATGAAAAAAACGATAGCTAAATTGTGCAATGATTTGCTACATTTTGTCAGTACAGAATATGATAAAACTACATGATATTGATGATAAGTGCTTATTGGTCATTTATTTATGACGACCAATGAGTTCTACAAGTTGGTAAAGTATCGAATGAAATGTGTTCATATTGACAGTATCAGCGTGTAATAATTGCCATATCCAAGGAAGTACCAAAATTTTATGAAACTTCAAATGATAGCGTGTGCAGTTGCGATTGCGACTGGTGGTTTATTTTTCTCTCATACCATGAATGAGGCATTTGCGGCGACGGAAGCACCTGTCGTTTCAACGGTAATCAAACCATCACAAGAGCAGGCATTGGTCGCACGTCAGTTAGCCACATTGGTTGATCGCCAACATTATTTAAATATGCGCTTAGACGCAGCAACTTCAAACCGTATTTTGAATATGTATTTGGATAGCCTTGATCCAGATCATTCATTATTTTTAAGTGGTGAAGTTGAAGAATATCAAAAAAAATATGGTTCGAATTTTGGTAGCTCATTGAAAGCGGGTAATTTAACTGGACCGTTTTTGATCCATGGGCAATATCGTGATCGTTTGAAACAATTTTATGAGTTTATGTTAGCTGAGTTGAAAAAGCCGCAGAACTTAAATCAAAAAGATGTTTATCTCGATACAGATCGTGAAAAAGCACCGTATTTCAAAACGACGGCTGAGCAACAACAACATTGGCAGCAAATGCTAGTGTCACAGTTGATCAATTTGACGATTAGCAAAGAAGAAGAGCAGGCAAAGCAAAAAGCTTTAAAAGCAGATCCATCGCTTGCCAATGGTCAGGATTTAACGGGACCTGAAGATTTAACTCCAGTTCAGACCTTAACCAAGCGTTATACCCGTCAGCTAGAACGTATTGGTCGTGTGAAAAGTGATGATGTACTCGATAAAACATTGAATGCAATGTTGGCGACCTATGATCCGCATAGTAACTACTATCCACCGATTGATGCGATGGAGTTGAATCGTCAAACCACTTTGCAGCTGGAAGGGATCGGGGTTTCGATTCGTCCTGAACGCGGTAATGAAGATTACACCAAGATTGAAACCATCGTCGAAGGTGGGCCAGCAAGTAAATCTGGTCAGGTAAAATCAGGTGATCGCATCATTGGTGTCGCGCAAGATGGCGAGAAAATGGTGGATGTGATTGGTTGGCCGAGCTCGGAAATTGTTGGATTGATTCGTGGTAAACGCGGTACCAAAGTTGTGGTGCGTTTATTGGGTGCAGGTGCATCAATGAGTCAAGCACGTAATGTGACGTTAACCCGTGACATCATTCAAGAAGAAGATGCAGGTGTGCGTTCACGTACAGTTGAAATTACCCGTGATGGTAAAAAGCATCTGTTTGGTGTGCTTGAAATTCCGTCTTTCTACTTTGACTATCGTTCACGTCGTGCAGGTACTGAATATCGTTCAGTCTCTGAAGATACAGCTAAAGCATTAGATTCACTTAAGGCACAAAAAGTAGAAGGTATCTTGGTTGATTTGCGTAATGACCCAGGTGGCTCTCTCGAAGAAGTTGCGCGTATGCTCGGTCAGGTGATTAAGTCTGGTCCCGTGGTGCAAATCCGTGATGGTAACGGTAATGTAAATGTGTTTGAAGATACTGATGGTGGTGAGCAAATCTATGCAGGTCCAATGGCAGTATTGGTTAACCTAGCATCTGCATCTGCAAGTGAAATTTATTCTGCTGCGATTCAGGATTATGAGCGCGGTATTATCATTGGTAGTACTACGACAGGTAAAGGGACAGCACAGGTTCAATTAGATTCACTTGCTTATGGTCAGGCGACTTTAACGCAACGTAAGTTCTATCGCATTACTGGTGGTAGTACCCAAAACAAAGGTGTGATCCCAGATATCAAGTTGGTTGATATTTACAATGAAGAGTTTGGTGAGCGTAAAGCGAAAAATGCCTTGAAGTGGGATACCATTCCAACAGCACCATTTAAACGTGAAGGTTCAGTGCAACCGTATGTTGCTAAATTGACTCAATCATCTGAGCAACGTGTTGCTGCAGATTCTCAATTTAAATACTTAGAAGCACGTAAAGCAATTGCAAAGAAAACCTCTGACCAGAAGAAAGTGGTACTCGATATTAATCAACGTCGTGCCGAGTTGATTGATCTTGAGAAACAAACTTTGAATGCAGAGAATCAGCGCCGTATTGCAACAGGTTTGGCACCGTATGCAAACTGGGAAAGTTATCAGGCATCTATTGATGCACTGGTTGAAGCTCGTGCCAAAATGAAAGCACATTTGCGCCCACCATTGCCTGAAGAAGAAACCTTCATCAATGAAGCTGCAAATGTCTTGTTAGATTATTCGAAGTTGCAAGGTCGTTAAGCCTCACATCCTTCGATCAATAAAAAGCCCTGTATAACAGGGCTTTTTATTTTGGTATCAACACTTAATTGACACGAATCCAGATTTGGCTACGGCCAAGTACTGAGACGCCGACATAACCACGTAAATGTAAACGTTGCCCATTGGTACTGAGTTTTGCAGTTAAGCTATAAACACGACCACTGTTCGGATCAAGGATTTTTCCGCCGGTGTAGGTCAGGTCTTTTTTATGTTTCAGTTTAGTGATGACATTTAAACCCAAAATTGGCTTATTGGTATAAGGTGCAGGGCAACCTGTGCAGAGTTCTTTAGGTGTATAACCTGTGCGCGGAGTAATTTTTATGATTTTTCCTGTGTAGGAGCCATCGGACTCTTGGCTAATCTCGACTTGTCCTTTCGGTGCGCCAGTGACATCATCAACACTTTGCCAAATACCACTAATGTCTTGGGCAAAAGCAACATGGCTCAGTGTAATTAAGAATAAAACAGAAATCAGTTTGGTCCACATGCTCAAGCATCCTTGCCACAATCATTATTGGCTTATTATTTCGGATTTCTAATCAGAGATTCAATCATTATTTTACGGTTGTATATTTTTAATATTTGAAAATTCAACAAATTTTTATAACGATGGGAGAAAAGCTTCTTCAATTTTTATAAGGAGAAAGAAGCTTGATTCTTAAAGATATGATTAAAATAGCGGGAGATAGGGAGTAGTGAAGCATTAAGTTTTATTGAGTACGAATCCAGATTTGATTACGGCCCAATGCAGAGATACCTAGGTAGCCGCGTAAATGTAAGCGTTTACCATTTGAGCTTAATTTGGCTTTCATACTATAAATTTTGCCAGAGTTTGGATCGAGAATACGGCCATTGGTGTAATTCAAACCTTCACTATGTTTTAAACCCGTCACGACATCTAAACCGACGATTGGCTTGTTAGTATAGGGCGCAGGGCAATCCACACAGATTTCCTTTGGGGTATAGCCTGCACGTGGCGTAATTTTTACAATCTTACCTGTATATGTTCCATTTACTTCTTTGCGAATCTCAACCAAGCCTTTAGGCGCCCCAGTTTTATCATCAATACTCTGCCAGAGCCCTGTAATATCCTCGGCAAAAGTAAAACTGCTTATCGTCGAAAAGAGTAGGGCACTGAATAATTGTTTACTCATTATTAGAAGTCCGTTTAATTTTTGATCTTTTATTATGTAGTCTATCTAACAATATATTCAATCATTATTTTATAGTTGTACATTTTTTAATATTTGAAAATTCAATAAATTTTGTATCGAAATTAAAAAAGCCTCTTCACTGGATGAAGAGGCTTTTGGATAGAACCGAGATCAAATTGATCAAAGAGAGGTGCGTACTAGAGACACATAATTCGTTTTTACTCTGCACGGATCCAAATTTGATTACGACCCAATGCAGATACCCCTAAATAGCCACGTAAATGTAAACGTTTGCCGTTTGCACTTAATTTAGCTTTCATACTGTAAATTTTTCCAGTATTCGGATCTAAAATACGACCATTGGTATAGTTTAAGCCTTCGCTATATTTTAAACCTGTAACCACGTCTAAACCGATAATTGGTTTATTGGTATATGGCGCTGGACAATCTACACAAGTTTCTTTTGGTGTATAGCCTGTACGTGGCGTGATTTTAACTACTTTGCCTGCATAAGTCCCATTTGCTTCTTTGCGAATTTCAACCAATGCTTTAGGCGCCCCCGTCTTGTCATCAATACTTTGCCAGAGCCCCGTAATATCCTCTGCAAAAGTAAAACTGCTCACCGCAGATAAAAATAACGCACCTAATAATTGTTTGCTCATCATTAAAAATCCTTTTAACGTTTAAGCTTACATTATGGAGGATATCTGACAACTAGTTCAATCTTTATGTGATATTTGAGGCAAATATTAAGATAAAGATAGAATAAAGGTTGGGAGCCAAATGGCTGTAAATACACCATTTACTGCCATACCGAAGGCTGCATAGCGGCCAGTTACAGGCCCACGTTGCCAAGCCTGAGCGGTACCAATCGCATGCGCGGCCAAACCTAAAGCAAGGCCCGAAGCACGTTCATCATGGATATGTTTCAAAATCCAAGGGGAGAATGCAGCACCAATCACGCCAGATAAAATCACAATCAGTGTCACCATCATTAATGGTGCATGTAATAGCGTTGCAATATTTAAGGCGATCGGGGTGGTCACAGCGCGGGTGGCAAAAGCCATAATTGTTGGCTCAGACATGTGTAGTAAATATGCCAGTCCCATTGGTAAAGCAACCGCACTGATACTGGCAAAGCAAAGAATGCCAATCATTGACTTTAGTGGGAGGTCATCATAGCGCATTGCGGCTAAAGGAATGGCCAGGGCAACGGTCACATAGCCGAGTAGATGGTTAAAAACCCCATTTACATTATCCATGTATTGTTGATAAGGAATGCCGAAAATGGCCAAGAAAGCAATGACAATAAACATGCCGAAGACAATCAGTGGAACCTGAGGCATTTTTTGATTTAGCGGTTTGGCAATAAGGTAGCTGATAAGGGTAATGATGAAGCCATAGATAACCATCGACATAGATCCGCTCCTTATAACCAACGCTTCGCCATTTTGGCATAAATCCATAATGGTAATAATGTACTGAAGGTTAAGATAAATAAAAATGCAGGAATTTCTTTACCCATATGTACCAGCATAATTAATGAACCCGCACAAATGGGTAGAAAGGCAAATGCGCTTTCTTTTAAAATTTTGTTATTGGTATCAATCAGACGATTGGAGATTTTTCTAAAGCGTCTCCAGATCAACAGTGTTGCTAATAAGCCAATCAGACCGACAAGATTGCCCAGTTCAGGGTGCCCCAAAGCTTTTGTGATTGCGACAGCCCCTTCACGATAGACGATGATTAATAAAATCGTGCCAAACCAAGCTGTCCAATCAATATGTTTCATTTTCTTTTTACTCTCGTTTATTCGAACGATGCCTGATCGTAATTAAGGTATTGGGTGATCGATCTCAAATTCTTCCAAAGGTCGCTGAAATTGGGAAGCTTTTTTTCCAAGAATTTCGTCTAATGGCAAATGTGCCTGTTTAATGAGTTGCTCTAATTTATGTGGAGCAATACGTACCGATAAATGTAGATCGCCTTGCTCATCATAATGTTCAGATTGAATCACATTCAGGGTATAAAGCTGTGTACGCAGTTTACCGTAAGCGGGTTTGAGCACTAAGTCAAACTGTTGTAATTGTCCCATCAGACATTGCTGTACCGCTTGGCTAAGGAGGTCAAGCCCTTGCTCAGCATGGGCAGAAACATAGACTCGATCAGGTAAATCAGATGTTTTATAAATGATTTTGGCTGCATCACCACTGAGATCAATTTTATTATAGACATGCAGAATAGGAGCATCGGCTCCGATTTCTTTGAGTACAGACTCTACGGCTTCAATCTGTTCAGGCATATTCGGACTACTGCTATCAATAACGTGTAGCAGCAAAGTTGCCTCTAGGGTTTCTTCCAAGGTTGCTTTGAAGGATTCAACCAGATCATGTTGTAAATTTCGAACAAAGCCTACGGTATCTGCGAGTACAACCGTACCGACACCATCCCAGTCTAAACGACGTAAGGTTGGATCAAGAGTTGCAAACAGTTGATCGGCAGCATATACATCACTTTTGGCGAGGATATTAAATAAAGTCGATTTTCCTGCATTGGTATAGCCGACTAAAGAGATCGTTGGAATGGCAGCTTTTTGTCTTGCAGCTCGCCCTTGTAAACGGGTCTGTTGTACTTTAACCAGTTTATCTTTGAGTTGAGTAATGCGGACTCGAATTAGTCGACGGTCTGTTTCCAGTTGTGACTCACCTGGGCCACGTAAGCCAATACCACCTTTTTGTTGTTCTAGATTGCCAGTAAAACCACGAATTAAGCGAGTTGATAAATGTTTGAGTTGAGCCAATTCAACTTGCAATTTACCTTCATGGGTTCGGGCACGTAAGGCAAAAATGTCCAGAATCAAGCCTGTACGGTCAATGACGCGGCATTTAAGGATACGTTCTAAATTTCGCTCTTGAGCAGGTGATAGCGAATGATCAAAAATGACCAATTCTGCTTCGAGACTCTCGACTAACTCGGCAATCTCATCGACTTTACCTGAACCAATAAAAAACTTAGGGTCAGGTCTGTTACGTTGCACAGAAATATGTTCAAGGATTTCAGCACCAGCAGATTGAGCGAGCAATCGAAACTCTTCAGCATCAAGATCATCGAGGAGTTGAACAGACACACTGACTAATATTGCCCGTTCACCACTTTGACGCTGCTCAAAATTTTCCACGCTGTTATGTAATCCTTATACTTAAAGTCTTATTCTAGAATAAACTTCAAGCAAAGGGCAAAGACTTACTCGACTTATATGACATTACGACGTAAAAGTTCTATAAATCCAACTAAGGTTCCCATGTATAAAATCGACCATCCCAAAAACATTCTTAAAGCATAACCATATGGAATGGTTGTTTGGGATTCAGATGTCGTGGTTTGAGGGTTCATCACATCACCTTTTAATCTATTAATTCGATTTATTTATAATATTTGATCTGATAAATCTTTTAAAATTGAAAAAAATTATGCTCACATTCGTTTTTTGTTATCAAGGAAACTTCTACAAGCTGATATGGTCATGATATAACTGGTGAATTCAATGCATTCGTGCATACATGCGTACGGTTTTAATAATTTATGACTCAACAAGCAACAACAGTAAATAACACACCTTTAAGTTTGTTTTCGAAATTCAGTTTATACAGCAAAAAATTAGCCTCTGGTCTAGAGACGATCGGTGAGGGCTTTTATCTCATTTACCGACATGGTTTATATAAAGATCCAAATAATCCTGTAAACACACGCTATGTACAGTATTTCTGTCGTCGCTTATGTGAAGTATTTAATATTGAAGTCCAAGTCCATGGGACGATACCGCGTGAACCTGCCCTATGGGTGAGTAATCATATTTCTTGGTTAGATGTGGCTGTGTTGGGCTCGGGTGCACGGATCTTTTTCTTGGCCAAGGCAGAAGTGGAGAAGTGGCCTATTTTAGGGAACTTGGCAAAAGGCGGTGGCACTTTATTTATTAAGCGTGGTTCAGGTGATTCGATTCGCATTCGTGAGCAAATTACTGAATTTTTAAAACAAGATATTCCTGTTCTGTTCTTCCCTGAAGCAACCACAACGGATGGTAGCAAAGTCAAAAAAGTACATGGACGGTTACTCGGTGCTGCAATCGAAGCGCAACGACCTGTACAGATTTGTGTGATTTGCTATGTCAACCAACAAGGTGAACTGGATTTGGTCGCACCCTTTATTGGGGAAATGACTTTTGCAGAACATGTGCAACGGGTTTTAGAAATGCCACAAGTGACTGCGCATTTAATGACATTACCTGCTATTCCAGTCGAAGGGCATACGGTAGAAACACTCACCAAGGAAGTGGACCGTCAAATGCGAGCAGGTCTAGAGCGCTTGCAGCGAAAAGTACTATCCGTGCTACCAGAAAGCTTGGAAACTACATAAACCCTTCAATTGGTAACCATGAAATCATTTTCATTCCAGCTCTTTGCCACCATTTCATTTTCGGTTCTTTGGTATAGATCAAAGGACCTTGTGGTGTTTCTCGCTGCCAATTAATGTTCTTGTTGGCATCCAATACCAATCGATATGCATAAGTCCGTAGGTTATGATCCATGGTGGTATGTACTGCTTGCGCTAATGATGGGCTATTGAGTAGTACCCCAATTTCGGTATTCAGATAAGCTGAGCGTGGATCAAAGTTAAACGAACCAATAAAAACCTGTTTTTCATCTAAGGCCATGAGCTTGGCATGTAGACTCGAACGGCTTAACCCCTTGATATTGACCTTGGCTTTTTTTGCCAAATCTTCGGTATGTTTATCCAGATCACTTTTATCTAAAGCGGGTAGAAACTCATAAAGTTGTACGCCATTTTCAAGCAGTTCTTGGCGGTATTTACCATAAAAAGCATGCACGACGGCCACGTCATTGGCCTTAAAAGAGTTGGTCAATACTCTGACTTCGATGCCATCTTGTGCCAAATCACTTAAAATTTTTGTGCCTTTCTTTTCGGGAACAAAATAAGCAGAAATTAAATCGATATTCTTTTCAGGCTGTTCTAAATGATTAATCAGCTGGAAGTTCAGATGCTCTTCTTTCTTAGCTTTAGCTTTAATTTTGTCTGGTGAGTCTTTGACAACTTCGGCTTTAACCCAGTCCAGTGAAATGTCACGATTCATGAGTGAATCAACAGCTTGAGAACGACTGGTTAAATCTAAATAGTTTTGTACGGTAATCCGTTTATAGTGCTCATCGAGCTGCTGTTTTAAGCTTTCATAACTCAAACGATGAGATTTTTCTTTGACTACTTCTTTGACATCATAAGCATATTCATGATTCCAGTAGTCATCAAATGATTTGGAAATATCATTCACAGCAGTGCCAAAAAGCATCACATCTACGTCAGAAAATTGATAGGTATCACTGACATTGTAATATTGGTTAGTCATATTGCGGCCACCAATCAAAGCCACCTGATGATCGGCAATAAAACTCTTATTGTGCATGCGACGGTTAATGCGCTTTAAGTCCAATACCATATCAATGGCACGATACTTACGAAAGCGGTAAGGGTTAAAGAGTTTCACTTCAATATTTGGATGCTGGGCCAAAGCGAAGAAAATGCCTTCAGTATGTTTGGCATTATTATCATCAATCAGTAATCTGACCCGAACGCCACGATCTGCAGCGCGAATTAATGCATGTAGTGCTAGAGCACCAACTTTGTCGTTATCCCAAATATAGTATTGTAAATCTAAGGTTTTTTCGGCTTTATCGATGAGGCGCAGACGGGCTGCTAGAGCTTCTAAAGGCTCATATAAAACATGATAGCCTGTTAAGTCTGGGTGCTGTTCCTGTAAGGGTTTGATAACCTGTGCTAATGATGTCTGTGAGGTGTCAATTTGTGAGGTGGTTTGTATGACAGGCTCAATTTTATGTTTGGGTAAAGTACTGCAACCAGTCGCTGTAAGCGCAATCGTGATATAAATCGCAAGCATATTTTTATTGTAAGCGGTTGTACTTATCTTTGTATGTTTGCTATTTAAATGAGAAAATTGCGTCATAATCGTTACTGATTAAAAGTTGGGCTCGAGTATACCATTTCATCGAAAAAGATAAATATAAGATGAGATGTATGTCCCTAAAGTGAAGTTAAAGAGGGCTGTAATGTCGAATTCAGATACGATGATCATTGGTTTTTACCTTATTTTTGCTGTTATGGCGTTTTGGGCTTTTATTCAAGCTTGGGTTCATCAAGCACGTACCGAAACCATTCATCCTTTTAAAGCCTTTGTGCATTTACTCGCGTTTTATCTGTCTTATTTATTAGTGCCACTTTGGTTCTTTAGCATTTTTGCGGGTTGGGCTGGATATTATAGTTTGCATCAAGCTGCATTCATTGGGTTACTCAGTAGTGTACTCATCTATGCGCGTTTTATAGAACCCCATCAAGTTCATGTTAAATACCATCAATATCGTTTAGACCCTAAACGTGAGTTTACCCAGCCAATTAAAGTTGCCTTAGTTGCAGATATGCATGTTGGATTGTTTTCAGGACATGAACGACAATTAAAAAGCATTGTGAAGAAGCTCAATCAAGCGCAACCAGATTTAGTTGTAGTTGCAGGTGATTGGACTTACGAACCTGAAAACCGCTTGGTACAAGAGCTCGAGGTTTTAAAGCAAATTCAGGCACCCGTTTATTCGGTACCTGGCAATCATGATGAACAATATCCAGGTCCTCCAATTCAGGCATTATTGAGTAAAGCACTGGAACAAAACGATGTCATCGATATCGAAGGGAAAATTGTTGATTTTGATGAGTTTCGTTTGATCGGCATTGGAGATTTATGGGCAGGGAAGGCGAATATGCGTTTTATGCCAGATTTACCACAAGATAAGCCTTGGTTGATTTTGTCCCATAACCCTGACACTGTTGATATGGTCCCTGAATTACCAACGCGTCCGTTGATGCTTTCAGGGCATACGCATGGCGGACAAATCGAGCTACCATGGATTACCAGTTATATTATGAAACGGGTTTCTATTTTGGGACACAAGAAAGGTTTCTACACACACGAACACGCGGATGTTTTTGTTACGGTAGGTACTGGAATGGTCGGGGTACCGTTTCGTTTTCGAGTTCCACCGACAATCGATATTATTGAATTAATTTAAATAAAAAACCGACTGCATTGAGTCGGTTTTTTATTGAAGCGATGTGCTTATGGGATAATGATGACATTAACGCGGCGGTTGCTGGCGCGGTTTTCATCAGAGGTATTTGGAACAAATGGCTGATGTGAACCACGACCAACCACAGTTAAATTATTTTGCTTGAAACCCTGAGCAATAAAGATGGTTGAAACACTTTGAGCACGTTCCTCAGAGAGTTTTTGGTTGTACTCTGGATTGCCGATATCATCGGTATGGCCTACGATTTTTAATTTCTCTAGGTCATATTTGTTCAATTGAGTTGCCAAACGAACAATTTCTTTTTGATGTTCAGGTTTGATCTCTGATGTATTAAAGTCAAATAACAAACGTTCAGGCAGACCAAGTGTCCAGCCCTCATCTGTTAGAACGAAGCCTTCTTTCTTAAGCATTTTGACCTGACGATACTTCAACGGGCCAAAACTCAAGCAGCCAGCCAATGTTAGGCAGAGTAACGCAATAAATGAAATTTTAATGGTGTGAGTGCGCATAACATGTCCTAAATTTCTGGTTTATAAAGAAACCAATGTGGATTTAAACTCTTAGCTTTATACATGGCTTGATCGGCTTGCATAATCAAATCCTCTGGATTCTCTGCAAACTGAGAAAAAGCAACCCCTAAGCTAAAACCGAAATGAATCGTTTGTCCGTTAAACTCTAAAGGTTGTTCGCAACTTGCGAGCACGCCTTCAGCAATTGTCCTTAAATGATCTGTATGGTGAATTGAATGCAAGATGATGGCAAACTCATCACCGCCTAAACGCGCAATGAAATCTTCATAGCGGACAGAAAGTCTTAAACGAGTTGCCATTTCTTTTAAAACGGCATCGCCAGCTAAATGTCCATATTCGTCATTAATGACTTTGAACTTATTATTGTCGATAAATAACAAAGCTGAGCTATGACGATATTGTGGGTTTTCAAAAATATTAAATAATTCTTGGTAAAAATAATGACGATTTGGCAAGCTCGTCAATTGGTCATGATGTGCTTGGAATGAAAGTTGTCGATTTTCTTTTTGCAGATGTGTATGCCAAATTTGGATTTCTTCTAACAGTTCGTTAAATACGGTATTTAAATTCTGAAATTCATGAATGTGGTTGTTTGGAAAACGCAAATTATAGGCTTTTTGATCACTGACCAATTGCGCGATATGCGTTAATGGTTTGATCGCTTGCATAATCTGGCGATAAGTAATGTTTACTGACCAAAGTAAAGCAATCACGATGAAAAACATCGAAATTGCAAGACCAATAATAATGGTTTTTAGAAAATGTAAAATATTCTCTGAACTACCATAGAGTACTAATTCCCCAACTTTCTTTTTATGATGAATCACAATCAATTTAACTGGGTCATGTAAAAACCATCGATCCATTAAATCCTGCATCACTGAGGTATGCGCAATTTTTTTGGTACTTTCGGCTAACAATTTCTGTTGAGGATCATAAACATGAATGCTGCGTATCGCATGTTCACTTGTATAATCATCAAGGATTTGATCAATTGCCCCTTTATCTCTAAACACGACCGCAGGTTGCACACGCTCCAATACGGTTTGACTTAATAGCTGCAAATTTTGTTTTGCATACGTTTCCATAGTGAACATAGAAATGGTGGCAAAAGTAAAAGAGCAGATGACAAAGGTAATGGCAAAGATCGCAAATTGTGATTTACGGAATAATGCGTGTAAGGATGTGGATTGATATAAGTTTGAAATCACTATGTCTACCCCGCATTCTTTGCTAAGAGTAAAACACGAGGATCAATATGTACTTTGGAATAGCTCAACGCATCCAAATTCACCTTAAAAGTAGAAAATGTCTTCTTATTGTATAAACAGAAAATACTACCGACTTCACAGGCTGGATTATTGGTACTTAACGACAATAATGAACGAGACGGATACGCCTGAATTAAGTTTTGCTGTTGTTGAGGCGGTGTTATTGTGAAATAGGCCACATGACATTCTGTTTTGGGAAAATCTTTAGCCGTCACAGCCTGAACTTGATACTCATAAGCAAGCTGACGAATATTGGCCTGAAACTGATTTGCCGCATCTTGATTATCGATCACGCAAATTGTCGGGCGACTGGTGTTCGACCATTTACTATAACTTAATATAGATAAAGCCAGCTCATAGAAGTTATGCGTTGAAATGGCATAGCAAAGCGGGCTCGCAGCAAATAATGCAGCAAGTAATAAAGAACGAGCTTTTTTACGACCAAACCGTATTTTCAATCAAAAGTGCCAAAAAATGTGAAGCAAGAGACATATTCTACTGGACTTAATTGTTTAAAAAAAGTTCTTAAACATAAAGAAAAGGCATTAAAAGTAACTGTTCAGTTCAAAAAATAATCGCTTGATTTAATAATTTAAGATTATTTGAAAAATGGGGTTGTGTCTGGTCTGAAATGCTGTAGAATGCACATCCATCGGCGGTGATGTAGATAAAAACTTGTTGAGAAACAAGGATTTGGCTTAAGGGTTAAATTTTTGGGTTTGAGAATAAGTTTTGAAAATATCTAAATTACCTGTTGACTTTAAAGAAATTTAGAGTAATATAGCCGACCTAGCTTGATGATGACGAATC